>NZ_CP120373.1:2415477-2715955 GCF_029892065.1 Sinorhizobium garamanticum | reverse complement strand
AGTTGGTCACGGGCGAAGCGGATCTTCACTTGGGCATCCTCGACATAGTCCGAGTCCGGATATTTATCGACGACTGCCTGCATCGCCTCGATCGCCTTCGCGGCCGCCTTCTGGTCCTGGGTTACGGAGGGAATCTGCTTCGTATAAGCGAGGCCCTGAATATATTGCGCATAGGCCGCATCTTCCGATTGCGGGTAGAGGTTCAGGTAGCGGCTGGTGGCGTTGATCGCTTCCTGATATTGGCCGTTGCGGTAGGAGACGAAGGCGTTCATCACCAGCGCCTTGCGGGCGTATTCGGAGAATGGGTGCTGGCGGTCGAGCGCTTCGAACTTGCGCGCCGCTTCCGTCGTCTTGCCGGCATTGAGGTTGGCAAGGCCCTGATTGTAGAGAACCTCCGGCGGATCGGTTTCCGCCGTGAGCTTGGTGATATCAATATCCGGGTCGTTCTGGCAGGCTGTGATCAGGCTGCTGCCAACCACAGCCGCAACAACGACCGCGGCAACGCGCACTGATTTTCTCATGTCGAGCGAAACTGCAAGAACCATCGAATATTCCCGTTCCATTCGGCGGACCGCATCCCGCCAGCCTGCGCGTTTTAGAGCAAGTTGCCTCAAGATCGCAACGTCATGATCAGCAATTCATGCAAATTTGTGGCGGTATGCAGTGCTTTGCACGTTTTCCACGGATGAAAGCCGTCCAATACTTGGCACTGAAGCATATCTCGGCCCCCAAAATCGGCTTCCGGGAATCATCCGCACAATGAAAATGCCGGCCTTTCGGCCGGCGACTGGAGAAGAACAGAAGTTTATTGTTATGCGGACCAGGGCGCAAAGCCCGGAGCTGCGACGGCGACCATGTCGCGCGGGCGGATGCGCTGACGCGGGGTGGCCGTTTCGACGACCTCGTAGGCGGTGGGGTCGCTGAGCAGCGCCTTCAGCGCGTTCGCATTCATCTTGTGGCCGCCGCGATAGGAGCGATAGCAACCGATGAAGGGAGCGCCGGCCAGCGAGAGATCGCCGACGGCGTCAAGGGTCTTGTGGCGAACGAACTCGTCCGCATAGCGCAACCCCTCGACATTGACCACCGTGTTGTCGTCCGAGATCACCACCGAGTTTTCGAGGGACGAACCAAGCGCGAAGCCGCCGGCCCACAGCCGTTCGACGTCGCGCATGAAGCCGAAGGTGCGTGCGCGTGACAGTTCCCGCTTGAAGACCGAAGGTGTCATATCGCCCTTCCAGGCCTGACGGCCGATCAACGGGCAGTCGAAGTCGATCTCGACCTCGAAACGCATGCCGTCATAGGGCGTGAACTCCGACCAAGAAGCACCCGAGTCGATTCGCACCGGCTTGATGATGCGGATATAGCGGCGCTTGACGGCCAGCGCCCTCAGGCCCACCTGTTCGATCGCGTCGATGAAGGGCTCGGAGCTACCGTCCATGATCGGAATTTCGGCGCCGTGAACCTCGACGAGCAAGTTGTCGAGGCCGAGCGCGTAGATCGCGGCCATCACATGCTCGACCGTGGCGATCGACGTCGCCGGCGACAAGCCGAGAACCGTGCAGAGGTCGGTGTTGCCGACCTGCGAAGAGACGGCCCTGAACTCGGCAACGCGGCCGCCGGCGAGAACCCGCTGAAATACGATGCCGGCGTCGGCCTCGGCCGGATGGAAGGTGATCGACACTTCCGCGCCGGAATGGACGCCAATCCCCTTCAGCGTTACCGGGTTCGCAATCGTCGTCTGAAACCCGAGGAGCTCAATTCCCATTCTCGTCTTCACTTTCACTCAATGCGGCCCCGGCACTCGATAAGCCGTCGGCCAAACGCACGAGGGATGCAGCAATGTTCAAGGCGCAAGTCAGATGCCCGAGGATCCACGCCTGCTGGCCGAACCCTCGACTCTTCGAACTAACAGCGCCCGATCGAATCGTATGCGTCCCCAATTCCGATGCTGAAAATAAGATTTTGGAGGCACCATTCCAAATCACTGTTCGTTTCGCATTGTTACGCAATTGTCATGCGCGCAACACAAATTGCAAGCCATTGAAATAACGAGGAAAATCGAAAAATGCCCGGGCTGTCGCCCGGGCATTCGGCAAGGTGAAGGAACAGTCCTTCAAAATCAGTTCGACTGGCGGCGAAGGAATGCCGGGATTTCGAGCTGATCATCTTCGTGCGAGCGCGCCTGTGGCGTGGCGCGGCCGTGATCGTCGAGCTGACCGCGACGCGGTGCATAAAGGCTCGCTTCCGGCGAAAGCGGGCGGCGCTGCTGGGACGCAGCGCTCGGTGCTGCCGCCGTCATGTCGGCCGAGACGCCATGGTCGTCATCGTCGCGGCGGGAAAGCGAATTAGTGATTCGCTTCAGGAGCCCCATCGGGCCGCGCTCTTCCTGGTGAGCGGGGGCGGCATGCGCGCGGTGGTCGATCTCAGCCTTCACGACCGGCGGAAAATCCTCGACCTTCGGCATGCGCACCGGTTCGGCCTGCTGGCGCATGACCGGAGCAGGCTCGTGGCGGACCGGCTGCGGATGCACTTGCGGGTGGACCTGTGCCTGCACCGGCATTTCGACCGGACGCTGCACCGGCGGGGCCTGACGCACTACGGGAGCGGCCTCCACCGGGGCAGCACCGGCGAAAAGCTTGCTTTGGGGCCGAAAGGCTTCTTCCTGCACTTGCTGCACCGGCGCGGCAACCCGGGCACGGGTGGCGATATCGAGTTCGCGCTCCATCTCGGCTTCGCGGATTGCGAGCGCGATCTGGTCGACCGTGTTTTGCTGCTGCACCGGCTGAGCGACCGGCTGCGGCTGCGGTGCCGACGGCTGGTGCTGGGCAACCGGCTGCGACTGGGCCGGGACTGCGGCGGACGGGCGAACAATCGGCTTCGGCGCTACCGGACGAAAGTCAGCAGTGCGACCGGCCACCTCCGCGGCCGTGCGATCGATACCGGTTGCAACGACGGAAACGCGGATCAGGCCTTCGAGTTCTTCATCGAATGTGGCGCCAAGGATGATGTTGGCGTCCGGATCCACTTCCTCGCGGATGCGCGTTGCAGCCTCGTCGACCTCGAACAGCGTAAGGTCGCGACCGCCGGTGATGGAGATGAGCAGGCCTTGAGCGCCCTTCATCGAGGTTTCGTCGAGCAGCGGGTTGGCAATTGCGGCCTCGGCGGCAGCCATTGCGCGGCCTTCGCCCGATGCTTCGCCGGTGCCCATCATGGCGCGGCCCATTTCGCGCATCACCGAACGGACGTCGGCGAAGTCGAGGTTGATGAGGCCTTCCTTGACCATGAGGTCGGTGATGCAGGCAACGCCCGAATAGAGAACCTGGTCGGCCATGGCGAAGGCGTCCGCGAAGGTCGTCTTGTCATTGGCGATGCGGAAGAGGTTCTGGTTCGGGATGACGATCAGCGTGTCGACCGACTTCTGCAGTTCGGTAATGCCCTGATCGGCAAGCCGCATGCGGCGCTGGCCTTCGAAGTGGAAGGGCTTGGTGACGACACCGACGGTCAGGATGCCCTTGTTACGAGCCGCCTGGGCGACGATCGGAGCCGCGCCCGTGCCGGTGCCGCCGCCCATGCCGGCGGTGACGAAGCACATGTGCGTGCCGTTCAGGTGATCGATGATCTCGTCGATGCACTCCTCGGCGGCCGCGCGGCCGACTTCCGGCTGCGAGCCGGCGCCGAGACCTTCGGTGACCGCAACACCCATCTGGATGATTCGTTCAGCCTTGGTCATGGTGAGCGCCTGCGCGTCCGTGTTGGCGACGACGAAGTCAACGCCCTGCAGGCCCGCGGTGATCATGTTGTTGACGGCGTTGCCGCCGCCGCCGCCGACGCCGAATACCGTGATGCGGGGCTTCAGCTCGGTAATATCCGGCTTTTGCAAGTTGATGGTCATGTCACTGTTCCTTCTCGTTTTCTGGCCGCCTTGCCGAGCCGGCCAAATCTTTCAAAACTCAAACACCTGTTGCGTCCGACACCCTGCGGCATCGGCGAAGTTCAGAAACTCTCTTTCAGCCACTGCCCCACGCGGGCGATGCGGCTGTTGCCGCCGCCGAAGGTGGAGAACATGCCGCCATGGGCAGCATGGGTCTCGAGGTCGGCGACCTGCGGATAGATCATCAGTCCGACGGCCGTGGAGAAGGCCGGCCCCTTGGCGGCGGCCGGCAGGCCGGAGACGCCGAGCGGGCGACCGATGCGTACATTGCGGGCGAGAATGCGCCGCGCCGCTTCCGGCAGGCCGGTAAGCTGGCTGGCGCCGCCCGTCAGCACAATGCGTTTGCCGACGATCGGGCTGAAACCGGAGCGCTGGATGCGGTCGCGGATGAGCTCAAGCGTCTCCTCGATGCGGGCGCGAACGATGCGCGAAACCAGTGCCCGCGGCACATGGGTCGGCTGGTCGCGATCGTCCTCGCCGATTGGCGGGACGGAAACGATATCGCGCTCGTCGGCACTGTTCGGCAGCGCCGAACCGTGCACGACCTTGAGGCGCTCGGCATCCTCGATGCGCGTCGAAAGCCCGCGCGCAAGATCTGTGGTGACATGGTGACCGCCGAGGCTGACGGCGTCGGCGTGAACCAGCTTGCCTTCGGCAAAGACGGAAATCGTTGTCGTACCGCCGCCCATGTCGATGGCCGCGCAGCCAAGCTCCACCTCGTCGTCGACGAGTGCGGCGAGACCGCTGGCATAAGGCGTCGCAACGATGCCTTCGACCGAGAGATGGGCGCGGTTGACGCAGAGCTCGAGATTCTTAAGAGCCGCCCGTTCGACCGTCAGCACGTGCATATCCACGCCGAGGACGTCGCCGAACATCGCCAGCGGATCGCGGATGCCCCGCTCGCCGTCGAGCGAGAAGCCGGTCGGCAGCGAATGCAGGATCGCCCGGTCGGAGCGTTGCGACTGCTGCCCGGCGGCGGCGAGAACCTTCTTGAGATCGCTCGCATCGACTTCCTGCCCGCCGAGATCGATCGTCGCGGTGTAGACGTCGCTCTGCAGGCGGCCTGCAGAAACATTGACGATCAGACTGTCGATCGTCAGCCCCGCCATCCGCTCCGCAGCATCGACAGCAAGTCGGACGACACCTTCCGCCGCGTCGAGATCGGCGATGACGCCGTTCTTCACCCCGCGTGACTTCTGGTGGCCGATGCCGATGATTTCAATGTTGTGGGTGCGACCGGGCAGGATCTGGCTTTCGGCGCGCGGCGTCAGCCGGCCAATCATGCAGACTATCTTGGTCGAGCCGATGTCGAGCACCGAGACGACGTGCGACCGCTTGGACGACAGCGGCTTCAGGCGCGGAAGGCCGAAATTGGAAGAACCGAACAAACTCATATCCGCTTCTCCTGGGCTTTCAGCATCTTCTCCCTCGCCTTCAACGCGACTTCCCGCCGGGCAACGGCTTCCGGCGTCAATTGGACTGTGGTGCGGTCTTCAAGCCTCAGGTCGACGGCGGCGATATCGCGCTCGAGAAGCTGATGCTTCTCCTCCATCTCGGAGAGAACCGTCATCGCCCGCGCGACGTCGTCCTCCGGAAGCTTGACGATGATGCCGTTGTCGAGGCGCAGATCCCACCGCCGGCTGGAAACCCGCACGAAAGCCTTCACGCGCGAGCGGAACTCCGGCCAGCGGGAGAATTCGTCGTAGAAGCCGGCGGCCGCCGTCTCGGCATCGCGGCCGACGAACAGCGGCAGGGCGGCGAACTTGTTGTCCCGGAGCGGCGCGATGACACTGCCGCTACGCTCGATCAGCGACAGGTCGGAACCGTGCTGCCAGATACCGAAGGCCTTGCGTTCCTCGAGGTTCACCTCGATCGTGCCCGGATAGACCTTGCGCACAGTAACGTTCTGTACCCAGGGCAATTCGCTGATCAGCCTGCGCGCCTCGGCGATGTCGAGAGCGACGAGCGACGTCGCGCCATCGAGCCCGAGCTGCTGAAGAATATCGATCTCGGAGGTTTGCTCGTTGCCGGAAACCCGGACGTCCTCGATGGCAAAGCCGGCTGCGGTCGTCGAGGCCTGCGCGAAATTCTGCGTGTGGCCGCCGAGCGACATGCCGTAGAAGCCCGTTGCCGCGAAGAAGGCAGCGGCCGACAGGGTGCCGGTATGCGCCGGAAAGCGGATACGCCCGGTGCCGAGGCTGACCAGGAAACGGACGACCTTGCGCAATGGACGCGGCAGCACGAACGTCTCGTCCGCCTCAGCGGCGACGCCGAGCGGGTGACGCACCCTTCTGCCCTTTCTGCCCCTCAACGCAAACACGATGCGTCCTCCACCATCCACCTCAGAAACTCACCAAACTGAAGGCCCGCATGCTGCGCCATCTCGGGCACCAGGGAGGTCGGGGTCATGCCGGGCTGGGTATTGATTTCCAGCCAGATCAACTCGCCTTCGCCGGGACCACGATCATCGAAGCGGAAGTCGGATCGGCTGACGCCGCGGCAACCGATTGCCTGATGCGCCTTCAAAGCGAGTGTTTGTATTTTTTGGTAAATATTTGGTGAAATCTGCGCCGGAATGACGTGGCTTGAACCACCTTTTACGTATTTTGAATCATAATCGTAGAAGGCATGCCCCTGAGGAATGATCTCGGTGACGCCAAGGGCGATATCGCCCATGACGCCGCAAGTCAGCTCGCGGCCGGCGATGTAGCGCTCGACCATGACGCGGTCGCCGTAGCGCCATTCGCTGGACGCGATCACCTGTGGCGGATGCGACTGGTCTTCCTTGACGATCACGACGCCGAAGCTCGAACCTTCGCGAACCGGCTTGACCACATAGGGCGGCTTCATCGGGTGCTCGTTGCCGAATGTACGCCGGTCCGTGATCAGCGCCTCGGCAACCGGAATGCCGGAGGCCTTGGCAACGTGCTTGGCCTGCGCCTTGTCCATGGCGAGCGCCGAGGCGAGCACGCCGGAATGGGTATAGGGAATTTCCAGATACTCGAGGATGCCCTGGATCGTGCCGTCTTCGCCGAACGGACCATGCAGGGCGTTGAAGGCGACGTCCGGGCGCAGATCGGCGAGAACCGCGGCTACATCGCGCCCGACGTCCACGCGCGTGACGCGATAGCCTTCGGCTTCGAGGGCATCGGCGCAAGCAGCCCCGGAAGACAGGCTCACCGGCCTCTCCGAGGAAAATCCGCCCATCAGGACAGCAACATGCCTGCCGCTCATCAAAACCCCCAAACAATGCGCCACTATCACAATGCTTGCTTGCGTCTGGCTGATTCCGGCTGCCGAGTCACCGGCGACCGAACAGGGTCACTAGAACGGCATTATGGTTAATGAAGTGTTTACTTTGGTTAACTCTTCTCATGAAACGCATCAGGTTCGCCGCCGAAAAACGCCTACCGAAACAAGGTAATCAGACGCAACATCAGTGGCTTGCGCGACAGTGTTAAGAAAGGAGTGCAGAAGCCGGAAAAATAACGGGCAGGAATTCTGGAAAGGCGACGCGCCTTCCGCGAGCACACCCACGCCGGCCCTTAAACAGGATCGGAGGCACTCCTCGGTTGGGGCTGGCGCGTGCCCTTCATCGCCAACGTGCCGCGCTCATCACGCTCGTCTGCCTGCTGCTGTCGAAGGAAAACGACGTCTCCGGCTGACGGCAGCGGCAAGACAACGAAATGAAAAAGGGCCGCGACGGTAACCCCGTCGCGGCCCTTTCGTTTTCCTGTTTCCGGCTCAGGCGATGCCGCGGCCGAGGAATTCCTTGATCTCGTAGCCCGGCATGAAATTGCCGACACGCTTGATTTCCCATTCGAGGCGAACGCCGGAATGTTCCAGCACGCGGGAGCGCACCGTTTCACCGAGATATTCGAGCTCGTAGCCGGTCGCCTGCCCCGTGTTGATCATGAAATTGCAGTGGAGCGGCGACATCTGCGCACTGCCGAGCATCAGGCCGCGGCAACCCGCCTCGTCGATGAGCTTCCAGGCGGAATGGCCTTCCGGGTTCTTGAAGGTGGAGCCGCCGGTCTTCTCGCGGATCGGCTGCACCGTTTCGCGATGCTGGCGCACCGCGTCCATGTCGGTGCGGATCTTGTTCTTGTCTTCCGGATAGCCTTCGAAAATCGCATGCGTGAAGATCAGGTCCTTCGCCGCTGCAGTGTGACGATAGGAATAACCCATGTCGGCATTGCTCAGCACATGCTTCTTGCCCTTGCGGTCGACTGCATGGACCTCCACAACCCGCTCGCGCGTCTCGCCGCTGTTAGCACCGGCATTCATCCTGAGCGCCCCGCCGATCGAGCCCGGAATGCCGTAGTAGAAATAGAAACCGCCAATACCATGATCGAGCGCCATGGCGGCGATGTTCTTGTCCGGGCAGATGGCACCCGCTTTGATGCGGTTTTCGCCGACGAGTTCGAGATCGCCAAAACCCTTGGCGGAAAGGCGGATGACGACGCCAGGTATGCCGCCGTCGCGCACGAGCAGGTTGGAGCCGACGCCAATCACCATGACCGGCACGTCCTCCGGCACGAGCTTCAGGAACGTGACGAGATCGTCCGTGTCGTGCGGCTGGAACATGAGCTCGGCAAGCCCACCGGCGCGAAACCAGGTGACGCGGTCCATCGGGGCATCGGGCGTGATGCGTCCGCGCACCGCGCTGACGCCGCTTCCGAGCGCTTCGAGAAGTTTCTGGCCGTTAACCTGTTTCATGCTCAAATTCCTGAAATATTCGCGAGTTCCTTGGGCAGGGCCGCAGCCCAATAGGTAATGCTGCCGGCTCCCAAGAGAACCACAAAATCGCCCGGCTGCGCAATCTTCGAGACGATCGGCGCGATCGCCTCCTGCCCGGCGACGTTGCGCGCATCGCGATGCCCGGCAGCCTTGATGCGGTTGACGAGCGCTTCCGAATCCACGCCCTCGATCGCGTCTTCACCCGCCGCATAGACGGGCGCGATCAGGATCGTGTCCGCATCGTTGAAGCAGGAGGCGAAATCCTCGAAAAGGCTCGAAAGACGGCTGTAGCGATGCGGCTGGTGGACGGCGATGATCCGGCCCTGGCAGGCCTCGCGCGCCGCCTTCAACACCGCCTTGATCTCGACCGGGTGGTGGCCGTAGTCGTCGAAGATGCGCGCGCCGTTCCACTCGCCGGTGAGCGTGAAGCGACGCTTGACGCCACCAAAGGCGGCGAGCCCCTTCGCGATATCCTCCGTCTTCATGCCGAGGCGCTGAGCGACGGCAATAGCGGCCGTCGCATTGGAAACGTTGTGGCGGCCGGGCATCGGTAGCCGTAGGTCCTTCATCGTGATTACCTGGCCGGTGCGGCGGCGGCGAATCTCGATATCGAAGACCGAGGTCGCGCCGTCCATGCGGATATTGTGGTAGCGCACGTCGGCCTGCGGGTTCTCGCCATAGGTCACGACCTTGCGGTCCTCGATCTTGGCAACCATTGCCTGCACCTCGGGGTGATCGAGGCAGAGCACGCCAAAGCCATAGAACGGCACATTCTCGACAAACTGCCGGAAGGCGGAACGCACGGCGTCGAAATTGCCATAGTGATCGAGATGTTCGGGGTCGATATTGGTGACGACTGCGATGTCGGCGGGCAGCTTCAGGAAGGTGCCATCAGACTCGTCCGCCTCGACCACCATCCATTCGCCGGCGCCCATGCGCGCATTCGTGCCGTAGGCATTGATGATGCCGCCATTGATGACCGTCGGATCGAGCCCGCCGGCATCGAGCAGCGCCGCGATCATCGAGGTCGTCGTCGTCTTGCCGTGCGTACCGCCGATGGCGATTGCGTTGCGGAAGCGCATGAGTTCGGCCAGCATTTCGGCGCGCCGCACCACAGGCAGGAACTTCTCGCGCGCGGCGATCAGTTCGGGATTGTCCTTCTTGATGGCCGTCGAGACGACGACAACTTCGGCATCGCCGAGGTTTTCAGCCTTGTGGCCGACGGAGATCTTGATGCCCTTCTCGCGAAGGCGCTGCACGTTGGCGCTGTCCGACTGATCCGACCCCTGCACCCGGTGCCCGAGATTGTGCAGCACCTCTGCAATGCCGCTCATGCCGATGCCGCCGATACCGATGAAATGTACGAGCCCGATCGTCTTCGGCATTTTCATGAGCGTGTTTCCTTGAATTTCTCGACTGTCAAACCGCTGGCAATAGCCTCTACGAGAGACGCAAGCAAGCGCGCGGCGTCCGGTTTGCCGGTTTCGCGGGCACTGGCGGCCATCTGCGCCAGGGACTGTGGATTGTTCATGGCATCGGCGAGGATACCCGCAAGCCGTTCGGAGCTGAGCTCGGCCTGCGCGATCACGCGGGCACCGCCCTTGGCCGCGAGTGCGGCCGCATTCGCCGCTTGATCGTGATCGAGCGCATAGGGATAGGGCACGAGGATCGCCGGCCTGCCGATCACGGCGAGCTCGGACACCGTCGATGCGCCAGAGCGGCAGACGATGAGCTGGGCGGCTGCTATCCGCGCCGCCATGTCGTTGAAGAAGGGAGAGACCTCCGCCGAAACGCCGAGTTTGTCGTAGGCAGCGATAACGCCTTCCCGGTCCTCGGAGCGTGCCTGCTGCGTGACCCGCACGCGCTGGCGCGCGGCGTCGTCCAGACGGCAGATCGCCTGCGGGATCGCCTGCGAGAAATATTGCGCGCCCTGGCTGCCGCCGAAGACCACCAGATGGAACGGCGCGTCGCCTGCCGAAACCGCATAGGGCGCGCCCGCCGCTCCGAGCACGGCCGGACGAACGGGATTGCCGGTCGTCACCGTTTTCGTCGCGAAAACCCCGGTGCCTTCGGGAAGAAAGCCCCCGGCGATTGCCTGCACGCGTGAGGCCAGCATCTTGTTGGCCCGTCCCATCACCGCATTCTGCTCGTGGATCATAGACGGCACGCCCATGCCGGTCGCTGCGAGCAGCGGCGGTACCGTCGGATAGCCCCCGAAGCCGATCACCGCCTTCGGTTTCAGGCGCGCGATCAGCCGCCGCGATGCGCGCAAGCCGGTCCAGAGCTTCCAGACCGATCGCGCCAGTTTGACCGGGTTCTTCGAGCCGATCGTCGCCGAAGGTACGATGTGGATTTCGTCGGCCGGAAACCTGCCGGCAAAGCGCTCGGCGCGGCTGTCCGTCACCAGATGCACGGCGTAGCCGGACGCTTTCAACTCATGCGCCAGCGCTTCGGCGGGAAAGAGATGGCCGCCGGTGCCCCCGGCGGCAAGAAGAACGATACCTTTGCTCATGACTTACTCCGCCGGCATTCCGACACCGGATCGAAACAGGCTGCGCTCCACGGCGCGCTTTTCCGGCCGGTGGCGCGTCAAAGCCAGGATGAATCCGGCCGTCACGCAGATCGCCACCATCGAGGAGCCGCCATAGGAAATCAGCGGCAGGGTCATGCCCTTGGCCGGAAGCAGTTCGAGGTTCACACCGATATTGATCATCGACTGGATGCCAAGTTGCAGCACAAGACCGGCGACGGCAAAGCGGTTGAAATCGTTCCGCTCGCGGAAAGCATGGCTGAGACCGCGCATGACGAGGAAGGAAAAGATCAGCACGATGGCCATGCAGAAAACGATGCCGAACTCTTCCGCCGCGACGGAAAAGACGAAGTCGGTGTGGCTGTCGGGAATGATGCGCTTGACGACGCCCTCTCCCGGGCCGCGGCCCAACCAGTCGCCGCGAATGATCGCTTCACGGGCCGTGTCCACCTGGAAGGTATCGCCCTCGCCGGTCAGGAACCGGTCGATACGGCCGGCGACGTGCGGCAGCATGGTATAGGCGACGAAGAAACCGCCGACCGCGGCGCCCGCAAGCACGATGATCCAGAGCCACGGCATGCCGGCCATGAAGAACATGCCCCCCCAGACCGCCGTGGTCAGGATGGTCTGGCCAAGGTCCGGCTGGGCGACAAGAAGCGCACCGACGATGCCGAACAGCAGGATGGCGAAAAGATTGCCTGGGATTTCCGGCTGCCGTGCGTGCTCGGAGAAAAGCCAGGCGCAGACGACCACGAAGGCCGGTTTCATGAACTCCGAGGGCTGAATCGAGATGCCGGCGATCGATATCCAGCGCAGCGAGCCCTTGACCTCCTGACCGACGAAGAGAACCAGCACCATCATCCCGAGCGAGATGCCGAGCAGGATGATCGCTGTGCGCCTGACCTGGCGTGGCGAAAGGAAGGAGATGCCGACCATCACTGCGAGCGACGGCAAGAGGAAGAGCGCGTGACGCTTGACGAAGTGGAAGCTGTCGAGGCCGAGCCGTTCGGCAACCGGCGGGCTCGCCGCGAAGGACAGCATGAAGCCGACGCCCATCAGGAGGATGAAGGTCGCCAGAAAAAACCTGTCGATCGTCCAGAACCAGTCGGCCACGGGGCCACGTTCGGCTCGGCTTACCATCTGTCTGTCCCCTTTTTCGGCGCAGGTCTGCGCCAACGTCTATCGTTCAGGCCCGACTCCGCTCGTCAGACGAGCATGGTCACGCCTTCGAGTGCCGCCACATGCCCGACAAAGGCATCTCCACGCACCTCGAAATTCTTGTACTGGTCGAAGCTTGCGCAAGCCGGGGAGAGCATTACGGCCGAAGGCCCTCCCTCGTCCCGTGCCGCATCCGCCGCCGCATGGGCGACCGCCTTCTCCAGCGTTCCGGAAATCTCAAAGGGCACGGCCTCGCCGAGCGTCGCTGCGAACGCCGGTGCAGCCTCACCGATCAGATAGGCCTTGACGATCTTCGGGAAGAACGGCGCCAGCGACGTGATGCCGCCCTCCTTCGGCAGACCGCCGGCGATCCAGTAAATCCGATCGTAGCTCGACAGCGCTGGCGCCGCAGCTTCCGCATTGGTCGCCTTGCTGTCGTTGACGAAGACGACGTCACCTTTCTTCCCGACCGGCTGCATCCGGTGTTTCAGCCCCGGGAAGCTGCGAAGCCCATCGACGATGTCCTTCTCGGCGACGCCGACCGCGAGGCAAGCGGCAATCGCGGCGGCCGCATTCTGAGCATTATGCCCGCCGCGCAGTGTCTGGATGCCTTCAAGGTCGGTGAACAGCGAAGACGTGCCGCCGCTCGCGCGCATCAGTTGCGAGCCTTCGGCGTAAAATCCGTTGCCAAGCACATTCCGACGCGAAATGCGCACGACCTTGGTTCCGGCGCGCTCCACCCGGTCGGCGATCAGGCTCGAGAAGCTGTCGTCGACGCCAACGATCGCCGTGCCGCTTCCAGCCACCAGCCGTTCCTTGATATTGGCATAGTGCTGCATCGTGCCGTGACGGTCCAAATGGTCCGGCGTGAGATTGAGCAGGACGCCGGCCGTGGACTCAAGCGTCGGCGCAAGATCGATCTGATAGGAGGAGCATTCCACCACGTAGAAGCGCCCGGCCTTCGGCGGATCGAGCGTCAGCACCGCAGTGCCGATATTGCCGCCAAGCTGGGTGTCCCGCCCGCTTTCTCTCAGGATATGGGCGATCAGCGCCGTCGTGGTCGACTTGCCGTTGGTGCCGGTGATGGCGATGAAGGGGCAATCGGGAGCATACGCCCGACGTTCACGCACGAACAGTTCTACGTCGCCGATGATCTCGACGCCGGCCTGGCGGGCGAGATCGACTGTCCAATGCGGCTTCGGATGCGTCAGCGGCACGCCGGGAGAGAGCACGAAGGTGGCGAAGGCAGACCAGTCGACGCTGCGCAAATCGGCCGTCGAAAGCCTCGCGGCCGCAGCCTTGGCGACGCTGTCCGGATTGTCGTCCCAGGCGACGACCTCCGCCCCGCCCGCGACCAGCGCTTGCGCCGTTGCGAGACCGGAACCGCCGAGCCCGAAGAGTGCGACCTTCTTGTCCTTGAATGTGGTGACCGGAATCATCGCGCATTACCTGAGCTTCAGCGTCGATAGGCCGATCATCGCGAGGATGACGGCGATGATCCAGAAGCGGATCACCACCTGGCTTTCCGTCCAGCCCTTCTTTTCGAAGTGATGGTGAATCGGCGCCATGAGGAACACCCGGCGGCCGGTGCGCTTGAACCAGAAGACCTGGATGATCACGGACAGCGTCTCCATGACGAAGAGACCGCCGACGATGATCATCACGACTTCGTGCTTCGTGGCAACGGCAACCGTGCCGATGAGGCCGCCGAGCGCCAGCGAGCCCGTATCGCCCATGAAGATCGCGGCGGGCGGTGCGTTGAACCAGAGGAAGCCGAGGCCCGCGCCGATGACGGCGCCGAGGATCACGGCGAGTTCGCCGGTGCCGGGCACGAAATGGATCTGCAGATAGTTGGCGAAGACGGCGTTACCGGCGAGATAGGCGATGAGCCCGAAGGCAGCCGACGCGATCATCACCGGCACGATGGCAAGGCCGTCGAGACCGTCCGTCAGGTTCACGGCATTGCCCGCACCGACGATGACGAAACCGCCGAAAAGCACGAAGAAATAGCCGAGATTGAGCATCAGGTCCTTGAAGAAGGGGAAAGTCACCGAAGAACCGAAGGTGGAGCCGGCGGTCCCCGCCGAAAGCGCCGCCTGCATCATGAAGAAGACGGCGATCGCCGCGATCACGAATTCAATGCCAAGACGCGCCTTGCCTGAAAAGCCCTTGTCCGACTGCTTGGTCACCTTGAGATAGTCGTCGTAGAAGCCGATCGCGCCGAAGCCCAGCGTCACCAGGAGGGTCGAAACGACATAGACGCTCGAAAGATCGGCCCACAGCAGCGACGAGACGACGATACCGGCGAGGATCATCAGGCCGCCCATGGTCGGCGTACCAGCCTTCTTGAAGTGGGTCTGCGGACCATCGGCGCGGATCGGCTGGCCCTTGCCCTGGCGGATGCGAAGCGATGCGATCATCGCCGGGCCGAACAGGAAGACGATCAGGGCGGAAGTGAAGAGAGCTGCACCCGTGCGGAAGGTGATGTAGCGAAAGAGATTGAAGAATTGAAAGTGGTCCGCCAGTTCCACGAGCCAGATCAGCATAAGGGACCTTTCCCCAAAGGTTTAGAATCGGACATCGTCCAACAGAATCGTCTGATAGACGTTACCCACTTGTGGTCGACTATGTTAGGCCATATCCCCTGGCCGAGCGCGGTATCCACCACATGCAGTGGTGGCAACGCTATACTTCACCGCCCCTCGCCGCGTCTTCCGGATAGGCGTTTAGAAGCGCCTGAACGATCCGCCCGCAGCCGGTTCCCTTCGACGACTTGACCATCACCACATCGCCGGCGGCAACCGCTGCGAGTGCATAGTCCGTGAGATCGTCGACCGACTCGCGATAGACGATCGAAACCTCTGGCGGCAGAGCGTCGCGCAGATGCGCCATCTCGGGCCCGGTGAGCCACACGTCCGCAATTCCGGCCTCGACGATCGGTTTCGCAAGAGCAGCATGAACATCGGCCGCGTGCTCGCCCATCTCCAGCATGTCACCGAGGATTGCGATCCGGCGTCCGCCAACAGGTGGCTCGGCGTCGCGCAGCAGCGAGATAGCGGCGCGCATCGAGGCCGGGTTGGCATTGTAACTTTCGTCGATGAGCGTCAGCTGGCCCGCGCCGACTTTCAGACGGTGCTGCAGTCCCCTGCCCTTTTCCGGCCGCATGGTCGCAAGCGAGGCCAGGACCTGATCGAGATCAGCGCCTGCAAGCTTCGCCGCCGCGATGACAGCCAGTGCGTTCTCGGCGATATGGCGCCCTGGAGCGCCGATCGCGATTTCAAGCGTCCTGCCGCCGATCCCCGCCCAAAGCACCGATCCTTCCGATCGACCAGCGAATTCGACCAGCCGGAACTCGGCTTTCGGATTGGCGCCGAAGGAATGGATGTAGCTCACACCGGCGACGCCGGCGGCCCGCTCGAGAAGGGTGCATTGGGGGCTGTCGAGGTTGAGAACAGCGTGGCCGCCCTTGACGACACCCTCGAAGATCTCGGCCTTCGCCGCTGCGATCTCGTCGAGGCTCTCGAAATTGCCGAGATGGGCCGGAGCGATGCTGGTGACTACTGCCACGTGCGGGCGAACCATCTTCGTCAGCGGCCGGATCTCGCCCGGGTGATTCATGCCGATCTCGAAAATGCCGAAGTCGGTCGCTTCCGGCATCCGCGCAAGGGTCAGCGGCACACCCCAGTGATTGTTGAAGGAGGCAACGGAGGCGTGCACGCGGCCGAGCGGGGATAGCACATGTCGCAGCATCTCCTTCGTCGTGGTCTTTCCGACCGATCCGGTGACGGCGATAACCTTTGCCGCGCTGCGATCGCGTGCGGCGCAGCCGAGGCGGATCAATGCCTCCAGCACGTCATCGACGACGATCATCGGCGCGATCAACCGACCGAGAGCAGGAATCTTGCTCTCGCTGACGACAAGAAGGGAAGCTCCGTTGGCAAGGGCGATCCCGGCATAGTCGTGGCCATCGACGCGATCGCCCTTGATCGCGAAAAACGCCTCGTCCTTGTTTATGGTTCGGCTGTCGATCGAGATGCCGGCAATGCCCTCTGGCAGATTTCCGACCGGACGGCCGTTCATCGCAGCCAGAAGATCGCTGCTTGTCCAGAGCCAGGTCAAGTCATAGCCCTCCCAATGCCTTGCGTACTTCCTCGTGGTCCGAGAACGGCAGCGTCACGGAACCGATCGTCTGCCCTTCCTCATGTCCCTTGCCTGCGACGATCAGCGTGTCGCCGCTTTTCAGCATCCTGACCGCCGTGCGGATCGCCACGGCGCGGTCGCCGATTTCGGTCGCGCCCTTGGCCGCGGCCATGATCTCGGCGCGGATGACCTCCGGCACTTCCGAACGCGGGTTGTCGTCGGTGACGATGACCACATCGGCAAGCCGCGTGGCGATCTCGCCCATGATCGGCCGCTTGCCCTTGTCGCGGTCGCCGCCGCAGCCGAACACAATAATGATCCGGCCGGTGGTGAAAGGACGAACCGAGGCCAAGACGTTCTCAAGCGCATCCGGCTTGTGCGCATAATCCACATAGGCGAGCGCGCCGTCCTTCGTGTGCCCGACGAGCTCTAGGCGCCCGGACGCGCCCTGCAATTTCTCGAGCGCCGAAAAGGCCGCCTTGGCGCTGATGCCGGTGGACATGGCAAGGCCGGCGGCAACCAGCGCATTGGCGATCTGGAAGTCGCCGGCAAGCGGCACGTGGATTTCAAAGATATCGTCGCCGATATGTACCTCGGCCGACTGCTTGTGGCGGAAGTGCTCGACGCGTTTCAACGTGATGAATTCGCCCTTGCGTCCGACGGTGCGCACATCCTGGCCGGCTTTGCGGGCGGCGGCGATCGCCTGGTCCGACCATTGGTCGTCGGCGAAGATCACCGCCGGCGCGCCCTTGGGCAGGAGGTTGGAGAAGAGGCGCATCTTCGAGGCCATGTAATGCTCGACCGTGGGATGATAATCCATGTGGTCGCGGCCAAGATTGGTGAAGGCTGCGGCGGCAAGCCGAACGCCGTCGAGACGGCTCTGGTCGAGGCCGTGGCTGGAGGCTTCCATCGCCGCGTGGGTCACGCCGGCATCGGCGAGTTCTTTAAGCAGCTTGTGCAGCGAAACCGGGTCCGGGGTGGTCAGCGATCCATAGTCGTTGCGGCCCGGCGCCACGACGCCGGTCGTTCCGATCATCGCGGCAGCAAGGCCCGAATGGGCCCAGATCTGGCGGGTGAAGGAAGCGACGGAGGTCTTGCCCGCCGTGCCGGTCACCGCCACCATGGTCTCCGGTTGGCGGCCATAGAAGGCGGCTGCAGCCTTCGCCAGGAAACGGCGCGGCTCCGAAAGCCCGAATACTGGCGCGCCGGCTTCAGCAGCCGCGCCAGCCGCGGTGACCACGGCCGCGGCGCCACGCGAAAGCGCGTCGGCGATATAGGCGGCACCATTCGCCTTCGTCCCGGCGACAGCGACGAAAAGATCGCCCGGCTTTACCTGTCGGCTATCGGCCGTAATGCCGGCGATCTCGATATCCGAGGAAACGCCCTTCAGTTGCGCCGAAAGTTCCGGGAAAGCTGCTCCCGCCAGGTCCTTGATCTTCATGAACTGCATGTCTCGCATCAATTTCGATCCGCTGATGACGAATCGTCCGCATTCTCATTTCACGGTCAATAAGACACAAGCAAGGCAGAACCGTCTTCACCAAATTTCGGTTCGACTCCCAGAAGCGGCGCGGAGCGGCTGATGATGTCACGCACCATGGGCGCTGCGTTGGAGCCCGCGGTCCGCCCGCCACCTTCGCCGGTCTTCGGCGCATCGATGAAGGTCAGCACGATGTATTTGGGATTGTCGATCGGGAAGGCGGCGAGAAAGGCGTTAAAGTTCAGGTCACTTGCGTAACGACCGTTGACCACCTTGTCGGCCGTGCCGGTCTTGCCGCCGACGTTGAAGCCGGGAACGAGCGCCCGCTTGCCGGAACCCGCGATACCGTTCCAGCGAAGCAGGAAACGCATGTCTTCGCTGGTGCTCTTCTTGACGACCGCTGTCGCAAGCTCGTTTGCCTGTTCCTCAGTCCGCGGCAGGAAGGTCGGCGGGATGAGCTTGCCGCCATTGACCAGCGCCGCTCCGGCGACCGCCGTCTGCAACGGCGTCGTAGAGACGCCGTGACCGAAGGAGATGGTGATCGAATTGATCTTCTTCCATTCGCGCGGCTGGCTAGGTGTCTTGACCTCCGGAAGCTCCGTCGGCAGCTTCGACAAGAGCCCGATGCGCGTCAGGAATTCCTTGTGCCCGGGAATTCCAACCAGATCGGCGATTTTGGCTGTCCCGATGTTGGAGGAATACTGGAAGATCTCCGGAACGGTCAGCACGCGGCGCTTGCCGTGAAAATCCTTGATGGTGAAGCCGCCGATGCGGATTGGTGCCGTAGCGTCGAAACTGTCGTTGAGTGTCACCTTGCCGGAGTCGAGCCCCATCGCGATCGTGAAGGTCTTGAAGGTTGACCCCATCTCGAACGTGCCGTTCGACATGCGGTTCATCCAGCCTTCCTCGGCGCCTTCCACCGGCTTGTTCGGGTCGTAGTCCGGAACCGAAGCCATCGCCAGCACTTCACCGGTATTGACGTCGAGCACCACCGCACCGGCGGCAATCGCCTGGAAATTCTTCATGCCGGCGTCGATGACGTCACGCACGATGTTCTGGACGCGGACATCGATCGAAAGCTTGACCGGCTCGAGTTTCGCATCGCTGGTCATCCCGATCGCCGCCAGGTCGGCAAGGCCTTGGCCGTCGATGTAGCGCTCCATGCCGGCAACGCCGCGGTTGTCGATATTGACGTGACCGAGGATATGGGCGGCGGTCGGACCACCGGGATAGAAGCGCCGCTTTTCCGGGCGGAAGCCGACGCCGGGAATGCCGAGCGCCAGGATTTCACTCTGCTGCTTCGGCGTCAGTTGCCGGCGCAGCCATTGGAAGCGCGATTTCGACTTGAGCTTGTTGTAGATCTCGCGGGCGTTGAGATCGGGCAGAACCGTCGCCAGGCGCTCCACCGCTTCGTCGGCGTCGACGATCTTGTGCGGCTCGGCATAGAGCGACACGGTGCGGATATCGGTTGCGAGGATTTCGCCGTTGCGATCGAGAATGTCGGGGCGCGAAGCCATCAAACTGTCGGCCGGCCCGATCGAGGAAACGGTTTCCGGCTGCGCCATGCCGTACTGCACGAGCCGCCCTCCGATCACCGCATAGACGATGCCGAAGCTGGCAATGACGATCGCCACCCGGTTCTTGGCCTGGCTGGCGCTCCTCTTGCGTGCTCCCTGGATCGTGACGTTGACCCCGTCGGACGGGCGGTTGTTGCCGCCTGCCGAGAAATGCGCCTTGCTCTTCAGCACCATGATACGGGAGAGAAACGACATCAGCGCGCCACCGATCCTGTTGCGATACCATCTGTTTTGATGACGGCGGCGATACCGTCTTCAGCTGGCTTGTCGTCTTCCGGCTGCGGCAGATCCGCTTTCAGCATCGGAAGCTCCTCGGGACGCGCAAGTTGCGTCGAGGGGGTCGGTGCGAGTTGCAGGTCGGCGGCGAAAGCGGCCACGAGGCGCTCGAGCCGGTTCGGCTGGGTCAGCAGCGCCCAATCCGCCCTCAAGAGATCGATCGTGTCTTCCTCGAGCTTGATGGCGGCGTCGAGCCGGCGAACTTCTTCGCGCTTGTTCTCGGCCTGATGCTTGATCGTGTAGGTGACCGTAGCGGCTGCCGTCATGACGACGATCAGGACAATGTCGAGCGTTCGCAGCATCTTCTCTTAGCCCCCCAGTTTCGCAAGGCTCGCCAGTTCCGGCAGATTGAAAATGGACAGATCGTCTCCCGGCGACGGGGCCTCCGTGCGGATGCCGGCTCTGAGCTTGGCAGACCGGGCGCGCGGATTGCGGGACGCTTCTTCCTCGCTGGCCGCAATCATAGGCTTACCAACTGGCGTGAAGGTTGCGGCGCGGGCAGCGACCATCGGCAGGTGGCGGGATCCGGCCGCCTTACCGGATCGGTCCTGGAAGAACGTCTTGACGATCCTGTCTTCGAGAGAATGGAAGGTGACGACGACAAGGCGCCCGCCGGGCTTCAGCACCCGTTCGGCCGCGAAAAGCGCATTGGCGAGCTCCCCGAGTTCGTCGTTGACGAAGATGCGAAGCGCCTGGAAGACGCGGGTCGCGGGATGAATCTTGTCCTTGGCCTTGCGCGGCGTCACCGTCTCGATGAGGTTGGCGAGGTCACGCGTCGTTTCGAACGGCGCCTCGGCGCGGCGCTTCTCAATGGCGCGGGCGATGCGGCCCGCCTGCTTCTCCTCGCCGAGGAAGCCGAAGATGCGGATGAGATCGGAGACCTTGGCGCGGTTGACGACATCGGCGGCAGAGACCCCGGCGGCCGACATGCGCATGTCGAGAGGCCCTTTCTTCTGGAAAGAAAAGCCCCGCTCGGCCTCATCGATCTGCATCGAGGAAACCCCGATATCCAGCACGACGCCGTCGAGGCCACCTGCCGGCGCATGTTCGGCGAGTTCGGAAAAGCGGGCATGAACGAGCTTGAGCCGCCCTTCGGAGGCAGCGACAAGAGGTTGACCGGCGGCAATCGCCGTCGGATCGCGGTCGAGCGCGATCACGTCGGCACCGGCCTTCAGGATGGCGGACGTGTAGCCGCCGGCACCAAACGTGCCGTCGAGAATGACCTTGCCCGGTGCGGGATCGAGGGCGGCGAGCACTTCGCTCAGGAGGACGGGAATGTGACGAACCGGTCCGCCGTCGGCTTCAAAATCTCCGCCGCTTTGATCCGTCATCATTCCGCCTCTCCATTCTATTCCGGACGCAACCCCCGTTGCTTGCGCCCTTCCCGGGCCTCCGCCTGCGCCCTCGTAAACGCCTGCGGCTCCCAGAGCTGAAAATGATCGCCCCGTCCGACGAAAGTCACGTCGGTCGAGATGCCGGTGAAGTCGCGAATGAAATCCGTCACCATCAACCGGCCCTCCGGGTCGAGCTTCACAAAGACGCCGCCCCCATGAACGAGGAGCGACATCTGGTTGGCGGCATCCGAAAACGGATCCTCTGCCGCCATCTGCTTCTCGAACCGGTCCAGAAGCTCCGGCCCACCGACGCTGATCGCCGGAAAAACGAAGTCCTGAAAACAGTATAACTCCCGGACGCCCCCATCCGAAAGCACGGCGCGGAACGCCGAAGGCACGGACACCCGCCCCTTTGCATCGATCCGGTTCGTAGCATGTGACAAGAAGCGGTTCATGACGCGAAACGGCCGCCTCCGACTGACGGGCCACGATCATTGGCCCGCGCGAACACCTGCCTGCGCGCGCAAAATATCCCCGCCGGACACAAGCATGCCCGCCTGACCCTTCCGAGGAAGGAACCTTGGAATTTTGCGATGATGGGCCACGACGCGGCCCTTGCGCAGTACCATTATGGGATAACATGGGACCATATGGGCGTCAATGGGAGAGGCTCGTAATAAGCCTCGCGGATGATCAAATATTGATAGGTTGTTAAGTTTAACAAAGAGTTACGACCGGGACCCTAATCCCTTGGAATCCCGCGCGAAACCGCCCTACGGCAGCATTGGTCGCGGGAACTTTCGGCTGCTGATTCGTTTGAGAAAAGGCGGTTCCGCTCGAAATGCGGCTGCGAGCAGCAGGAGAAGAAAAATCGCCAGTTGGCCTGTAAGCCGGGTTCTGTATGGCCCCGCCCCCGAAGGAACGGGACGTGGCAGCCATTCATCTGGGACTGCGCTTGCGCGCAGCCTCTTGCAACCCACCCGGATGACGCGCCTGGAAACCGGCTGGACGCTTGCGCGCCCGTGTCATCCCTATTCGGTCTTGCTCCCGGTGGGGTTTGCCGTGCCGTCCATGTTGCCATGTCCGCGGTGGGCTCTTACCCCACCCTTTCACCCTTACTCCGCGAAGCGAAGCGGTTTGCTTTCTGTGGCACTTTCCCTGGGGTCGCCCCCGCCGGACGTTATCCGGCACCGTGTTTCCGTGGAGCCCGGACTTTCCTCCCCCCGCGGCCTTTCGGCACTTGCGGGGCGCGGCTGCCCGGCCAACTGGCAGAGGGGTCATTAACCGACCGAAACGGCAAGCGCCAGAGAAATCGAATATTTCATCTTCGCTTGCGCGGATCGGTCAGCGGTACGAAACCGCAAAATCGGTCTCGTATTCAGGGGCATCGAGGTGCCCGTTCAAGACGAGCACGGCACCGAGCCGGCCGATCTCGTCAGAACTCTTGGCGGCCTGTCCGTTACCGCCGGTGACGACAGCGAGGCGATCGCTGGCAAAACCGATATAGGGATAGCCGTGCCGCGTGAACGACGTGACGCATGGCGCAAAATGCGTCGAAACAGGCTGGAAGCCCGGCATCACTTCGGCCAGCAGGTCATGCATATGATCGGCTGCCGCTTTGCTGCCGCCAGCGCGGAACCATTCCCTCACCGCCGGTTCGCTGGCAAGCACCCGGTCGGTCGGGTCGCCGCCAACCTTGATGTAGTGTTTGCCGTCCGCATAGGCAACCGGCGGCAGCAAATAGTAGCTTCGCTCCTGCTGCGGAGCCGCGCAAATCAGCGACGGCATGCCCTCGAAGCCGGCGAGATCTTCGACACCAACCTCGGCGAAAAGCACAGTGCGCGCCTTCACGACAAGATCGATCGGCCGGGGCAGCAGCGCCTTCGACAGCGAGAAGCCGCCGGCCGCGATGAGGACGCGCCCTGCGCGAAATGTTTGGCCGTCGGCGGTCGCAATGGCGATGTGATCCGAACGCTCATCGACGGAAATCACTTCGGAACGGATGACCCGCGCACCCGATCTTTCGGCAAGCAGCGTCTGCGCCCGCACCAGCGCCCGGGGGTTAATGTGGCCCGCGCCGCGCCCCTCATGGATACCGCCATAGCCGTGTGGGAAACGGAACCAAGGGAAGCGCTCTAAGAGATCATCGCCAGAAATTAGCGGCGCCTCGACGCCGAGCCTGTCGCGGGCGCGCCCGACCTTGTCCAAATAGTCGAATTCGCCGCCCGGCGCCGGTGCCGCGATCAGGCAACCGACCTCCGCATAGAAGTCAATGCCACTATCGCCGGCAATCTCCGCGTAGCGGTCGATCGAGCGGCGGGCGAGTCGGGCCCATACCGGATCTTCGTCGATCGTGCGGGTAATGCGGGCATTGTCGTAGTGGCTGGCGAAAACGCCACCGTGGTTGGCCCAGTCTTCCGGCTCGTCGGGGCCGATGAGCGCGACGGTTGCACCCGCAACGGCCAGATGCCGCGCGGCCGCAGCCCCCATCATGCCCTTGCCGACGACGACGAAATCAAAGCTTTCCGACATGCCACTCCCCGATCGTTCGCTCCGCCGGGGATAACATGCCGCAAAAGCAATGGCACCGAATTCCTTCGGGAATTAACGGTTTGCCGGAACGCGGGACCTATCCGGCTACTGCATGATTCCTTAAATCGAAACCGACTTAAGGACAAAATCATGCAGAAAACTCAAAGCCCTACAGCGACCTTTGCGCGTCTGGCTAGGCCTCGGATCGAAATCGGTCCGAGGCAAGTCATGTGTCGGTTCGGGGACGGAGCCGCCCCCCCGGAACCAACGATTGAACGTTTAGTTCAGAATGCTCTGAACCTTGCCGCAATAGCGCTTCGACACCGGATTCATGCGCTTGGCGCCGTGGCCGGCATTGTATTTCAGAATTGTGCCGCAGGTTGAGCCGTCCGAAAGCTCTTGCGCCTTCGCCAGATACAGCATGCCGAACTTGATGTTGGTTGCCGGGTCGTAGAGGCCCTTGGCGGAACCGGAGTAGCCCATCATGCGGGCGGTGGCGGGCTTGATCTGCATCAGGCCGATCTCGCCGGCGCTGCCGCGCGCATTCGGGTTGAAGTTGCTTTCGACCTGCACGACCGCGTGGGCAAGGCCGGCGGGCACGCCATATTGCTTGGCGTAGGACTGGATGAGAATCGTGTACTGAGAACCGTTTGTCAGCTTTAGATCCGGTTTCGGATAGCCTGTGGTTCTGGTGACCGACGGAAGGGCAGAAGTCTTGATGGTTTTGTCGACATCCCCTGCATACGACATACCCATCCCGGCGAAGAACATGCCGAAGCATGCCGCCACCGCAGCAACAGACGATATTCTCATGTAGTTTGAAGTCTCCGGTCTGGGGAACCGCTCGCGCCGGCGCACCCCGCCGCCACGACCGAATTTCCCGATCGTTTTTATTGACAAAAGAGCGGCGCGGTCGCGCTGCATCCCCTGCAGTTGATGCAGGGAAAATGAGGGGGCCATCATGGTAAACATGTGGCAACACAAGAAAATCGTGCAGGAAAGTGGTGAGCGCGCTAAATTAGCGCCCCCAAAAATCGCCGCCTAAAGGCTGAGATTCGGAAGTGCGGAGAGCAGGCGGTGAAGCGTGTCGATGGTCGAAACATCGGCGATTCCGTCCACTCTCGCCTGACGGAAATGCCGCTGGAATGCGGCCACCGCGCCTTCCGTCTTTTCACAGAAATCGCCTGTTACTTCAATACCATAGCCGTAAAGCGACAAGAGCGACTGGATCGCCTCGACCGGCTGCCCGCGGTCACCGCGCTGGAAAAACCGGCCACCGCTGACCGGCGTCGGTTCGACCCAGTGGCCGACCCCTTTGGCGTGCAGCACATGCCAGGGAAATTTTTCTCCCGGATCGACCTTGCGAATTGGTGCGACATCGCTATGCGCAAGCACTCTTTCCGGGGCGATGGACCAGCGCTGGCCACAGTCCCGACACAATTCGACGACCGCCTCGATCTGTGCTTCAGGGAAGTCCGGCAGTCCGCCCGGATGGCCGACATTGGCGATCTCGATGCCGATCGAACAGGAGTTGATATCCGTCTCGCCCTTCCAGGAGCTCTTGCCAGCGTGCCAGGCGCGTCGCTCCTCCGCGACGAGCTGGTCGATGCGGCCGTCCTCGTGGACGAAATAGTGGCTGGAGACCTGGCTTTCCTCGCGGCAAAGCCAGTCGAGCGCCGAAGCGGCCGTCTCCATGCCGGTATAGTGCAGCAGGATCATATCCGGACTCCGCCCACCCGCCCGCTCGCTATAATTGGGCGACGCCACCAGGCGCGCACCGGGAAAATCGCATGTCTTCGCTGTCATGCGGCGCGGCGTTCTTTCTCGATCGCCTCATAGGCTGCGTTCAGTGCCGCCATGCGATCGTTCGCGATCGCATGAAATTCCTCCGGCACGCCCCGCGCCACCAGCATGTCCGGATGGTGCTCGGACACGAGCACGCGATAGCGCCTGCGGATCTTGGCGAAATCGTCCTTCGGCGACACGCCCAGCACCTCATAGGGATCACCCATGAGGTGGACATGGCGCGCCATGATGCGCTGGAAATGCTCCTCGTCCATCGTGAAGATCTCCGCGACCCGCATGAGGAAAGCGAGTTCCTTCTCATGCACGGCGCCATCGGACTTCGCGATGTGGAAGAGCCCGTCGATGATGTCTTCAAGGATCGGGCAGTTCTTCTCGCAGGACGAGCACAGCGACGCCATCTTTTCGGCATAGGCCTCGTAGCCCGCGACGTCCTGACGCGCGAGGTTGTAGAGACGCGCAACATTCTGCGCCTGATCCGCGGGAAATTTGAAGATATCGCGGAAGGCGGCAACCTCGGTCTCGGTGACGATGCCGTCGGCCTTCGCCATCTTCGCCGAAAGCGCAATCATGGCGACCGAGAATGCGACCTTGCGCCGCGTTTCCGGATCCCCCTCAAAGAGGGTCCGAACGGCCTCCACCACGCCTGCGAGCGCATTGCCCGTGGCCGTGACGATTTTCAGCAGGCTGTCCCAGAATGACATATGTGCGATTTTTCCCTGTCCACCAGCAGCATGACCTGATGTGGTGGCAAATTGCAAGCGGCCGGTCGCCGGAAAACGTCACGGATGACGAGTTTGTGATGGCCCCTCAATAAATCATATCGCCGTAAATCTCAACCTATTTCGAAGTATATACGCGTCGAACGATTCAGCACCTGACGGCCGAACTTTTGAAGCATCCACAGGCCTGTCATTTAACTTCCATCGGATTTGCGCTAGACCACGGTGTCCTTGAATGAGCAAGGATCATGAACATGACCGGCTCCGCTGAGCCGTTGCCAGTGCCGAATCGCCGAGGAGGAACCATGGCCAAGAAGAAAGTCGCAATGCTGACGGCGGGCGGGCTTGCCCCCTGCCTTTCATCCGCTGTCGGCGGCCTGATCGAACGGTACACGGACATCGCGCCCGACTACGAGCTCGTTGCCTACCGTTCCGGTTATCAGGGCCTGCTTCTCGCCGACCGCATCGAGATCACCAAGGACATGCGCGAGAAAGCGCATGTCCTCCATCGCCACGGCGGTTCGCCGATCGGCAACAGCCGCGTTAAGCTCACCAATGCCGCCGACTGCGTGAAGCGCGGGCTCGTCAAGGACGGCCAGAACCCGCTTCGGGTCGCCGCCGAAAGGCTGGCGTCGGACGGTATCACGATCCTGCATACGATCGGCGGTGACGACACCAACACGACTGCCGCCGATCTTGCCGCCTATCTCGGTGCGAACGGCTACGACCTGACGGTGGTCGGCCTGCCGAAGACGGTCGACAACGACGTGGTGCCGATCCGCCAGACGCTCGGCGCCTGGACGGCAGCCGAATACGGCGCGCGTTTCTTCGACAATGTCAGCAACGAGCAGAGCGCTGCGCCGCGCACCCTCGTCGTCCACGAAGTGATGGGCCGCCATTGCGGCTGGCTGACGGCGGCAACCGCGCGCGCCTATATCCAGATGGCCGAAGGCCACGAATATGTCGACGGCTTCATGATGAACGCGCAGCTGAAGAACATCGACGGCCTCTACCTGCCGGAGATGAAGTTCGATCTCGAGGCCGAGGCGGAGCGCCTGCGCGAGGTCATGGACCGCGTCGGCTTCGTTACTCTGTTCGTCAGCGAAGGCGCCTGCCTCGACGCGATCGTCGCCGAACGCGAGGCGGCCGGCGAAACGGTCAAGCGTGATGCTTTCGGCCACGTGAAGATCGACACGATCAACGTCGGCAACTGGTTCTCGAAGCAGTTTGCCGCCCTTCTAGGCGCCGAACGCTCGATGGTACAGAAATCCGGCTACTACGCCCGCTCCGCGCCCGCAAACGGCGACGACCTGCGGCTGATCCAGGGCATGGTCGATCTCGCGGTCGAAAGTGCGCTCAACAAGGTCTCGGGCGTCACCGGCCATGACGAGGACCAGGGCGGCAAGCTGCGCACGATCGAGTTTCCGCGCATCAAGGGCGGCAAGCATTTCGACACGTCGACCAAGTGGTTCGGCGATGTCATGGACGTCATCGGCCAGAAGTGGCAGGCGGCGGACTAGATCACGATGATTTCAGGTCGGATCGACCTGAAATCATAAACGTGATCGCTTCTAAGAAGTTAGCGCGGGATGCGGGCGGAAAACCGCGCACACTTTTCCTCATCCCGCGCTAAGCTGCACCCGAAATTGCAGTTGACGGCTCCGCGCTTGCATGGCTCCCTCCCTGTTCTTTCCGGGAAACCATTCAAGCGTGGAGCCTTTTCATGTCCTTCGAACACTGGTTTGCCTTTGCGGCCGCCTCGGCGGTGCTGCTCGCCATCCCCGGCCCCACCATACTCCTTGTGATATCCTATTCCCTCGGCCACGGCCGCAAGACCGCAGGCGCGACCGTCGCTGGCGTCGCGCTTGGCGACTTCACCGCCATGACCGCCTCGATGCTCGGTCTCGGCGCCTTGCTCGCCACGTCGGCCGCCATCTTCACCGTATTGAAATGGGTCGGCGCCGCTTACCTCGTCTGGCTCGGCATCAAGCTCTGGAAGGCACCGGTCGGCGGCGAGGGTCAGGATGCCGACGGAAGAGCCTCGGCCGAAAGGCCGTGGCGCATCTTCCTGCACGCCTATGCCGTCACCGCGCTCAATCCGAAGAGCATCATCTTCTTCGTCGCCTTCCTGCCGCAGTTCCTCGATTTGTCGCGACCGCTTTTTGCCCAGATGGCGATTTTCGAGGCGACTTTCCTCATCCTCGCGACACTCAATGCAGCGCTCTATGCCTTTCTCGCCTCGGCCGCCCGAAACACGATCCGAAAGCCGAATATTCGCCGCGTGGTCAACCGCACCGGTGGCTCGCTGCTGATCGGTGCTGGCCTGCTGACGGCCGGTCTGAAACGGGCGGCGTCGTGAAAATCTCCCCCGTGCTTGCCGCAACCGGCGGCATGGGTTAATGGAGATTCAAGCGCGGTGGTTGGCATCCACTGATTTGCAGGGGCTACGGGGCCCAGAAGCACGAAAGTGACACGATGGCTATATTCCGTATCCCCCTTTCAAAACGGGCATTTACTGCCGCTGCCCTGGCATCGGTGGCCATTGTCTCGGGGTGTTCCACGGTCGAGCATACGTCGCTTGAAGAACTGACCGCCGTGCAGACAGTCACCCCCATCGCGAAGCCCGGGACGGAAATGACGGCCTATGCCCTGCCGACACCGGACGGGGCGGCAACCACCGCTTCGAGCGCGCTCGCAGCACAGGCGATCCCAGTCGCCGCCACGACGACGGCAACGCTGCCGGCCACGATGGAAATGGCGACGGGCGTCACCCCAGCAACGGATACGACATTGGCCTTTGCGGCGCCGCAGCGAGTCGCAGTTCCCGTGGCCAAACCGGGCCAGGCATTCGAGGTGGCGATGGCAGCACCAGCCGGTACGGCACTCCCCTCGACCGCCGAGCTTGCAGATAAGCCGGCCGGCGCCGAGCCCGCGGCCGTGCCCTTTCTAGGGGTCGCCGCCGCCATGGAATCGGATTTCGACACGGGCGAACCGGTCGGCCTCGAAACGCTGGTCGCCAAGCGGATGATCGTTCCAACGGCACGGCCGAACACCGGGATGATCGGCTCGGCCGTCGGCGCCGTTGCAAGCGTCATTCCTGACTCGATGAAGTTTTCCAAGACGCCGACCAGTTCGCGTCCCGAACTCGACCGGCTGATCAAATATTACGCCGAGCTGAACGGTATTCCGTTGGAGCTCGTGCACCGGGTCGTCAAGCGCGAGAGCAACTACAATCCCCGCGCCTACAGCAAGGGCAATTACGGCCTGATGCAGATCCGCTACAACACCGCCAAGGGGCTCGGTTATGAAGGACCGGCCGAGGGCCTGTTCGACGCGGAAACCAATCTCAAATACGCGACCAAGTACCTCCGCGGCGCCTGGATGGTGGCCGACAACCAGCATGACGGCGCGGTGAGGCTCTACGCCAGCGGCTACTATTATCACGCCAAGCGCAAAGGCCTGCTCGACACGCTCGACATGCGGTAGGCCTCGCGGCACCGTCCGGCAAGTAATGTGGCTTTGACATCCGAGGCGCTCAATCGAGCGCCTCTATTATTTTCGCGTTCAGCTTCTGCACGTCGTAGCCGGTGCGCGATGGCGTGAGGCCTAGGCGGACGACAGCCAGCCGCAGCGAGGGAACGAGCATGATCGCCTGTCCGTCGTGCCCGAGCATCCAGAAGGTATCCGGTGGGAAGTTGCCCGTGCCGGCGCGAATGCCGTTTTCCTGCAGCCACACTTGGCCGGAGCCATAATCGCCGCCGGATGCCGCCGATGGCGTGCGCATGAAGGTGACGTAGCCCTCAGGCAATATCCGCCTGCCCTTCCAGCTTCCATCATCCAGCAGAAACTGTGCGAAGCGCGCCCAGTCCTGCGCCGTCGCATACATGTAAGAGGAACCGACGAAGGTGCCGCTCGCGTCCGTTTCCATCACGGCGCTCGTCATGCCGAGCGGGGCGAAGAGCGCCTTGCGCGGATAAGCGAGCGCTTCTGCCGGATCGTCGAACGTCCGCATCCACAGCTGCGACAGAAGATTGCTGGTGCCGCTCGAATAGCGGAATTTTGCACCCGGCTGCGTTTCCAGCTGCTTTGACGCTACGAAGCCGCCCATGTCGCTTTCGAGATAGAGCATGCGCGTCACATCGGTGACGTCGCCATAGTCCTCGTTGAACGCGAGCCCGCTCTGCATCGCCAGGAGATCGGCGAGCTTGATCCGCGACCGATCATCACCGCTCCAGACGGGCAGCAGGTCGCTGCGACCGATATCCATCTTCCCCTCACCGATCCGCAGGCCGATCAGCGCCGCAGTTACCGATTTCGTCATCGACCAGCCAAGCAGCGGCGTGTCCCGATCAAACCCGGGACCATAGGTCTCCGCCACCAACCGGCCATCCCGCACGACGGCGATCGCGCGTATGCCGGGACCCGCCAGACCGGCATCCTCGACGACGCCTTGAATCGCCGGATCGATGTCGGCCTTGCTGCCGTCAGGCCAGCCGATGGCCGCATCGTGCGCCCGGGATGCTCCTGGCTCGGCCTTCGCCTCCCGTGCCGAACCCGCAAGCGCCTGCGCGCCGCTATCGTCAACGTTGGAGCAACCAAATCCTGGCCTGTGGATCGCACGGCCAGGAGCGGCAAAGCCGAATATCCGCGCCGTCACGCGCTCTTTTTCCCGATCGACCGAGACGCGGACGAACTTCAAGAGCGGATGGCCGGGCGCCTGCACGTCTTCCGCAAGAACGGCTTGCGGATCGCGTTTGGCAAGGAAGACATTGGAGCAGACGATCTTGGCGGCGTAGCCGTCGCCGACCTTCAGAAGCTCCGGCGGAAACAGCGCCAGCCAGCCGCCGATGCTCGCAAGACCGACGACCACCACCCCCGCGATCGTCTTCAGCAAACGTTTCATGCGCGCCCTCCTGGCTGCTGCACCGCCACGTCTCCGCCGTGCGGCACTCGCGAGAGAAACAGGATTCCAGCGAAAGGAAAAGCCCCTTGGGAAGCTCGCGCCTGTGCGAAACCCCGTCATCAAAGTGTAGCGGAGTCACTTTAGAAGCGGCTAAGTTTCAATTGGATGGCAGGCAAAGATGAAAGAACTAGCCCCCGATGCCGGCTTCAGCAGGAAGAATCCGAAGCTCAAAAGCGCGCTGCTACAGCACAAGGCCCTCTCGCTTGCAGGCCTCTCTGAACGCCTGTTCGGCATGCTCTTCTCGGGGCTCGTCTATCCGCAGATCTGGGAAGACCCGATCGTCGACATGGCGGCAATGCAGATCCGACCCGGACACCGAATCGTGACGATCGGTTCCGGCGGCTGCAACATGCTGACCTACCTGTCCGCCGGCCCTGCCCATATCGATGTCGTCGATCTCAATCCACACCACATCGCACTGAACCGGCTGAAACTCGCGGCCTTCCGCCACCTGCCGAGCCACAAGGATGTCGTGCGGTTTCTCGGCGAAACCGGCACGCGGTCGAACGTGCAGGCCTTCGACCTCTTCCTCGCTCCGAACCTCGACGCGGCGACACGCACCTACTGGAACGGCCGTGCGCTCGGCGGACGCCGCCGCATCGGCGTCTTCGGCCGCAACATCTATCGTACCGGCCTTCTCGGCCGTTTCATTGCCGCCAGTCATCTGCTCGCCCGGCTCCACGGCATCAACCCGGAGGAATTTGTCCAGGCGCGCTCGATGCGCGAACAACGCCAGTTCTTTGACGACAAGCTCGCGCCGCTGTTCGACCGTCCGGTCATCCGCTGGATCACCAGCCGCAAAAGCTCGCTATTCGGCCTCGGCATCCCGCCGCAGCAGTTCGATGAGCTCGCGAGCCTGAGCGCGGAGAAATCGCTTGCCGCGGTGCTGCGCCAGCGTCTTGAGAAGCTCACCTGCCATTTCCCGCTTCGCGAGAACTATTTCGCCTGGCAGGCTTTCGCGCGACGCTATCCGCAGCCCCACGAAGGTGAACTGCCGGCCTATCTGCAGGCCGAGAACCACGAAGCGATCCGCACCCATGCGGACCGCGTCGAGGTCCACCACGCAAGCGTTACCGAGTTGCTTGCCCGCAAGGTGGCTTCGTCCGTCGATCGTTACGTCCTGCTCGACGCGCAGGACTGGATGACCGATCGGCAGTTGAACGACCTTTGGACGGAGATCACGCGCACCGCGGATGCCGGCGCCATGGTGATCTTCCGCACGGCCGCGGAAGCAAGCATCCTGCCGGGCCGCGTTTCCGCGGCACTGCTCGACCAGTGGCACTACGATGCCGAAGCGTCCGTAAAGCTCGGCGCCGAGGACCGTTCTGCCATCTACGGCGGCTTCCACGTCTACCGGAAGAAAGCATGAGCGCCGCTCAGCCCTTGGAAAACAATCACGCCCGCCTCATGGACCAGATGTACCGCTATCAGCGGTACATCTATGATTTTACGCGGAAATATTATCTCTTCGGGCGCGACACGCTGATTCGGGAGCTCAATCCGCGGCCAGGCGCCTCCGTGCTCGAGGTCGGCTGCGGCACTGGCCGCAACCTCGCGATGATCGGTGAGCTCTATCCGGATACCCGCCTGTTCGGTCTCGATATTTCAGCAGAAATGCTCGCCACCGCGCGAACAAAACTTCAGCGACAGGGCCGGTCGGACGTAACTTTGCGCGTCGCCGATGCGACGAATTTCACACCCGCCGCTTTCGACCTGCCAGGTTTCGACCGGATCGTCATCTCCTATGCGCTGTCGATGATTCCCGAATGGCAGAGATCGCTCGACGCCGCGATCGCCGCGCTCAATCCGGGCGGTTCGCTTCACATTGCCGACTTCGGCCAGCAGGAGGGATGGCCCGGCGGCTTCCGCCGCCTGCTCCAGGCGTGGCTGAAACGCTTTCACGTGACGCCGCGCGAGACGCTTTTCGAGGTCATGCGCGAGAAGGCCGAGAGAAACGGGGCGACGCTCGAATTGAAGTCGATCGGCCGAGGATATGCCTGGCTGGCCGTCTACCGCCGCCCGGACCGGAACGGGGTCTGATAACACTCGATGCATCGCCGGCGAGGCAAGCGCTCGCGCCGGCGACACGGAGCCGTTCGTCCCGTCACAATTCCCGCTTGAGCTAACTCAATTTTTACGATGATATGGTGAAAATGGGGCACGCCTCCGAGGGGAAAATCATCATCATGGAAGCCATCGCGTGAGGCAGGATCGTCGATTGTCTCGAAACGGGAACCCCATGCGCCGGCTTCTCCTGGCTTTGCTGCCTGTTGCAACCCTCCTTTCCGCCTGCACCTCCACTGACTACGACCTGGTCCAGACCGCGTCGATATCACCGCGGTTCCACGATACGGACCCGCAGGATTTCGGCGGTCGCGCGCCGCATCGTCACAACATCCACGGCATCGACGTTTCCAAGTGGAACGGCGACATCGACTGGGCGCGGGTCAAGAATTCAGGCGTCTCCTTCGCCTTCATCAAGGCGACGGAGGGCAAGGACAGGATCGACACGCGCTTCAACGAATACTGGCAGCAGGCGCGCGCCGCCGGAATTCCCTATGCGCCCTACCATTTCTATTACTTCTGCTCCACCGCCGACGCCCAGGCGGACTGGTTCATCGCCAATGTGCCGAAGAGCGCCGTCTATCTGCCGCCCGTGCTCGATGTCGAATGGAACGGCGAGTCGAAGACCTGCCGCTATCGCCCCTCGCCTGCGACCGTGCGCGCCGAGATGAAGCGCTTCATGGACCGGCTTGAGGCGCATTACGGCAAGCGGCCGATCATCTATACGTCCGTCGACTTCCATCGCGACAATCTCGTCGACCAATTCAAGGACTATCACTTCTGGGTGCGCTCCACCGCCAAGCATCCGGGCGAGGTCTATGTCGAGCGCCGCTGGGCCTTCTGGCAATACACCAGCACCGGTGTAATCCCCGGCATCCAGGGAAGCACGGACATCAATGCCTTCGCCGGCTCCGCGAGAAACTGGCAGAAGTGGGTCGCGGCGGTTTCCCGTGGCGGATAGACGGGAATAGTCGTTCAGATTGCTCGCACAAACCCCGCGTTTCTTCATTCGGTCATAATGCTCTGAGAGAGCTTCGGCAGACTCCTTACGGCGCCGGCGTCTCTCAGACGCATGAAGGTCGCTGGGGGCATTTCAAATGGCTGCCTGTTTTCTCAAATCGATGCGGGTCTGAGAAACAGGCGTGAGACAGATTGCACGCTCGCCGGCCTTTGGGGCCGCGCGGCGACGGAAAGGAATTATGATGACTGGCACAGCCCGCAAAGCTCTTCTCACCCTCGGACTGCTGGCGCTCGCCGGCACGTCGGCACTGGCGCAAACCCAACCGCAAACGACGCCACGCGTGGCCTGCGGCGGTGATCTCGCCGCGTTCCTCGAGGGCGTCAAGGCCGAGGCCGTTGCCAAGGGTGTTCCTGCCGATGTCGCCGACCGTGCGCTCGCCGGCGCCGCAACCGACAAGAAGGTGCTGAGCCGCGACCGCGCCCAAGGCGTGTTCAAGCAGACGTTCACCGAGTTTTCCAAGCGCACCGTCAGCAAGGCGCGGCTCGATATCGGCGCGCAGAAGATGAGGGAATATGCCGACGTCTTCGCGCGGGCGGAAAGCGAATTCGGCGTGCCGGCGCCGGTCATCACTGCCTTCTGGGCGATGGAGACGGATTTCGGCGCGGTCCAGGGCGACTTCAACACGCGCAACGCGCTGGTGACGCTGGCACATGATTGCCGCCGCCCGGAAATGTTCCGGCCGCAGCTCGTTGCTGCGATCGAAATGGTGCAGCACGGCGACCTCGACCCGGCGACGACAAGCGGCGCATGGGCCGGCGAGATCGGCCAGGTGCAGATGCTGCCGGAAGACATCATCGCCTATGGCGTCGACGGCGACGGCGACGGCCACGTCAATCTCAAGAAGAGCTCACCCGACGCCATTCTCACGGCGGCAAAGTTCATCCAGAGTCTCGGCTTCAAGGCCGGCCAGCCCTGGATCCAGGAAGTCAGCGTTCCGGAGAACCTGCCCTGGGAGAAGACCGGGCTGCAATCCGGCATGACGGCGGGCGACTGGTTCGCGCTCGGCGTCGCGCCGCGTGACGGCAACACCGCCAACAGCGCGCTTGAGGCATCGCTTGTGCTGCCGCAGGGTCGCAAGGGCGTTGCCTTCCTGACCTATCCGAATTTCAAGATCTATCTCGAGTGGAACCAGTCGTTCATCTACACGACCTCCGCCGCCTATTTCGCGACCCGCCTTGCCGGTGCCCCGCCCTATCAGGCCGGCAATCCCGAGCCGGGCCTCGGCGACGTCGAGATGAAGGCGCTGCAGACACGACTCCAGGCGCTTGGCCACGATGTCGGCAAGATCGACGGCATTCTCGGTTCCGGCACGCGCACCGCATTGCAGAAGGAGCAGCTGAAGCTCGGAGTGCCCGCCGACGGCTGGGCAACGCCGGAACTCCTCGGCGCGCTCTGATCCACTGCATGTTTCCTTGATCGGACCCGATTCAAGGACAAAAACATGCAGCAATTCAAAGCGCTACAGCGACCTTTATGCGTCTGAAAAGACGCATGGCGCTTTAGAATTGCGCTCGTCACTGGACGACCGTGACGGGCATGAAAACATTCGAACCAAGCAAGAAGCGGGTGGCAACGCCCGCTTCTCTGTATTAGGGCTTGCGCATAACTTGCAGATTGGCACGGGCACGACCATGAGTTCACCGGCAAAAGCGATTAACACACAGATGACGATGCGCAATTGGGCGCTCCTGACCCTGCTCGGACTTATCTGGGGTGGCTCCTTCTTCTTCGCGCGGGTTGCCGTTGCCCATGTGCCGCCCTTCACGCTGGTTCTCCTGCGTCTCGGCCTCGCGGCGCTTGCTCTCCACATCTACATCCGCGGCCGCTACGGCATCTATCCGGCGCTCAAGGAACGCTGGCCCGAATTCCTGTTGATGGGATTGATCAACAACGCCATTCCGCACGCTTTCATCTTCCTCGGCCAGACCCATATCGGCGCAGGGCTCGCCGCAATCCTGAACGCGACAACCCCGATCTGGACCGTGCTGATCGCCAACATGGCAACAGACGACGAGAAGCTGAGCGCCGCCAAGATCAGCGGTTGCCTGCTGGGCTTGGCAGGCACCGTCGTGCTCATAGGGCCGAGTGCGCTTGCGGGCCTTGTCGGCAACTCCACAACGATCCCGCTTTGGGCGCTCGTCCTGCCGGTGCTGGCTGCCGTCAGCTACGGACTGGCGGCAACCTACGGTAAGCGCTTCCGCAGTCTGGCGCCGCCGGTGACGGCAGCCGGACAATTGACGGCATCGACACTGATGATGTTGCCGATCGCGGCCCTCGCCGATACGCCCTGGATGCTGCCCGCGCCGCCGATGACCGCCGTGTTCGCGATCCTTGGCCTCGCCCTTGTCTCCACCGCCTACGGTTACATTCTCTATTTCCGGATCATGGCGGAGGCCGGTGCGACCAACGCTTCGCTCGTCACGCTGCTCGTGCCGCCGAGCGCCATACTGCTTGGCTATCTCTTTCTCGGCGAGACACTGCAAGCGGCGGATATCGCCGGCATGGCGCTCATCGCAGCCGGCCTCGCGGTCCTCGACGGACGCATCCTGAGGCTTCGATATTCGACCTGAAACCGAATCAAAATGGCTTCGGCGAGGCTCACGGAGCATTACAAACGGTTACATTAATCAGCGCGAAGCAATTGTGAAAAAAATGTGGCAGTGGAAAATATCAAACAATTTCCGACACTTATGCCTGTGAACGACGTTTTTTGACATTCTGTCTTTCGCAGCGCAGCACAAGTTTCGCTTTCATGCGCCGTTTTTTCGCCCTATGTTTTACCGGTCAACGCAGGGAGGATCAGCTTATGGGACTTACACATTCGTTGAATGTCCTCATGATCAGTGCAGCGTTCGCATTCGTGGCCGTAATGCTTTTTGTCTGAGCAGGGCCGCTGAAAGTCCAAACCGAGACAAGGACTTAAATTTCCGGAAAAGCCATTTGCAGCAAGATTTGTAGGCAGGCCACTCAGAGAGTACCCGGTCAACAGGCTGCGATAAAAACCAAAGCCCATGAACGCCGATCCGTTCATGGGCTTTATCGTTGCCAGAAACCTGGCTTCCGAACGGCGACGTCTACGCGCTCGCCACCGCCCTCATCGGACGCTCGACAGCAGCCTCCTGCGCCGGCACACGCGCGTAACCGACAAGATCGCAAACGGCGGTGACAAGCGGCGAGCGGTTCATCGTGTAGAGGTGGAAATCGCGCACGCCGCGCCGGGCGAGGTCGACAATCTGTTCGGCGGCGATATGGGTCGCTTCCTTGAACCGCTCCGCGGGCTGATCTTCAAGATGGGCGAGCCGCGAAATGACCGCCTCGGGAATCCGCGCACCACACAATCCGGCGAACCTCTGCACCTGAGCGAGATTGTTGATCGGCAGGATCCCCGGCACGATCGGAACCTGGATGCCGGCCCTTCGCACGCGCTCCAGATAGCGCTCGAAATCATCGTTATCGAAGAAGAACTGGGTGATCGCCCGCGTCGCGCCGTTGTCGACCTTGCGCTTCAGCATGTCGATGTCGGCATCGACATCCGGGCTCTCCGGGTGCTTTTCCGGATAGGCCGAAACCGAGATTTCGAAGTCGCCACGGGCGCGCAGGGCCTTCACTAGGGCAGCGGCGTTTTCATAACCGCCCGGAAACGGTTGATAGGCGCTGCCGATGCCGCCCTGCGGGTCGCCCCGGAGCGCCACGAAATGCCGGACGCCGAAGGCCAGGAACTCCTCGATCACCGCATCGACTTCGGCTTTCGGGGCGCCGACGCAGGTCAGATGCGCCGCGGTGTTTCCAAGGCCCATCTCCCCGATCATGCGCCTGACCGCCGTCAGCGAACGGGCCTTCGTCGAGCCGCCGGCGCCATAGGTCATGGTGACGAAGGCCGGGTTGAATACGGAGAGATCGGCGACCGTCTGGAAGAGCTGCACCTCCATCTCGTCGGTCTTCGGAGGAAAATACTCGAATGACAGCCGGAGATTACCGCGCTCGGCCGGATAAAGCGTGCGTGTCGCCATTCTCAAACTCCCCCTGCCTGAACGCGCTGACGCGGCATATCGGCGATGTGATCGGCGACGCGCTGATCGCGCGCCAGCCAGATCGTCACTGTCAGTTTGCCCTCGTCCGCGCCTTCCGGCGCGAGGTCGGTTGTTTTCTCGAGCGCGAGGCCAGCCTTCTGCAGCCAATCGGCCATCGCCTGATGGGAGAAGCCGAGGCGTGCATGGGCATGCTCGTTACGCAGATATTCGAGCCCATGCGGTGCGAAATCGATGATGACGAGCCGGCCTCCGGGTGCGAGCATGCGCGCGGCCTCGGCAATCGCCGCTTCCGGCTCCTCCAGGAAATGCAGCACCTGATGGATCGTCACGAGATCGAAAGCCTGCCCGTCGAGCGGCAGGTTGAAGATATCGCCGTGGCGGATGGAAGCTTTCGTGATCCCGGCCTTATCGAGGTTGGAGCGCGCCACGGCAAGCATGTCGCGGCTGGCGTCGACGCCGATGCCGCGCCGGTAGATGCCCTCGAAAAGTTGCAGGATGCGACCGGTGCCCGTGCCGAGATCGAGCAGGCTTTCGACCGGCTCCTCCCCGACCATCTCCTTCAACGTGGCTTCGACATCGCCTTCGCTGATATGCAGCCGTCTCAGTTCATCCCATTCGGCGGCATTGCGGCTGAAATAGGCCTGCGCCTTCTCGGCACGCTGCCGTTTCAGGATGGCAAGCCGCGTGGCATCCCTGGCCAGAATGGCGTCTTCGGCCGCAGCCGCCGCGAGCAGCTCACGCACCAGCGCGACGCGCCCCCCCTCCTGCCGCAGGCGGAAATAGGCCCAGGCCCCTTCCTGGTAGCGATCAATGAGCGCCACTTCGGCAAGCAGCTTCAGATGCCGGGAGATACGAGGCTGCGATTGTCCGAGAATTTCGGTAAGATCGGTCACCGTGAGGTCGCCCGCGGAAAGCAGCGCGAGGAGGCGCATCCGCGTCGGCTCACCCGCCGCCTTCAGCACGTCCACCAACGCGTCCAACCCAAGCGTTCCTCGGCTCACCATCGTCTCCTCATCAACACATAAAGATATGTTTATGTAATTTGCGAGGCGTGCGCAAGCGAATTTGCGCGCAAAGACAATCGAATGACGCGGCGAAGACAGGATAAGGAGACGGGCGGACCCTGTGATCCGCCCGTCCAAAGATAGCCCTACTGCATGATTCCTTAAATCGATACCGATTTAAGGACAAAATCATGCGGCAATTCAAAGTGATACAGCTCCGCGCGTCCATTTGGATGCGCGGAGCTCTCGAACTTATGACTTTGGACGCTTCGCCCCCCAAAGCCGCCACCGACTAAAGCCGTCGTGTTCGGCAATCTCATGCGACGCGCTTTAGTTCCTAATTCTTATGCATGTCGTTGTCCCAAAACTGCTGCACACTTTTGGGCGACATGCATTAACGCGTCAGACGCTTGTAGGTCACGCGCTTCGGGTTGACCGAATCCGGGCCGAGGCGGCGGATCTTGTCCTTTTCGTAATCCTCGAAGTTGCCTTCGAACCACTCGACATGGCTGTCGCCCTCGAAGGCAAGGATATGGGTTGCCAGACGGTCGAGGAACATGCGGTCGTGGCTGATGATGACCGCGCAACCGGCGAAGTTTTCGAGCGCGTCCTCGAGTGCCGCAAGCGTTTCGGTATCGAGGTCGTTCGTCGGTTCGTCGAGCAGGACCACGTTGCCGCCGGACTTCAACATCTTCGCGAGGTGCACGCGGTTGCGCTGGCCGCCCGAAAGCGTGCCTACCTTCTGCTGCTGATCGCCGCCCTTGAAATTGAAGGACGAGCAATAGGCGCGCGAGTTGACCTCGTGCTTGCCGAGCTTGATGATGTCGCTGCCGCCGGAGATCTCCTCCCAGACGGTCTTGTTGGGGTCGAGCGCGTCGCGGCTCTGGTCGACATAGGCGAGTTGCACGCTGTCACCGATCCGGAACGAACCATCGTTCGGCTGCTCCTGGCCGGTGATCATACGGAATAGCGTCGTCTTGCCGGCGCCGTTCGGACCGATGACGCCGACGATGCCGCCGGGCGGCAGCTTGAAGCTCAGGCCGTCGATCAGCAGTTGGTCGTCATAGCCCTTGGAAATATTCTCCGCCTCGATAACCACCTGACCCAAGCGCTCGCCGACGGGAATGATGATCTGGGCGTCGCCGGGACGCCGGTCGGCGGCTGCCTTGACCAGTTCGTCATAGGCGCGGACACGCGCCTTGGACTTCGCCTGTCGGGCTTTCGGGCTCGCGGCGATCCACTCCTGCTCGCGGCTGATGGCCTTCTGGCGGGTAGCCTCCTCGCGTCCTTCTTGCGCCATGCGCTTGGCCTTCGCCTGCAGATAAGCGGAATAATTGCCCTCGTAAGGAATGCCGCGGCCGCGGTCGAGCTCGAGGATCCAGCCGGTGACGTTGTCGAGGAAGTAACGGTCGTGGGTGACCATCAGCACGGCGCCGGGATATTCACGCAGATGCTTCTCGAGCCAGGCGATCGTCTCGGCGTCGAGATGGTTGGTCGGTTCGTCGAGCAACAGAAGATCGGGCTGCGACAGCAGCAGCTTGCAAAGTGCCACACGGCGCTTCTCACCGCCCGACAGATTGTTGACGTCCGCGTCACTCGGCGGGCAGCGCAGCGCGTCCATCGCCATTTCCACCTGGCTGTCGAGATCCCAGAGGTTCTGGCTGTCGATGATGTCCTGGAGCTTGGCACCCTCTTCCGCCGTCTCGTCGGAATAGTTCATCATCAGCTCGTTGTAGCGATCGAGGATCGCCTTCTTGGTGGCAACGCCTTCCATGACGTTCTCGAGCACGGTCTTTGCGGGATTGAGCTGCGGTTCCTGCTGCAGAAAGCCGACGGTTGCGCCCTCGGCGACCCAGGCTTCGCCGGTATATTCATGGTCGAGGCCCGCCATGATCCTAAGGACCGTCGACTTACCGGCGCCGTTGGGGCCGAGAATACCGATCTTCGCGTCCGGGTAGAACGAAAGATGGATGTTCTCCAGGACCTTCTTGTTGCCATAGGCCTTGTTGAGCCCGGCCATGTGATAGATGAACTGACGTGCCATAAGGGAATGCTCCGCATCGGAAGGGAAATTTGCCCGCTATGTAGGCGAATTATGGTGGCGGGGCAATCCGCCAAGGGCCTGCCCACGCCAATCCCTTCCGGCAAGAACCGTCGCGGATCAGCTGCGCCCGGCAGCGTCGGCGATCCCTTTGGCGCACTTGAACTCGGTCGTCCCGGCCGCCTGGATCAGGCTTTTAAGGTCGTCCTTGCCTGCGAGATCCCCGGAAAGTCCGATGGTGAGGCCGGTGATGACGCTGCGGCCGTTGACCGTCTGGCAACGCATGCGCACCCGGTCACCAGCACCGGCGCCGAAGCTCCGGTCAAAAGCCTGCTTGATCTCACTTTCGCCGATCTCCGAACCAAGTTTGTCGGCAAAGAGGGTCTGCACGGGGGACGAGTTCAGTTCGTCGAGAAGACGCAGTTGCTGCTTGAAGTAATCCTCGGCCTTTGCCGTCTGGCACGTGCCGCTCTGGAGCCATTGGTGGCGATCGAGGCCTGATTTGACGCCCGGCATGGCGACAAGCAGACGCGCAGCGGTCTCGTCGGACATGGCAAGCTTCGGCAACTCCAGCCAATCGCCCTTCCGATCGCGCGCCTTGAGCTCCGCCTCGACGCCGCAATAGCTTTTCTTCAGCGGCCAGAGGCCATGAAGCGAAAAGTGCGTAGCATCATAGCGGTCTGCCGTCTGGTCCGCGCATTCGTTGCGGTTCGGCCGCGTTTCGCAAAATCCCGGCTGCCAGCTGACCGCCAGCACATATTGCGTCTTGCCGGAGCTTGCCACGCCCGTCGCTTCGTCCGTCGACACTTCCTCGGCTACAGCAAAGGAGGATAGTCCCAGCCCCAGAATGAGCGTTGCAACTCTCGCAAGATTCGTTTTCACCCTCGCCCGCATTTTCAAATAGCCTCCAACAGGAAAACAAAACGAGAACAAATATCGACAAAAGCGCGAAAATTGCAACCCCTAATCTTCATTTCCGGATTCGTTGTGACCTCATGCGCAACAAGCAACAAGCAGCGATTGCCTTTGCGGCGCAAATCGATTTGATATCGGCCGGAGTGCATTTTCCGCTGAGAAGCGCATTTTCCGCTGGAAAGTGTTTCCGGTTCGCGCAACGGACGCTCCGTTGGCAACCCGCACGCGAGAGTCTGACGATTGTTCCGGGGGCATGGCATGTTCGGGCAGGTGAGGACGCATCAAAGCCCGACGGGTGCTGCGCTCGGCTGGCGGCACTTCGCCGCCTCGATCGAGCCGCGGGGCATTCTCATCGTCAGCCATGGGCTTGCCGAGCATTCCGGCCGCTACGCGCGCTTCGCCGAGGCGATGGCGAAACGTGGCTTCCACGTCTATGCGCATGACCATCGCGGCCATGGCGCAAGCCGGGCGCCGGATGCCCCGCTGGCGACCTTCGCACACCGCGACGGGGCGGCGAAGGTCATAGCGGACGTGCGGGCGATGCGCGACGTGGCCGCCGCCGGCCATCCAGGGCTGCCGATTATCCTCTTCGGCCATTCGATGGGCGGCCTCATCGCGCTCAACGCCGCAGAAACCGATCCCGAGCTTTATGACGCGCTCGCCGTCTGGAACTCCAATTTCCGCCCCGGCATTGCCGGCCGAGGCGGCCAGGCGATACTGGCGATCGAGAGGATGCTGAAAGGTTCGGACGTGCCGAGTCCGCTGCTGACGAAGCTCACCTTCGGCGCATGGAGCAAGGCGATTGCCGATCGGAAGACCGATTTCGACTGGCTGTCGCGCGACGAAAGCGAAGTCGCCAAATATGTGGCCGATCCTCTCTGCGGTTTCGATGCGACGGTTTCACTTTGGATCGACGTGTTCAAATTCGCCTTCGCCGGCGCCCGTGTGGACCGGCTGGCGCGGTTGCCCGCCAATCTGCCGGTCCATCTGGTCGGTGGCAGCGCCGATCCTTCGACATCCAACGGCGCCGCCATTCGCTGGCTCGCCGGGCGAATGAAGGCACGCGGCATGACCGACGTGACCGTTACCATCCATGACGGCATGCGCCACGAGACGCTCAACGAGATCGGCCGCGAGAAGGCAATCGAAGACTTCGCCGCCTGGTGCCAGAAGGCGGTCGATAGGAAGCGCTGACGAGACGGAAGACCATGACCGACCTCTCCCTGCCCAAAATCGCTGCCGCTCACGACCGCGTTTCCTATGGCCTGACGCTGATGGTCATCGCCGTTCTGATTTCGCCGCTGATCGACATTTTCTCCAAGCTTGCGATCGCCACGGTTCCGTCGGCCGAGATCACCGCCGTCCGCTTCCTGCTGCAGGTCGTCTTCATCCTGCCGGTCGTGCTTATCCGCCGCACCCTCTTCGATCTCACCTGGCGCAAGAGCGCGCTGCATGCACTGCGCGGCGGGCTTCTGGTGCTGACCATGCTCTCCTTCATCACCACGCTGAAGGTGATGGAAGTGGCCGACGCGATCGCCATCTTCTTCGTCGAGCCGATCATCCTCACGATTCTCGGCAGCATCTTCCTCAAGGAAACGATCGGCTGGCGGCGCTACACCGCCTGCGCCGTCGGATTCTTCGGTGCGCTGCTCGTCATCCAGCCGAGCATGCAGGAGGTAGGCTTGATCGCGCTTCTCCCGATTGTCTCCGCCTTCGGGCTCGCCGTCTTTCTGCTCGTCACGCGCATGGTTGCGCAGAACGAGGACCCCTGGTCGATGCAGTTCCACGCGGGCATCTGGGGCGGCCTCTTCTGCTTCGTCCTGCTCTCGCTCGGTGAGGGCAGCGGCTCGAGCGTGTTCGATCCCGTCTGGCCGGAGGGCAACGCCTGGCTCTATCTACTCGGCGTCGGCGTCAGCGCGACGATCTCGGGCGTGCTTGGTGTCTATGCCTATCGCGCCGCCCCGGCCTCGGTTCTCGCGCCGCTGCAATATCTCGAAATCGTCTCGGCGACGATCTTCGGCTGGCTCGTCTTCGGCGATCTGCCGGACGCACTGAAGTGGCTGGGCATCGCGATCATCATCGGCTCGGGTCTCTATATTATCTGGCGCGAGCGCAATGTCGAGAAGACGGCAAGCATCGCACCGGTCTCGCCGGCGATCTGAGGCGTCCGTAAAATGAACAAATCCGCAAGCGGATAGAATGAAATGGCATTGGGAGGTGTGTGGATGAAAACGGGTGGTCAACTGATTGTCGAGGCGCTGGTCGCAAACGGCGTCAAGCGCATCTCGTGCGTGCCGGGAGAAAGCTATCTTGCCGTACTGGATGCGCTCCACGACACCGACATCGACGTCATCGTCTGCCGCCAGGAAGGCGGCGCGGCAATGATGGCGGATTGCTGGGGACGGCTCACAGGCGAGCCGGGCGTCTGCATGGTGACCCGCGGCCCAGGCGCCACCAACGCCTCCGCCGGCCTTCATGTCGCCAGACAGGATTCGATCCCGATGATCCTCTTCATCGGCCAGGTGCAGCGCGAAGCGCGCGAGCGCGAGGCCTTCCAGGAGATCGAGTATCGCCGCGCCTTTACCGAGGTTGCGAAATGGGTGGGGGAAATCGACGATCCGGCGCGCATCCCCGAATTCGTGACCCGCGCCTTTGCCGTGGCGACCTCCGGCCGGCCCGGCCCGGTGGTGCTGACACTTCCCGAGGACATGCTGACGGAGAGCACCGAGGCCCCTCTGGCCCGTGCCTACCAGCCGGTCGAGAGCCATCCGGGCCCGAGCCAGATCGCCCGGTTCGAGGAACTGCTTGCCGCGGCCGAGCGACCGATCGCCATCCTTGGCGGTACGCGCTGGTCTGCCGAAAGCGTGGCCGCGTTCCGGCGTTTCGCGGAGCGCTGGAGGCTGCCGGTCGGCTGCTCCTTCCGCCGCCAGATGCTCTTCGATCACGTGAATCCGGTCTACGCCGGCGATGTCGGCATCGGCATCAACCCCGCGCTGGCGAAGGAAATCAAGGAGGCCGACCTCGTTCTGCTCGTCGGAGGCCGTTTTTCCGAGATGCCCTCTTCCAGCTACACGCTGCTCGACGTCCCCTACCCCAGGCAGACGCTGGTCCATGTCCATCCCGATCCCGCGGAACTCGGCCGCGTCTACCGCCCGGATCTGGCGATCGCCGCAAGCCCGCGCGATTTCGTGGCGGCACTCGATGACGTCAGGCCTGCGGGCGGCGAACCCGCTTGGTCCGCTCGCACCGCCGCGATGCATGAAGCCTATCTCAAATGGTCGACGCCGCCCGAGAAGGGGCCCGGCGACGTACAGATGGGGCCGATCATGAACTGGATCGAGGCGAATACCGCGCCCGACACGATCTTTACCAACGGCGCCGGCAACTACGCCACCTGGCTGCACCGCTTCCACCGCTTCCGCCGTTATGGAACCCAGGCAGCTCCCGCTTCAGGCTCGATGGGTTATGGCCTGCCGGCGGCCGTCGCGGCCAAGCAACTCCACCCGGAGCGGGAAGTCGTCTGCTTTGCCGGCGACGGCTGCTTCCTCATGCACGGGCAGGAGTTCGCGACCGCCATCCGCTATCAGCTACCGATCATCGTGCTCGTCATCAACAATGGCATCTACGGCACGATCCGCATGCACCAGGAGCGCGAATATCCCGGCCGCGTCAGCGCCACGGACCTCACCAACCCGGATTTTGCAGCACTTGCACGCGCCTATGGCGGCCACGGCGAAACCGTGGTGCGGACCGAAGAATTCGCGGATGCGTTCCTCAGAGCCCGCGCCAGCGGCAAGCCGGCCATCATCGAAATCAAGCTCGACCCGGAAGCGATCACGCCCACGCGAACGCTCAGCGAAATTCGCAACGGTTGAGGGGAGACAAGAGCCGAACCCTGGCGCCTTGCACCTGGCGGGCGCCAAACCGGTCCCGTCAGCTGCGGATATGCTGTGTCTGCTGATAAACTGCAGTAGAGCGGGCGCCGGAACGGCAGTAGCCGAGCATCGGGCGCTGGAACTCGTCGAGTGCATCGACCATGCGGGTCACCGCATCGGCGGTCACGCCCATCGGACCCACAGGAATATGCGTGATTTCCAGGCCCAGCTCGGCGGCGCGCGCGGCGATCGCATCGAACGTCGGCTGATCAGGGGTCTCGAAATCCGGGCGGTGGCAGACGATGGACTTGAACCCGAGCGCCTTGATCTCGTCGAGGTCCTCGACCGTGATCTGGCCGGAGACCGAGTATTCATCGTTGATCTGGCGAATGTCCATGATGATGCTTCCTCTGACGGTGTTGCCTTGATTTAGGCCTCGCGTCAGGCGGCGTCAATCGCCGCTGCATGTTTCCTCAATCGAAGCCGATTTACGGACAAAAACATGCAGCAATTCAAGGTGCTACGGCGACCTTTGTGCGTCTGAAAGGACGCACGGCGCTGTAGTGCGGGGAGAAGAAGGGTTTCCGCTCACAGCCCGCTCTGGCAATTGCGATCGGTCAGGACACTGCGAAGCCGAGCGCATAGCCGTGCGACTGGCCGGGCTCGATGGCGCCGAGTTCGCCCGATGCGGCCAGTTCCCCCCGCTTTGCCAGGCGATGCGACGCCGGCTCGATGCTGATGACATTGGCGCCGCCGCGCTGGCAGCGCCACATCTGCAGGAATGGCAGCGTGTCCACGCGAAACCGAACGGCAAGCCGCCGCCCGCCAAGCCCCGGCAACGGCGCGAGCAAAACCTCCGACCAGCCTTCCTCGCCAACCGCCGGAATACAGAAATGGGCGCTCTCGCCCTCGCCGAACTGCCAGCCGAGCGATCCGCCTTCGATCGAAGGACTGACAATATGCGTTTCGGGGCCGAGCAGCCGGCCACCGATATTCATGTGGTACATCATCATCGGCGCGAAGGCCGATTGGCCGATGTTCGTTACGCGGTCCTCAAGCATCACGCTTTGCCCGTTTTCGCTAACGTACCACCGACGCTCGACGGCCGCCTTGCCGCCACAGGCGAGATCCACCTCGGTCAGGGCCTCGCAACGAGTGTCGTCGGCGGACATCTTCGCCCGGGTGACGGTCGTGCCTGCAAGCGAACCGTGCAGAGGGTAGCGCCTCCCTTCATCGCAGCCTTCGACGGGTTCGGGATGGCGGATGTGATCGGGACCGCAGGTAAAGAGAAAGCCGGCGAGCGCATGGTCGATCCGCGGGTCACCATCGGACGGAATGGCCGAACCTGGAGAAAGGTCCGTGCCATCGACCACGAAGGCGGCAATGTCGAGCGCCGACAAGCGGTCGAACAGGAGGTGGCCAGGGACGCCGTCACGTGTGCTGGTCAAGGTCGCTTCCATAGGTTGCTCCGGCTGGCACACGCGAATCGCGCAGGTGCAAACGCATGATAAAGCAAAGCAAAACGCCCCGAACATGATAATTTCCGACTGAACAATCGGGGTTCGCGAGCGTTAGTGGCATAGACGGCGGGGGAATGCAGGGTGAGGATCGCTTTCAGTCCCTGACCCACCCATTCTCCGCGGTTGAAACAGACGCCATACCGATCTACTACGGTTAACCGATCGGTCATGATGAATTTTAACCAACCGTTCACGATGGATTCACTTTTTTCACATTAACGTCCAAATCGGCATGTACCGCCCGGATCAATCATCATGAAAACAGGTTCTATCGTGACGACTGCGACCCGCACCGGCCTCTCGCTTCTCGCCGTAGCCGGCCTTTTGGCCGTGGAGCTTACACCTGCCGCCGCGCAGGAAGGCTATTACCGCGGCGGCGGCGATGTCATCCTGGTTACCCCCAACGGCGAAATTCTCGACTACATGCCGGGACAGGACGAGGTCCGCGCGATGCGGGACCACCGCGGCCGCACCGTTCTCGTCGATCCATGGGGCAATGTTGTCGCGACAGTGATGCCGTCGGACGGCTACGGCAGAGCCCGCCGCCGGCAAAGCGACGTCGACGTCTATTCGAACGACGGCTATGCTGACTACGGCGACCGCGGCTACGGCTATTCCGAGCCCGGCGAGTTTACGGGCACGGTCCCGGACTACCGCGAACGGGCCCCGGTCGAGCGCGAGGAGTTGCGGGACAACCTGCCGGGCTTGATGGATGGCAGCGAGCAGGCGGCCTACGATCCCCAATATGACGACCCGCTTAGGCAGCCGATGCCGCCGGCGATGTCGGTGAAGGGCAAATCGCGTGCGGAAATCACGGCACTGCAGGTGTTTCTCGACCGCGAGGGCTTCTCCCCGGGTGTGATCGACGGCAAGATGGGCTCGAACGTTACCAAGGCCATCGAAGCCTGGCAGCAGGCGACCGGCGAGACGCTCGATCCGAACAACACCGAAGACATTCTCGAACGCTTGCGTTTCAACGGCGGGCTGCCGATCACCACCTACACGATCACGGCTGCCGACGCGGCCGGGCCCTTCGTCGCCGCGATTCCCGAGGACTACGCCCACAAGGCGATGCTCCCGCATCTTTCCTTCACGTCCACGGTCGAGATGCTCGGCGAGAAATTCCACATGGACGAGAACTACCTGCGCGAACTCAATCCTGGCGTCGATTTTTCCATTCCGGGTACGATCATCAAAGTCATCAATCCAGGTCCGAACAAGGCGGGCAAGGTCGCGCGGATCGTGGCCGACAAGGGTCGCAAGCAGGTGCTCGCCTACGATGCGACCGATAAGCTCATTGCCGCTTATCCTTCTACGATCGGCTCGTCGGACACGCCCTCCCCGTCCGGCATCGTGTCGGTCGAGCGGATCGCCTTCGATCCGGGCTACACCTACAATCCGAGGATCAACTTCCAGCAGGGCGCGAACGACAAGATTCTGACGCTGCAGCCCGGTCCGAACGGTCCCGTCGGCACCGTCTGGATCGCACTGTCGAAGCCGACTTACGGTATTCACGGCACGCCGGATCCGTCGAAGATTGGCAAGACCCAGAGCCACGGCTGCATCCGCCTGACCAACTGGGATGCCACTGAACTCGGCAAGATGGTGAGCAAGGGCGTGACGGTCGAGTTCGTCGATTGATCATGTAGCGCGCCCGGCGAAGGGGACGTTCTCTTTCTCCGGTGAGCCCACCCGGAACCGGCTCTCCAAAAGTGCGTGCGCAGGCGATTTCCTGCTCGCATTTGCGGCGGCCACCCGGCATTGCACGTCTTCATGACCTCATGAAACATTGTCATGAAAAACTCTGCGGCAATGGTTCTATCACTGACGAAGAGTTTTCCATCACGATCAATCGGCGCAGGATAAAGATGGGCGTTTCCGCCTTCCTTGTCCCGCTTCGAAGACAAAGGAATGTCCGCAATGGCAACGGAGCGTGCTCTCCCCAACCTCTGGCATGCGACGGCACCGGCCGCGCCTGAAACCGGTCCGCTCGCAGGCGAGCTCGCCACCGACGTAGCCATCATCGGCGGCGGTTTTACCGGCCTCTCCGCCGCGCTGCACCTTGCGGAAAAGGGCGTGAAGGCAACCGTGGTCGAAGCGCGGATGATCGGTTTCGGCGGCTCCGGGCGCAATGTCGGTCTCGTCAATGCCGGCATGTGGGTAAAACCGGACGATCTCGTGGCAACCCTCGGCGCCGACGCAGGAAACCGCTTGTTGAAGGAGCTCGGCGACGGTCCGTCGCTTGTTTACGATCTCGTTGCGAAACACGGTATGCAGTGCGAAGCGGTGCGCAATGGCACGCTCCACATGGCTGTCGGCGCCGATGGCCTTAAGGACATCCAGGATCGCGAGGCGCAGTGGAAGAAGCGCGGCGCACCGGTCGAAGTGCTCTCGGCCGACAAGGCGCACGCGTTGTCAGGCGCCGAGGGTTTTGCCGGTGCGTTGCTCGACCGTCGCGCCGGAACAATCCAGCCACTCGCCTACGCAAGAGGGCTGGCGCACGCCGCCCTCGCCGCCGGCGTCAGGATATTTACCGACACACCTCTCCTTGCCGCCGAGCGCCAGGGCGATCTATGGAAGCTGAAGGCCGGCCGGGGCAGAATTACCACCCGCCATGTCATTCTGGCGACCAACGCCTATGGTGGCCTCGTTCCCGACGCGCCGTGGAAGGCGCATACCCAGGAACTGACGATCCTCCCCTATTTCCAGTTCGCGACCAATCCGCTTCCCGGAAAGGTGGCATCGCGAATCCTGCCGGAGCGTCAGGGCGCTTGGGATACCGGACTCGTGATGACCTCGTTCCGCATGGACCAGCAGAACCGTATGATCTTCGGTTCGATCGGCCGCCTCGACGCCATGGCCGAGGGCACACATCGCGCCTTCGCGGCCCGCTCGCTGCGCAAGCTCTTTCCCTATATCGGCGATTTTCACTTCGAGTACTGGTGGGACGGCAACATCGGCATGACGACCAACAACCTGCCCGCCATGCACGTGCTCGCGCCGAATGTCGTTTCGGTGAGCGGCTACAATGGCCGCGGCATTGCGCCCGGAACCGTCTTCGGCCGTGCGCTCGCCCAACACGTCATGGGCGACGCCTCGGCAATCCCGCTTTCAGAAACACCGATCACGCCGGATCCGTGGCGGACCGTGAAGTCCGCGTTCTATCAAGCCGGCGCGCAGGCAAAGCACTTCGTCGATCGGCGTTTTTAGTCATTCCTCCCGGCGTCTCACCGAGCGGCGATCTCTGCGCTCCCGTCACCCCTGTACTCGCCAGAGGGACCCGGCCGCGGCGCGTCCGCGCGTGGCGTGACAGCCATTCGGTGCAGGTACAACAAAAAGTTCAATCGGAACTGACGAACGTCAATTCCGGTCCGCAGAAAGATGATGATCGAGTTGGCCCGGACGCGACTATGCGGCGCGCAGTTGCGCCCAGGACGGCACCCGCGAAGCCCAGGAGCGCTGCGGGCGAGCAGGCAAAAGCGCCTGGACCTCTTGGGCAAGCGCAAGTGCATTCTCGCGCGCCTTGTCGAGATTGCTGACACGGCCCGCGTCCATCGTCTGCAGCGTTCCGCCGCATTCGAAAATCTCGCGATAGGCGGCGCGTTCGACGATTGGCGTTTCGAGCATTGCAACACCGCGCGACGCAAGGAGCGTCTTGATCGTCTGGAGCGCACGCGTCGTCACCAGCGAGTTGACGCGCGTGAGCACCACGGAATGCTTGATGCGAACCGTCGCCTTTTGTTCGATATGGCGGATCAGTTCCAGAATCTGCACGGCGCCCTGCGCGTCCATCGCGCACCCCTGGACCGGGATCAGCACCTGATCGGACAGGCCGAGTGCCAGCGCGACGATTGCATCCTTCGCGCCGGCGAGGTCGATCACGATGAAATCGACATCGTCTTTCAGTTCGCGGATATGACAGGGCAGCGAAGCCGGCGTGATGTGCGAAATCACTTCGAGATTGGCGACATGGCCGGAAACTTCCGACCAGCGCGTAATCCATCGCTGTGGATCCGCGTCGAGCACCACCACCCTGTTGCCCTGTCTCGCCAGTTCCGTCGACAGAATCAATGCCGCCGTCGTCTTGCCGGCGCCGCCTTTTGCGTTGGCAAATGTGATGACCGCCATCTTCCACCTCATTCCATCATTGTTTCGAGGCTCCGACCGATGCGTCAGCAGGCGGCGCCCTTAACAGAGCCTTTCAGAACATGGTTAACGAAATGGAAATTTTGGCGGGCAAAGATTAACCCGCACGCCCGGCTGTCAACGGCGACGGATTAAAAAGGCCCGGAAAACCAAGGTCTCCGGGCCTCAGAAAAATTAACACGATTCGGCTCAGATGCATTCTCTGAACAGTTTTTTCGCCGCTTCGACGGTCAGTTCGACCGGGTTGCCGCCAGCTGTCGGGTCGACGATCGCCATTTCCGCCATTTCATCGATACGATCGGTGCCGACGCCGAGCGCGGAAAGCTTGTCCGGCACGCCAAGTTCCTCGCGCAGCTTCAACACGTAGTCGTAGAAACCGTCGAAACCGCCGGCGATGCCGAGATAGCCCGCAGCCCGCGCGATCTTGTCCTCGATCGCGGAACGGTTGAAGCGCAGCACCGGCGGCATCACGACGGCATTGGTCATGCCGTGATGCGTGTTGTAGATCGCGCCGACCGGATGGGAGAGCGAATGGATTGCGCCGAGTCCCTTCTGGAATGCGACTGCACCCATCGCCGCGGCACTCATCATGTTCGCGCGCGCTTCGATATCCGCGCCGTCCTTGTAGGCGCGCGGCAGGTGTTCCTTGACGAGACGCATGCCTTCGAGCGCAATGCCCGCCGACATTGGATGATAGAAGGGCGAGGAATAGGCCTCCAGGCAATGGGCGAAGGCATCCATGCCCGTGCCGGCGGTGATAACCTTCGGCATGCCGACCGTCAGCTCTGGATCGCAGATCGTTACCCCCGGCAGGAACTTCGGGTGGAAGATCACCTTCTTCACGTGACTTGCCGAATTGGTGATGACGCTGGCACGCCCTACCTCCGAACCGGTGCCGGCGGTCGTAGGCACAGCCACGATCGGCGCAATGCCTTCGACGCTCGCGCGCGTCCACCAGTCGCCGATATCCTCAAAATCCCAGACCGGCCGCGTCTGGCCGACCATGAAGGCGACGCATTTGCCGAGATCAAGGCCGGAGCCACCGCCGAAGGCGACGACGCCGTCATGGCCGCCGTGCCTGAACGCCTTCACGCCGGCTTCCAGGTTCTTGTCGTTCGGGTTCGGATCGACATCGGCGAAGATGGCGCGGCCAAGGCCGCCCGCTTCCAGGATATCGAGAGCGTTCTGCGTGATCGCCATCGGCGCAAGGCCACGGTCGGTTACGAGCAGCGGCCTTTTCATGCCGAGCGCCTTGCAATGGTCGGCAAGCTCCTTGATCCGGCCGGCGCCGAACTTGACGGCGGTCGGGTAGCTCCAGTTGGCGGTGATCGTCATGCGGTTACTTTCTTCAGATGATAGGATTTCGGACGGGTGAGATTGTGGAAACCGAGGATCGAAAGCGAACCGCCGCGGCCCGTTTCCTTGACCCCCGTCCAGCAGAGCGCCGGATCGAGATAATCCGCGCGGTTCATGAAGACGGTACCGGTTTCAAGGTCGCGGCCGATGCGGGAGGCGCGCTCGGCGTCCTTTGTCCAGAGCGAAACGGTCAGGCCATACTGGCAATCGTTCATCAGCTCGATCGCTTCCGCGTCGCTTTTCACCTTCATGATGCCGACCGCCGGCCCGAAGGTTTCCTCGCGCATGAATTCCATCGAATGATCGACATCGACGAGGATCTGCGGCGCGAGATAGGCGCCGCCGTCGTCCTGCGGGAAAAGTTTGGGATCGATCAGCGCCTTGGCGCCCTTCGAAACGGCATCGGCGATCTGGTGGCGCACGGTTGCGGCAAAGCGCTTGTTGGCCATGGGCCCCAGCGTCGTCTCCGGGTCGAGCGGATTGCCGAGCTTGTAGTTGGAAACCCAGGCCACCGATTTCTCGACAAATGCGTCGTAGAGCGATTCATTTACATAGATGCGCTCGATGCCGCAGCAGCACTGGCCGGAATTGTAGGTTGCGCCGTCCATCAGCGTGTCAACAGCGGCATCAAGGTCCGCATCTTCCATCACATAGCCCGGATCCTTGCCGCCGAGTTCGAGGCCAAGGCCGGTGAAGGTACCGGCTGCTGCACGTTCAATCGAGCGCCCGCCTTCGACCGAGCCGGTGAAGTTGATGAAGTCGAAGCTCTTGGCCGCAATCAGCGCCGCCGTCGTGTCATGATCGAGGAAAAGGTTCTGGAACACGTCCGCCGGCACGCCCGCCTCGATGAACGCGCGCACCATGCGCTCGCCGACAAGGATCGTCTGGCTCGCATGCTTGATGATGACCGTGTTGCCGGCCATCAGCGCCGGGGCGACCGTGTTGATCGCGGTCATGTAAGGGTAGTTCCACGGCGCGATGACGAAGACGACGCCATGCGGTTCGCGCTCGATGCGCCGCTCGAAGCGATCGCTCTCTTCGACAATGATCGGCTTCAGCGCGTCGGCGGCGATGGCAGCGACATAGTTCGACCGCTCGTTGAAACCCTTGAACTCGCCTCCATAGCGCACCGGCCGGCCCATCTGCCAAGCAAGCTCGGGCACGACCTCGTCGACCATCTCGTTCAGCCGCGCGACGCCCGCGAGCACGAGCTTGACGCGTTCCTCGACCGGGCGCTTCGCCCAGCTTTTCTGCGCCAGACGCGCATGGGCCACGGCCTGTCTGGCGAGTTCCAGCGGCATTGCGGGGCGCTCGGCGTAGACCTCGCCGTTCACCGGGGAAATGCATTTGATCATCGTCATGATCGTCATCCTGCTTTTGCTTTCAATTGAATTTACCTTCCCCCATTTCCCCCTCCCAACACCTCGCCACAAGCGGGAAGGGGCTTGCGGGCGGCATCACCTCGTCCAACCCAATGTCTCCACATTTGGCGACGGCTCAGGCGAGCAAGAGGCGGCCGCCGCGGGGAAGCCCCTCCCCTTGTGGGGAGGGGGGAGCGGAATTCTTACGCCCTTTCGAAACCGCGCGCGACCTCCCAGTCGGTCACGCGCCGGTCATATTCCTCCTGCTCCCAGCGTGCCGCGCGCGTATAGTGGTCGATGACGTCATCGCCGAAGGCGGCGCGCAACATCTCAGAGCCGGTCAGTGCCTCGGTCGCATCCCGCAGCGTGTGCGGGATCTCGCGTATGTCCTTGCCATGATAGGCATCGCCGACGAACGGCGCTTCGAGTTCCATCTTGCCTTCGATGCCGGATATGCCGGCGGCGATCAAGGCGGCAAAGGCTAGGTATGGGTTGAGGTCGGAGCCGCCGACGCGGCATTCGATGCGGATCGCCTTGGTGTCCTCGCCGCAGAGGCGATAGCCGGCGGTACGGTTGTCCTTGCTCCAGATCGCCTTGGTGGGCGCGAAGGTGCCGGCCATGAAGCGCTTGTAGGAGTTGATGTAAGGCGCAAGGAAATAGGTGATCTCGCTCGCATGGGTCAGAAGTCCGGCCACGTAGTGCCGCATCAGCTCGGACATGCCGTAACGCGCGTTCTTGTCGAAGAAGAGCGGCGTCTCGCCATCGGCACTCCAAAGCGACTGGTGGATATGCGAGGAGGAGCCGGCAGCCGAGTAATTCCACTTGGCAAGGAAGGTGATGGCCTTGCCGCGCTGCCAGGCGATTTCCTTGCAGCCGTTCTTGATGATCGCATGGCGGTCGGCCATGGTCAGCGCATCGGCATAGCGGACGTTGATTTCCTCCTGGCCGGCGGAGGCCTCGCCCTTGGAATTTTCGACCGGGATCCCGGCCCCCTGAAGGCCGTTGCGGATCGCCCGCATCACGTCCTCTTCCTTGGTCGTCTGGAAGATGTGGTAGTCCTCGTTGTAGCCGCTCGCGAGTTGCAGGTCGCGATAGCCGGACTGGCGCGCATCGTCGTAGGATTGGTCGAAGAGGAAGAACTCCAGCTCGCTCGCCATGAAGGCCTTGAGGCCCATCGCCTCGAGACGCGCGATCTGCTTCTTGAGGATCGCCCGGGGCGAATGTGGCACCTCTTCGTGCGTGTGGTGGTCGAGCACGTCGCAGAGCACCAGCGCCGTGCCTTCGAGCCACGGAATGCGCCCGAGCGTCGCAAGATCCGGCTTCATCGTATAGTCGCCGTAGCCCTTCTCCCAGCTCGTCGCCTTGTAGCCGGAGACCGTCTCCATCTCGATGTCGGTCGCAAGCAGATAGTTGCAGCTATGCGTTTCCTTCCACGCGCTTTCGACGAAATATTCCGCGTGGAAGCGCTTGCCCATCAGGCGGCCCTGCATGTCCACCTGGCAGACGAGCACCGTGTCGATGCGGCCGGCGGCTACATCCTCTTTCAGTTCATCGAACGAATAGCTCATGAAAGTATCATCCCATGTTTCGGTACGGCCGTTCCCGTCGCCGCAAAAAGTGGGGCGGAAACCGCAGTCGCGGCCCCGCCCTCTTGTTGTTTGATCAGGCTTCCCCGACGGCTTTTTCGGCCGCGGCGATTTCGGCCTGGCGGCGCGCAACTTCGTCGCCGATCGGCGGCCCACGGAACCGGCGGCTCTCGAAACCGAACCAGACGATGCCGGTCACGATCAGGAAGCCGACGGTGATGTAGAGCGCCCAATCGTTCGGCGGCTGAATGCCGAGCACGAAGATCAGCACCATCGCGATGATCGACAGGATGGCGAAGAGCTTGAATGTGCCCTCGCCGAGATCCCACGGACCCATCTTGTCCCACTTCGACGTCCCCCAGGCGAAAAAGCCGAGCGTGATCGGGATTGCGAAGGAGAAGAAAAGGAAGATGACCGTGCACGAGACGACGATGGTGTAGACCGGCGTATCGCCGATCGAGACGAGCGACGAGCCCCAGACGAAGAGCACGGCAAGGATCGACCCGGTCCAGATCGCCGCAACGGGCGTACGATAGGTCGGGCTGACCTTGGCGAGCGCCTTCGAGGCCGGCAAACCGCCGTCGCGCGAGAAGGCGAAGATCATGCGCGAGACCGAAGTCACCGTCGCCAGGCCGCACAGCCACTGGCTGACGAAAATGGCGAGATAGAGAATATCCTTGATGACCGGGTTCACCTGCGTGTCCATCGCCCAGAAGAACACGTTCCAACCCTGCTTCGCGGCTTCGTCCATGTTCGGGATCATCAACACGAAGGCGCACAGCATGATGTAGCCGAATAGCGCCGACCACAGCACAGACGAGACCATGCCGCGTGGCACGGAATGCGCCGCCTTGACCGTTTCCTCCGACGTATGCGCCGAGGCGTCGTAGCCGGTGATCGTGTAGATCGGCAACAGGAGGCCGAGCAGGAAGACCCAGGTCCCGGACGTCTGCGGCCAGACGCTACCGCCGGCTTCCCCAGAATAGTTCGAGAAGGTGAAGAGCCTGCCGATCTCGTAGGTATCGGCGACCGCAAGGCAAACGACGGCCAGCAGAATCGATGTGGCGAAGATCAGGTAACCGGAAAAGTCTGTAAGCTTCGCCGTCAGCCCGATACCCATATGGTTTACCAGTGCCTGCGCGCCGGTGATGATCGCCAGGAAGACGATGCGGGTGGTCGTGGTGTCTTCCAATCCGAAATACGGCGCGCCGAAGGAGCCCATGAAGAAGTAATAGGTGCCAACGTTGATCGCGCCGAGGACGGTCACCAGCCCGAGGAGATTGAACCAGGCCGTCAGCCAGCCGGTGAAGCGGTTGCCGAGGATCGAGCCCCAGTGATAGAGGCCGCCGGCAGTCGGATAGGCGGAGCCGATCTGCGCCATGGCGACAGCGAAGACGAGCGAGATAAAGCATCCGAGCGGCCAGCCGATGCCGATCGCCGCGCCACCCGCACCGGATGTCGCCTGCGCCAGCGAGTTGATACCGCCTGAAAGAATGCAAATGATCGAGAATGACACGGCGAAGTTCGAGAACTGGCTCATGCGCCGCTCGAGCTCCTGGGCGTAGCCCATCGAATGCAGGACCTGCATGTCCTGCTTCTTATCGACATCGGTATAGTCTGACATCTTCTTCCCCTGTTTCTCCATGACCTCGCGCGCCATTGCAGGAGGCCCCATCACACCCGTTCCCATCGGAACGGAACCGCGGCTATGCCGCTCCCCAGGGTCTTCTTATCGTGCCGGAAGGGCGGCCGCGCTCTTTGCGAGCAGCCCCTCCAGATAATCAGCCATGACCCTCTGGCTAATCTCGTCGCGAATGAGATCGTTTCTGATCTCAATCATCACGTTCGGCAGTCCGTTTCGCACGCCGTACTCCACCAGACTGTGCGTAACGCCGTCCGCCGGCCCGTAGGGCTCATTCCGGCGGATATCGTAGGCGACCTCTCCGTCCGTAGCGATCTTAAGCATGCGGTCGGCAAGCCGGCTGTCGGCATCGTGCAGGATGCCGATTTCGACGGTGCGCGGGTTGCCGAAATAGACGGGCGTGAAACTGTGCATGGTGACAAGGATGAGACGCCGCCCGGCAGCCCTGCGCTCGGACACGAACCGCGCCACGGCATCACGAAACGGCAGGTAGATCTCCTCCACCCTCGCCCGCCTTTCTGCGGCCGACATCGCCCTGTTGCCCGGCACCTCGTAAATTTCGCTGACGGCCGGCATCGCCGCATCGGACTCGGGCGGCCGATTGCAGTCATAGGCAAGGCGCGAAAAGCGTTGATGGATGAGCGTGCCATCGAACCTCTCGGCAAGATGCCTGGCGACCGCCAGCGCGCCGGGGTCCCAGGCGATGTGGCTCTCGAGTGCATCTTTTGAAAGGCCGAGCGTCCCTAGGCGCTCCGGCAGGCGGCGCGACGCGTGCTCGCAGACGAAGAGGAACTCTCCCCTCCCGTCGGCATTGTCGATGGCGACCGGATCGCCCTCTGCCTGCGTCAAAAGTCCCGTCAAAACCGGCACCCCCAAATTGCCTCGTCAGACGATCTTAATGAAAAGAATTCTTCACGAATCAGGGAGTGTCAACGAAAATCTGAAACGATCTCTTCAAAAAGCTGATTGACTCCGATTGTGACAGCGATGTTTAATTCGTCACAAGCTGGCAGTAGACCAGTTCAGGGGCACGACATTGACCAGCAAAGCGGCATCCATGACGGTGTCGGATGTGATCAACGCACATTTCGCGGCGCTGACGCGCGCCGAGAGGCGATTGGCGGAGACACTCCTCGACAACTATCCAGTCTCCGGGCTCGGTTCGATCACGACGGTCGCCGAGAACGCCGGCGTTTCGACGCCAACCGTGGCGCGCATGGTCCAGAAGCTGGGTTTCCGCGGATTTCCGGACTTTCAGTCAAGGCTGCACCAGGAGCTCGAGGCGACGATTTCCAATCCGATCGCCAAGCATGATCGCTGGGCTGCCAGCGCCCCCGGCACGCACACACTCAACCGGTTCGCCGATGCGGTCATGGGAAACATGCGCCAGACGCTGTCCCAGATAGAACCGCGCGAATTCGACCAAACCGCCACCCTAATCGCCGATCGCAAGCGCAATATCTATCTTGCCGGCGGTCGTATCACCCGCTCGGTGGCTGATTACTTCTTCACCCATCTCCAGGTCATCCGCACCGGCGTCACGCAGATCGCCGCCAACCCCAGCTCCTGGCCGCATTACGTCTTGGATATGAAGCAGGGCGATGTCCTGATCCTGTTCGATATCCGCCGATACGAACAGGAGATGGAAACGCTTGCCCGTTTCGCCCGCGATCGTGGCGTCGAAATCGTTCTCTTCACGGACCAGTGGGGTTCGCCGGTCGCCAAATCCTCTTCCAAGGTCTTTCGCGTGCAGATCGAAGCGCCCTCGGCCTGGGATAGTTCGGTCATGCTGCTCTTTCTCGTCGAGGCGCTGATCGAAGCGGTGCAGAACATGAACTGGGACGAGACACGGGACCGGATGAAGATGCTTGAAGGCCTGTTCGATTCGACGCGCATCTTCCGCAGGCCGGTCTAGGGAGGAATCGGCTGTGTCTATGGACCAAGCTTCGCAAGATACCAGCGACAGTTGCGCAAATCGGGCGACCGCCGTCCCGCGACCGACACGTATGGCGTGAACGAGACAGAGCCTGTCACACAGGCTTCATCGCGTCTCATTAACAGCATCGCCGAACTTACAACGAACGATTTCAGTTGAAAGCACATAAGGAGAACGTCAGTGATTTCAAAGACTCAACGCCTGCTCTCGCTTTCCACCGCCATTCTGCTCGCAACGTCGGCGATCGCCGTCGCCGAGCCGAGTGAGGAGCTTATCGCCGCCGCCAAGAAGGAAGGCACGCTGACCACGATCGCGCTTCCGCACAACTGGTGCGGTTACGGCGACGTCATTGCCGGCTTCAAGGCCAAGTACGGCATCGAAGTCAACGAACTGAACCCGGACGCAGGTTCGGGCGACGAAATCGAAGCCATCAAGGCCAACAAGGGCAACACCGGCCCGCAGGCTCCCGACGTGATCGACGTCGGTCTCTCCTTCGGTCCGTCGGCGAAGGCCGAAGGCCTGATCCAGCCCTACAAGGTCTCGACCTGGGACACGATCCCGGATAGCGCCAAGGACGCCGACGGCTTCTGGTACGGCGACTATTACGGCGTTCTCTCCTTCGTGGTGAACACCGACATCGTCAAGGACGTGCCGAAGGACTGGGCCGACCTCAAGAAGCCGGACTACGCGAACTCGGTCGCGCTCGCTGGCGATCCGCGTGCGTCCAACCAGGCCGTCCAGGCGGTCTATGCGGCCGGCCTCGCTGCCGGTGAGAAGGATGCCGCCAAGGCCGGCGAAGCCGGTCTCGGCTTCTTCGCCGAAGTCAACAAGGCTGGCAACTTCGTTCCGGTGATCGGCAAGTCCGCCTCGCTTGCACAGGGCTCCACCCCGATCATCATCGCCTGGGACTATAACGGCCTCTCCTGGCGCGACAGCCTGAACGGCAACCCGCCGGTCGAAGTCGTCGTTCCGAATTCGGGCGTCGTGGCCGGTGTTTACGTGCAGGCGATCTCGGCTTTCGCTCCGCATCCGAACGCTGCCAAGCTCTGGATGGAATACCTCTATTCGGACGAGGGCCAGCTCGGCTGGCTGAAGGGCTATTGCCACCCGATCCGCTTCAACGATCTCGCCAAGAACGGCAAGATCCCGCAGGAAATGCTCGACAAGCTGCCGCCGGCAGCAGCCTATGAAAAGGCTGTCTTCCCGACGCTTGAAGAGCAGGAAGCCGGCAAGACGGCAATCACCACCAAGTGGGATAGCGTCGTCGGCGCCAACGTACAGTAATCGCAAGATCGGCCTCCCCTCCGCACGCGCGGCGGGGAGGCTTCCTTTGACGCCGGGACAGCCGAAACGCGATGACCACGACAACAGCCGCAGTACCTTTGATCAGCAAACGGGCGATTATCGATTGGCTCGGCATCGCGCCGTTCATGATTTTCGCGCTGATGTTCCTGATCGTCCCGACGCTCTATCTCGTGACCGGCGCGTTTTTGACGCCAGAGGGCGAGCTCACTTTCAAGAACATCGCCGATCTCTTCACGCCCTCGATTCTCTCCGCCTATTGGATCTCCATCCGGGTCTCGGTCGCCTCCTCGCTCGGCGGCGCGCTGATCGGTTTCTTCCTCGCCTGGGCGATCGTGCTCGGCGGCGTGCCGACCTGGGTCCGCTCCGGCCTCCTCACCTTCTCCGGCGTCGCTTCGAATTTCGCCGGCGTGCCGCTGGCATTCGCGTTTCTCGCAACCCTTGGACGCACCGGCCTCGTGACGGTTTTCCTGCGCGACTGGTTCGGTTTCAATCTCTACTCGACCGGCTTCAACCTCCTGAGTTTCTTCGGCCTCACCATCACCTACATGTATTTTCAGATCCCGCTGATGGTGCTGATCCTGACGCCGGCGCTCGACGGCATGAAGAAGGAATGGCGCGAGGCATCCGAGATCCTCGGCGCCTCGACCTGGCAATACTGGCGCATGGTGGCGCTGCCGATCCTCTGGCCGAGCCTGCTCGGCACGACCCTTCTGCTTTTCGCCAACGCTTTCGGCGCGATCGCCACGGCCTACGCGCTGACCGGCAGTTCGCTCAACATCGTTCCGATCCTGCTTTATGCGCAGATCCGCGGCGACGTGCTGCACAACCCCAACCTCGGTTACGCCCTGGCGCTCGGCATGATCGTCATCACCGGCATTTCCAACATTCTTTATATCTGGCTGCGGATGCGCGCCGAACGGTGGCAGAAATGAAAGCACAACGCCTCGGCGCCTGGATCGCCATCGCCATCGGAGCGAGCTATTTCATCATTCCGCTGCTGGGGACCCTGGAATTCTCGCTGCGCATGCGCCGCGGCGAATATTCCTTCGATGCCTACCAGTCGGTCTTTGCCGATATCCAGTTCCGCGAGACCTTCGGCTATTCGATGCTGATGGCGCTGTTGACCATCATCTTCGGCATGCTGCTTGTCGTGCCGACCGCCTACTGGGTGCGGCTGCGCCTGCCGCAGGTGCGGCCGGTCGTCGAGTTCATCACGCTGCTGCCGCTCGTCATTCCGGCGATCGTCATCGTCTTCGGCTATCTGCGCCTTTATAACTCCTCCTCGGTGCTGCCGCTGACCGGCTCGACTTCCGGGACAACCGCGCTCCTGATGTTCTCCTATATGACGCTGTCGCTCCCCTACATGTATCGCGCCGTCGATACCGCCATGCGGGCGATCGACGTCCGGACGCTGACGGAAGCGGCCGAGAGCCTCGGCGCCAAATGGCCGACGATCCTCTTCCGCTGCATTTTCCCGAATGTGATGAGCGGCGTGCTGTCCGGCGCCTTCATCACCTTCGCGATCGTGATGGGCGAATTCACCATGGCCGCGCTCCTCAACCGGCCCGCCTTCGGCCCCTACCTGCAGCTCGTCGGCGCCAACAAGGCCTATGAACCTTCGGCGCTCGCCGTCATCGCATTCGCCATCACCTGGCTCAGCATGGGTCTTATCCAGCTCGTCTCCCGCTTCCAGAAATCCGCTCCGGCCAAGGCTTGATCACATGGCATTCCTGACACTGACCAACATCCAGAAGTCCTTCGGCCCGGTTCAGGTCGTGCACAACTTCAACATGGGCATCGACAAGGGCGAGTTCGTTTCGTTCCTCGGCCCCTCGGGTTGCGGCAAGACCACGATCCTGCGCATGATCGCCGGCTTCGAGACCCCCTCGGGCGGCTCCATCGTCATCGACGGCAAGGACCAGGGTGCATTGAAGCCCAACCAGCGCAACATCGGCATGGTATTCCAGGCCTATGCGCTTTTCCCGAACATGAACGTTCACGACAATGTCGCCTTCGGCCTCAAGGTCGCCGGCGCTCAGAAAACGGAAGTTGATCAACGGGTGAAGCAGATGCTCGGGCTGATCAAGCTCGAGCACCTGGCGGACCGCTTCCCCTATCAATTGTCCGGCGGCCAACAGCAGCGCGTGGCGCTCGCCCGCGCGCTCGCCGTCAAGCCGCAGGTATTGTTACTCGACGAGCCCCTCTCCGCACTCGACGCGAAGATCCGCGTCTCGCTGCGCGAGGAGATCCGGCAGATCCAGCAGCAACTCGGCATTACCACCGTCTTCGTGACGCATGACCAGGAGGAAGCGCTGTCGATCTCCGACCGGATCGTCGTCATGAATGCGGGACACGCCGACCAGATCGGTACCCCCTTCGAGATTTACAACACGCCGGCAACCCGTTTCGTCGCCTCCTTCGTCGGCACGCTGAACATCATCGAGGGCAAGGTCGCGGACCCCTCTGCCGGCGCCGTCACCATTGGCGACCAGAGGATTTCGCTGAAAGCGCCGATCGCCGGTCTGAAGGGCGGCGACAGCATCTCGCTCGCCCTGCGCCCGGAAGCGGGCTCGATCGTCGAAAGTGCCAAAGGCGATACCGCGCTTATCGGCGAGGTCGTCTCCACAAGCTTCCTCGGTTCGGTCATCCGGACAAAACTGCGTGTCGGCAGCGACATCATCTCCTTCGACACGTTCAACGATCCCGGCCTCACCCCGCCGGTCTCCGGCGAAAACGTCACGCTGCGCTTCGCCGCCAAGGACCTGCTCGTCATTCGTGAATAGGTGCCTTTGAACGGTCTGTTCCGATGAAGCGCCGTTGTTGGAAAAATCTGTCGCGATTTCCCGTTTTTCCGTCGCAGTGCGCGTTTGACCGCACCCTGCCGGCCTATATAGTCGCAGGCGTTCTCAGGGCGGGGCGAAATTCCCCACCGGCGGTAGCAGCCTGAAGGCTGGAGCCCGCGAGCGCTTCGGGCAACTTCAGCGCCTGAAGGTCAGCAGATCCGGTCAAATTCCGGAGCCGACGGTTACAGTCCGGATGGAAGAGAGCAAGCAGGAGCGGAGTCCCTTCTCGGGCTCTCCGCGCGTGCATGTTCGCCCGACGGGATCATTGGAAAAACGCCAAACCCTGAAAGGCTTGAGACCATGACCATTCTTTCCCAACCCGCCGCCAGGATTGCAATTGTCCGCGCCCGCTGGCACGCCGACATCGTCGATCGCTGCGTCGATGCTTTCGTCGCACAATGGACGGAACTCGGCGGCAACTCCGCCGACGTCGAGATCTTCGACGTCCCGGGTGCTCTCGAAATCCCGCTGCACGCACAGACGCTCGCCAGGACCGGCCGTTATTCGGCGATCCTCGGGACGGCCTTCGTGGTCGATGGCGGCATCTACCGCCACGACTTCGTCGCCGGCACGGTGCTCGACGGCATGATGCGCGTGCAGCTCGACACCGACGTGCCGGTCCTTTCTGCCGTGCTCACCCCGCACAATTTCCAGGAAAGCGAGCCGCTGATCGCCTTCTTCCGCGATCATTTCGTCATCAAAGGCGAAGAGGCCGCCAACGCCTGCGCCCAGATTCTCGACGCCCGCGCCAAGCTGGCGCTGTTGAACGCCTAGCCAGGGCGCCCCTCATCCGCCTTCCGGCACCTTCTGCCCGCATGCGGGGCGAAGGCATAAGCGGACCCACTCGGCCCTCCTGTCTCGCGTGTAAGCGTGGCGCTGGCGGCAAGCTCAGTCCCCTCTCCCCGCTTGCGGGGTGAGGGGCAATCGTCGCCAACTCAAAACCCTGTCGCGATCAAGCGGATTCGTGCCAGCGTATCGGTCACGTCGCGCATTTGCGACAGCCATTGAAAGTTCCAGCGGACTGCGCTAGTAAACTTGACTAAAATATGAAGGAATAGGCTGGGCAGGGGCACCCGCCCAAGGAATGCGACGATGACATTTCAGCCGCGCATGCAAAACAAGATCAGCGGTTTCTCTGTCATAGGCGGACTGCACCGGCGTCATTGGAACGGTGTCGTTGCGGATGTGTGGGACGTCGAGTGCATTCCTCACGCCGGCGGCTACTACGTCGCGGCGGACCCGCGCATGTTCATCGTACTCGATGCTAAGGGCGGAGGAAATTGCCGCGTCAAGCTGGCCTCGAACGGCAGAAGCACCGTCCAGAACTATCATCGGCAGGCCCTTTCCTACATACCGGCCGGCGTGGAGCTCTGGACCGATGTCGTCGATATCCGGTACCTGCGGCATCTCGACCTGCATTTCGATGTCGATGTGCTCAGCCGCCGTCTGATGGAAGACCTTGACCCCAGCGCGATCGAGACGCCTCGGCTGATGTTTCAGGACCCTCGGTTTCTCCAGCTTGCCGAGCTGATCGCCGCCGAATGCCTCAATCCGCAGCCGCTACACGACCTCTACGGCGATGGACTGACGCTGGCGCTGTTCATCGATCTGATGAAGATCAACCGGAGCGTGAGCCGCAAACGCAGCCAGTTGGCAGCCTGGCAACTGCGCCGCGCGGTGGACTACATCGGGGAAAATGTCGCCCGCAATGTCCGGCTCGAAGAGTTGGCGAACCTCACCGGGCTGTCGCAATCGCATTTCAGCCACGCCTTCAAGGCATCGACCGGCATGGCGCCGCACCAGTGGCAGACAAAGGCCCGGATCGAGCGCGCAAAAGAGATGTTGCTTGAGAACAACGCATCGCTAACCACAGTGGCGGCGGAAACAGGTTTCGCCGATCAGGCGCACTTCACCCGCGTGTTCCGCAAGACGGTCGGCACGACGCCGGCGCTCTGGAAAAAGAGCCGTCTCTCCTGAAAGCGGCTCAGCCGACCTTTTGGTGCAGTGCGCAAATTTGCCCAGGATCGTTCAATTTTCACGGATCCGGACAAGCCCGGCCGATATACTTGAGATAAACGCTCATCTTATCGACAGGACGACTGGCCAGGTCGCGTTCTCCGGGGGGGATGGAGCGCGGCATGGCCGATTGCGGGGCAGAGATACGATGCAGAGCAATGGCAACGGGGTGCGCGTGAGGGATGTATTGGCGGGCGGAGTGGCATTCGCGGCACTGCTGGTCGCCGGTGCGGCGCAGGCGCAGGATGGCAGCGCCACCCAGCTTGAACGGCTGGTGGTCGAAGGCGGAGCGTCGGCGAACGGCAGCGCCACCGGCCCGGTTGACGGCTACGTGGCCAAGGCAACCACAACGGGGTCGAAGACCGCCACACCGCTGAGCGAAATCCCCCAGTCTGTCTCCGTCGTCGGTCGCGAGGAGCTGGACGATCGCGCCGTGGTCAACAAGGTCGATGAAGCCTTGCGCTATACGCCCGGCGTCATGGCCGCGCCCTTCGGCGTCGACGCCGATACGGACTGGTTCTATATCCGCGGCTTCGACGCGGCGCAGACCGGCGTTTTTCTCGACGGCCTCTCCCTCTTCAGCTACGCCTTCGGCAATTTCCAGATAGACCCCTTCATGCTGGAGCGGATCGAGGTGCTGAGGGGGCCGGCCTCCGTGCTCTATGGCGGCGCCAATCCGGGCGGCATCATCAATCTGATCAGCAAGCGGCCGCTTGACGAGCCGCTCTACTACACGGAAATCGGTATCAACAGCGATGGCAACGCCTTCACCGGCTTCGATGTCAACGACGGGCTGACCGAAGACGGTACGGTTCGCTACCGTCTGACCGGCAAGATCGCCGGCGGCGACAATTACTCGGATTTCTCCGAAGACCTGCGGGGCTTCATCCTTCCGCAAGTCACCTATGCCCCGGACGACACAACCAGCCTGACCGTCTACGGCCTGCTGCAAGGGCTCGACCAGGTCCATGTCGGCAACGGCTTCCTGCCCTATGTCGGAACGGTGGTCGACGCCCCCTTCGGCAAGATCGACCGGGATGCCTACTTCGGCGAACCCGATATCGATGAGGGAACCTACGCCCAGCAGATGCTCGGCTATGAGTTCAAGCACGATTTCGACAACGGCTGGACCTTTAGCCAGAACGCCCGCTACGCCCATCTACACAAGCACGAGCGGTACCCATACCCCTACGGCTATGTCGGCCCCGGCTTTGGCAATGTGGAGCCCATCGGTCCGGACTACCTTCTGAATCGCATCGGCTTCGAGGCGACGTCGAAGGTCGACAGCTTCTCGATCGACAACCGGGCGGAGACGGATTTCGATCTCGGCGCCACGAATCACACTTTTCTCGTTGGCCTCGACTACAAATACTACCGCCTCGACCATATAGGGGCGTCGGGAGGCGCAACGCCGATCAGCCCCACCGATCCGGTCTATGGTGTGCCCCAGGGACCGACGGCCGTCTATGTCAACCAGATCTTCACACAGCAGCAGATCGGCATCTATGCCCAGGATCAGGTGCGCTTCGGCGACGGTTGGCTCGTAACGCTCAATGGGCGCTACGACTATGTCGATACCGACCTCAAGAACGTCGCTACGGCCTGGGCCGGAGCTTCCGACTTCGGATATGATGACGGCGCGCTCAGCGGCCGGGCCGGCCTCGCTTACGAGTTCGACAACGGCTTCACGCCCTATGTAAGCGTCGCGACCTTCTTCAACCCTCTCGTGGGCTCACGCGACTCGAACCCTGATCCCGCGGTCACGACTTTGGTGCCCCTGAAGCCCGAAGAAGGCTACCAGTACGAAGCCGGAATCAAATACGAGCCGACGTTTATCGACGGATTGTTCACCGCCTCCATCTTCGAGATAACCAAGCAGAACGTCCAGGTGAATGAGCCCGTCCTTGGGCTCTCCACCCAGCTCGGCGAGGTGCGCTCCCGCGGGGTCGAGCTTGAAGGCAAGGTCAACCTTGATGAAAACTGGAAGGTCATCTCCGCTTTCAGCTATACCGATCTCGAGATCACGGAAGACACCAACCCGTCGCTGCTCGGCAAGTCGCCCTATCTCATACCCGAAACGCAGGCTGCGCTGTGGCTCGACTACACGGTGACCAGCGGCGCTTTCGAAGGCATGAGCCTTGGCGCAGGCGTCCGTTACCAGGGCGAATCTTGGGCCGATGCGGAAAATACGAAGAAGGTTCCGGACGCCGCGCTCGTCGATGCCGCCATACGCTACGAGAAGAACGACTGGGCCGCCTCCCTCAACGTCGCCAATCTCTTCGACAAGGAATATGTCAAGGGATGCCAGGGGCTCTTGACCTGCGGCTACGGTGAAAGCCGGACTTTCACGCTGAAGCTCAGCAAGACGTGGTGAGCGGCTCCTGAATCACTTCGTGAAGCGCCTGAAGCGGGTCATCAGGCGCCTCACGCAAAGCCTTGATTTGACTCGCGCCTAAGCAAGACTTCAATGCGCGCTCTGCTCGCCCCCGAGCACGCGTTCGAGCGACCGTGCCTTGTGGCGATGGCCGGCGCGTTCATAACCGATGACGGTGATGACCGGCGCGAACATCAGAATGATGAGGCAGACCGCCATGTCGATTCCCACCATCGCCGCGCCAACGGACGCGGCCAGCACCAGGACCGTGGCGCAGAACTGCCAGATGTGCCGGCGCTCCATCGCCCTGACCAGATAGACGTACATGGCGTAGATCGAGCCCACATAGACCGCGACGGGCACGGCGACGGTCAGCACCGCCGCGACGGACGAGATATGCGCCTTGTGCTCGATGTAGTAGGCAGCGACGTGCAGACCCGCGCCCGTCGCAACGATGGCGGCGAAGATCGCCATTTGCCCATAACCCCAGACGAAGGCGCGCTTGCGAAACCTGTGAAGGATTTCCGCGCTCGGGAGCGTGAAGTAGATCCACCACATGCCGAAGGTCAGCCCGGTGCCTGCGATGCAGACAAGCACCACGTCAAGGTTCCAGCCGCGCCCCTCGACGACCGCTGTCACGGAGGCCACCGTTCCAACCACGCCCTCACCAAGTGCGATGATCGCAAGGAGGCCGTAGCGCTCAGCGATATGGTGCGCGTGCCAGGGGGTACCACCCTGCAGCGACTCCGCGATCACCGGCCCGGCCATTTCGACCAGGGTCAGTACGACGACGAAGGCAAGCGTCACGAGCAGGGAGAAATCGATGAAGATCAGCACGATCCAGCCGATCTGCGCAATGGAGATCGCTATGGCATAGGTCGTGCAAGCCTTGCTGCGGAGCGGATCCTGTCGCGCCGCTCTGAGCCATTGGAACACCATGGCGACCCGCATCACCACGTAACCGAGCACCATGATGCCGTTGTTGAGATCTTCACCCTTGTCGACCGACTCGAACATCGGCGGCAGGCCGATGGCGAGAATAAGCACGCCAACCATCTGCACCATCGTCACGCAACGAAACACCCAGTCGTCGGTATCGTAGGCGGAAGCGAACCAGGAGAAATTCACCCAGGCCCAGCAGATCGCGAAGCTCGCGAAGCCGAAGCCGATGAGCCCGGCCTTGAAGTGTCCCTCGGCCAGGAGGTGAGCGAGTTGCGCGGCAGCAAGACTGAAGGCGATGACGAAAGTCAGGTCGAAGAGGAGTTCCAGCGGCGTGGCTACGCGATGCCCCTCATGCGGATCGCGTCCCGTCATCCTCGAAACATGATGAGCAACCGAATGCGGCTTGGATGGCGGGATCTCGGACATTGAAGCGCTCCTGCTCTTCGAGGCAATGCGAGCATCCTCAAAGATTCAGCGGAAAACAGTCAAGGCCGCACCTTTGAAACGAAGCCACTACTGCATGTATCCTCAAATCGTCGCCGATTTAAGGATAAAAACATGCAGCAATTCAAAGTGCTACAGCGTCCTTTGCGCGTCTGATAAAACGCGCAAAGGACGCTGTAGCGACATCACCACACGCTTGCCAGTCATCGTCGCGCCCCTTACTGGCCGAGATTCTTGAGGTAGAGCGAAAGAAGCTGGGTCTGAGACGAGATGCCGAGCTTGCGATACACGTTGCGCCGGTGAACCTTGACGGTGCCTGTCGAGATGCCGAGCTTGAGGCCGATCGACTCCGACGAATGCCCCTGAAGCACCAATTCGATGATCGCCGCCTCCCTTTCCGTCAGGTTCAGATGTTGCCAGACGCCATCGGCGGGCGGATGCGCCGCCTTGCGGCGGCTCCGTCCCGTTTTCGCCAACGCCGCGTCGAAGCGGCGGCCGAGATCGGCCCAGTGATGGCGCACCAGCGCCGCCACCAGCGGCTCCACCTTCTTGAGCAGAGCGAATTCCGCCGCGCTGAACGTACCGGTCGCCTCGCGCCGCATCAGCGAAAGGACCACCGTGATCTCGCCGCTGATCGGCACAAAGAAGCCCACCTCCTCCGCAAGCCCGGTCTGGACGTAATAGGTGCGGTAATACTCGCTCGAAAAGAAACGATCGGGCGCCAGCTCCCGCATCCGCCAGACGCCGGGCTTCGGCGCGCATGCGGCGTGGTAAAAGGGGTCGAGCAGATAGGGCCCTGCCTGATAGAGGCTGACGAAGAGAACGTGATCCTTCGCGTCGAAGGTGCTGTAGAGATCGATCGGGCGTTCCTTGCCGCGATAGGCGAAAACGACGACATAATCGAAGTTCATCAGGGTCGACATCAGCCGACGAAATGCGCCGCCGACGGCCTGATCCTCCATCGGTACACCGTCGACCAGGGGCGCGAGCGCCCGAAAAAGTCCATCGAGGTCGATACTCAAACCGCGCTCCCCGCCCGATTTTCCCGCTTCGGGGTATACTCCTTCCGCAGGGCAATTGGGGTTGAAATACCTCTCTTGGGGTATATACCAGCGCCACGGCATTTGACTAGGCTGCTTGGCAATGACGGTGGAAGATGGGGCCTGGGAGTGCCGCATCTTCGAAGAACAACCGCAGGGAACAGACGTGACATCCGCTTCGACGAACGACATCGAATTCCGTTCGGTCGCCAAACGCTATGGCAGCGTGACGGCAGTCTCGGACATCAACCTCGCGGTGCCCAAAGGCGCCTTCGTAGCGCTGCTTGGCCCTTCCGGCTGCGGCAAGACCACCTGCCTGCGCATGATCGGCGGCTTTGAGCAACCGAGCGAGGGCACGGTCTATGTCGGCGGCCAGCCGATGAACGGCGTGCCCGCCTATCGCCGGCCAGTCAACATGGTGTTCCAGCAATATGCGCTGTTCCCGCACCTCGATGTCGAGCAGAACGTCGCCTATGGCTTGAAGCAGATGCGCCCGCGTATCGCTGCCGCGGAAATCGCCCGCCGGACGCAGGAGGCGCTGGAGATGGTTCGCCTTAGCGGCTTCGCCAAGCGCCGCATTCACGAAATGTCAGGCGGACAGCAGCAGCGCGTGGCGCTCGCCCGCGCGATCGTCAACAAGCCGAAGGTGCTGCTTCTCGACGAGCCGCTTGCCGCTCTCGACAAGAAGCTGCGCACCGCCATGCAGATCGAGCTCCAGAGCCTGCAGCGCGAACTCGGCATCACCTTCGTGCTCGTCACCCACGACCAGGAAGAGGCACTGTCGATGAGCGATCTCGTCTGCGTCATGAGCACCGGCCGCATCGTCCAGGTCGGCCCGCCGCAGGAAATCTACGACCGCCCGGCCACCCTCTTCGTCGCCGATTTCGTGGGCAAGACCAACCGTATCGCCGCCACCGTCGACGCGGGCACGAATTCGATCCGGCTGGCGAACGGCGTCGGCCTTGCGAAGCCCGCGAGCGCCAACGGCACGCTCGTCGCGGCCATGGTTGCACTCCGCCCGGAAGCGATCAGCCTCGTCCGCAACGGCGCCGCGACGCTTCAGGGCACCGTGACGCACCGCATCTTCTTGGGGTCGTCGGTCGAATATTCGGTCGAGGTCGATGGCCTCGGCGACTTTCTGGTAACCGCCGACCGCCGGAGTCTCAACGAAAGCGATCTCGCGGAGCCCGGCGAAAGAATCGGGCTCTCTTTCGATCCCAACGCGCTTCACGTCTTTCCGGCCTGAACCGCCGGATCTGCTGCCATCACTGCACGTCAACGATAAGGGAACAGCATCATGACCAAGTGGTACAGAGAGAATGCCCCGATTACCGCCGACAAGCTTGCCGACGAGCTGATGCGCCTGAAGCGCGGCTCGGTCACGCGCCGCCACTTCCTCGGCGTTACCGGCCTTGGCCTTGCGACCGCCGTCCTCTCGCGCCAGCCCGGCCTCTTCAGTTCCACCGCCTTCGCCGGCGATCTCGGCACGCAGATGTCGATCGCGACCTGGCCGAACTACCACGATCCCGCCACCTTCGAGGCCTTTACCGCCGCAACGGGCGTTGCCGTCGAGGTCAATGTCTTCGGCTCGAACGAGGAAATGCTGGCAAAGCTGCAGGCGGGCGGCACCGGCTGGGACCTCTTCGTGCCCACCAATTACACGATTTCCACTTATGTGAAGCTCGGCCTGATCGACGAGCTCGATATGTCGAAGCTGCCGAACTACGACGGCTCGACCGAGACCGCGCGCTTCACCAACGAGGGCATCGTCGACGGCAAGACCTATGCCGTGCCGAAGAACTGGGGCACGACCGGCATCGCCGTGAACTCCAGCAAGATAAAGGCGCCGGTTACGAGCTGGAAGGAGTTCTTCGACGTGGCGATGACCGAGGCGGATGGCCGCGCCATGGTGCACGACTACCAGCTCACCACCATCGGTAATGCGCTCGTCTCGCTCGGCTACTCCTTCAACTCCGTCAAGCCGGACGAACTTGCCAAGGCCGAGGAACTGCTGATCAAGGTGAAGCCGCATCTTTATGCGATAAACAGCGATTACCAGCCCTCGATGCGCGCCACCGACGCCTGGATGACCATGTGTTGGACCAATGACGGCGCCCAGCTCAACCGCGACATGCCGGAAATCCAGTTCGTGCTCGGCAAGGACGGCGGCGAGATCTGGTCGGATTTCTACGCCATCCCGAAAAGTGCGGCCAACAAGGCGGCCGGCTATGCGCTGCTCAACTACCTGATGACACCGGAAAACGCCGTCAAGGAACACATCGTCAACGGCGCGCCGACGACCGACAGCCGCGTCCTGAAGCTGCTGCCGGCCGAGGTCACCTCGAACAAGATCGTCTATCCGGACGAAGCGGCTCTCACGCCGCTCGAATTCGGCGCCGCCGTGACACTGACCGACCCCGGCCGCGCCGAGCTGATGGCGCGCTTCAAGTCGGCGTGAGCGAGAATATGGCGTGTTTGCCCCTCATCCCGCTGCCGCGACCTTCTCCCCGTTCGCACGGGGAGAAGGGACAAGCCGCAAACGCCCCCACTCCTCTCTTCACGCTATCGAGAGGACAGAGCGGGCGCCACGACTCCCCTTCGCCCCGCTTGCGGGGAGAAGGTGGCCGACAGGCCGGATGAGCGGCCTCATTCAAAGTGCACCTTCTGGTGGGACGACTTCCATGCAAGCGGCAATGAAGACGAAGAGGAATCTGGTGACGGCGGCGCTGGTGGCGCCGGCAGCCGCATGGCTCACAGTCTTCCTGGTTCTCCCCTTCATCGCCATGCTCGTCTTTGCCTTCGGTGAACGCGCGCCGGAGGGCGGATATCAGGCCGCCTTCACCTTCGCCCAGTTCGCCAACCTGCCGACGCGGGCGGCAGCATTCTGGAATACACTCGTGCTTGCGCCCGCCGGCGCCCTGCTCTGCCTGCTGGTCGCCTATCCGGTCGCCTATTATCTCGCCGTCAAAGCGAACCCGCGTTATCGCCTCATCCTCGTTTCGCTGGTAGTCGTGCCGTTCTGGACGAGCCTGCTCGTGCGCACCTACGCCTGGATGTATATCCTTGGTTCACGAGGCATTCCCAATCTGCTCGCGATGATCGGCATTGAGGATGTTCGTATGCTGAACACGCCTGGGGCGGTGCTGCTCGGCATCGTCTACGGCTATCTGCCGCTGATGATCATGCCGATCTATGTGAGCTTGGAAAAGCTCGACCGGCGCCTGCTGGAGGCCTCGGCCGATCTCGGCGCGAAGCCGGTCTCCACCTTCTTCGGCGTCACCTTGCCGCTGTCGCTGCCGGGTGTGATGACCGGCGTCGCGCTCGTCACCATCCTGCTCCTCGGCGAGTACCTGATCCCGCAGCTTCTCGGCGGCGGCAAGGTCTTCTTCATCGGCAACGCGCTGGTCGACCTCTTCCTGCAGTCGCGCAACTGGCCGTTCGGCTCGGCGATTGCCGTCACCCTCGTCGCGGTGGTCGTCGTGGTGCTGATGGTGGCGATGCGGATCGCCTGGAAAGTCGCCGGAACAAGACAGGTGGATCTCGTCTGATGCGCGTCTTCATCTCCTCCGTCTATCTCTTCCTCTACGCGCCGATAGCGTTGGTCGTGCTGTTCTCGTTCAATGCAGGCCGCAGCGCGAGCGAGTTCACCGGCTTTTCGACCGCCTGGTACGGTAAGGCGCTCGGCAATACGTTCCTCGTCGCGGCGCTCGAGAACAGCCTGATGATCGCCTTTACGAGTGCTGCGCTCGCCGCCATCTTCGGCACCATGGCCGCACTCGGCATGGAGCGGCTTGGCACGCGCACGCGCGCCGTCTTCGATGCCCTGTTCGCTGCAGCGATCGTTGTGCCCGGCGTCGTCATCGGCATTGCCACGCTGGTCGCGCTCGTCGCCGTCTTCTCCTTTGTCAATCCGGCGCTCGCGACGATCTGGCCGGGCGACCAGCCGCCGCAGCTCGGCCTGGGTTATGGTTCGATCATTGCCGCCCACGGCCTCTTCTCGATGGCGCTGGTGACGATGATCGTCAAGGCGCGGATCGCGAGCCTCGGCCGCGACATCGTCGAGGCGTCGAGCGATCTTTACGCGACGCCGCTCACCACCTTCCGCCTGATCGTGCTGCCGCAAATCCTGCCGTCGATCCTCGCCGGCTTCCTGCTCGCCTTCACCTTCTCGTTCGACGATTTCATCATCGCCTTCTTCGTCGCCGGCTCGAAGACGACCCTGCCGATCTACGTCTTCGCCTCGATCCGCCGTGGCGTGACGCCGGAGATCAACGCGATCGCGACCCTGGTTCTGGTCGCCTCGCTGCTCCTGATCCTCACAGCGCGCGTGCTCATGCGCGAAAAGAAAAGCAAATCCGGGGAGTGAAACAATGATCCTGAAAGACCGGATCGCGATCGTCACCGGAGCAGGCTCCGGGATCGGTCAGGCAGGCGCCGCCATCATGGCGTGCGAAGGCGCCCATGTCATTGTCATCGACCGCAGCCGGAAGGCCGCGGAAGAGACGGTGGCAGTCATCGCCGCCAGGGGCGGCAGCGCCGAGGCGCTCGCCATCGACGTCACCGACGACGATGCGCTCTCGGACGGGATCGCCGATATCCTTTATCGGCACGGCCGCATCGACATCCTGCACAATCACGCCGGCGCGCAGGTCGCCGGCGATCTGGAAGGTGTCGAAGTGGCGGGCTTCGACCGCTCCTGGAACCTCAATGTCCGCGCCCATTTCATGGCCGCCCGCCTGGTCATGCCGTCGATGAAGGCGGCGGGCCGCGGCGTCATCCTCAATACCTCCTCGTCCTCCGGCGTACTCTACGATCGCGAGATGATCGCCTACACCACGACGAAACACGCCGTCATCGCCATGACCCGCCAGATGGCGGGCGACTATGCGAAATATGGCATCAGGGTGAACGCGCTCTGCCCCGGCTGGGTGAATACGCCCTTCAACGAGCCCTTCATTGCGCAAATGGGCGGCCGCGGGGCCATCGAGGCTTATATCCGCGAGAAGGTTCCGCTCGGCCGCTGGGCAAGCGTCGACGAAATCGCCGAGTCGATCCTCTTCCTCGTCTCCGACCGTTCTTCCTACATGACCGGGCAGATACTTGTGGTCGATGGCGGGGAGACGGTCGTCTGATACGCCGCGCCATCAAACCTTCACGTGCGCGATGCCCTTTGCAGCGATCTCCTCGAAGGATTCTTCATACCCCGCGTCCGCATAGCGGATAACGCCGAGCGAAGTGTCGTTGGTCAGCGCATGGTCGAGCCGCTCGTCGGCGGCCTTCGTGCCGTCAGCAACGACGGTCACCCCGCAGCTCGTCATGTAACCGGCATAACCTCCCCCACCCGAATGGACGACGACGAGGTCGGCCATCGAGCAGCAAAGCAGCATGGCGTCAAGCAGCGGCCAGTCGGCGATCGCGTCGGAACCGTCCTTCATCCGCTCCGTCATGATGTTCGGATGCGCCATCGCGCCGGCATCGAGATGATCGCGTGAGAAGGCGACCGGCCCCTTGAGCCCGCCGCTGGCGACCAATTGATTGACGCGCCGGGCGAGCGCCGTGCGTTCGCCGTGGCCGAGCCAAGCGATGCGCGCCGGCAGGCCCTCGAAGGGAATGTGCTGGCGCGCGAGCCGCATCCAGTTGGTGATGATCCGATTGTCCGGGAACATTTCGAGGAGCAGGTCGTCGATCAGGGCGATGTCGCTCTCTTCGCCGGAAAGCGCCATCCAGCGGAACGGGCCGATGGCGCGGGCAAAAAGCGGCCGCAGATAGGCTTCGGTGAAGATCGGAATGTCGAAGGCGTTGGCAACGCCCCCTTCCCGCGCCTGCGTGCGGATCAGGTTGCCGTTGTCGAAGACCTCCGCTCCCTTTTTCTGGAAGTCGAGCATGGCCTTCACATGCTCGACGATCGAGGCGCGGCTTGCGGCCATCAACTGGCCCTGCCCATCTTCGCGCAGCGAGCGCACCTGGTCGAGGCTCATGCCCTTCGGCACATAGCCGTAGACGAGATCATGCGCAGAGGTCTGGTCTGTCACCACATCCGGAACGATGCCGCGCCGGGCGATCTCCGGATAGATTTCGGCTGCGTTGCCGACGAGGCCCACGGAAAGCGCCCGCCTCTCCTTGACTGCCGCGTCAATCATCGCGAGCGCCGCGTCGAGATCAGGCGCGATCTCCTGGAGATAGCCGACCTGCTGGCGCTTCTTCGCCCGTTCGGGATCGATGTCGATGCAGAGGATGGCGGCCCCCGCCATGCGGCCGGCAAGCGGCTGGGCGCCACCCATGCCGCCGAGCCCGGCGGTCAGCACGAAACGTCCGGAAAGATCTCCGCCGAAACGCCGCTCAGCAATCCGCATGAAGATCTCGTAGGTGCCCTGGATCACCCCCTGGCTGCCGATATATTGCCAAGCGCCGGCCGTCAGCCCGCCCCAGCAGATCAGACCCTTTCGCTGCAGCTCGTAAAAGACCTCGGCCTTCGCCCATTGGCCGACGATGTTGCAATTGGCCATGATGACGAGCGGCGCCCTGGCATGGGTCTTCAACAGGCCGACGGGCTTGCCGGACTGGATGACCAGCGTCTGGTCCTCGTCCATCTCGGTGAGCGTCTTGACGATTGCCCGATGGGACGGCCAGTTGCGCGCGGCCTTCCCCAGGGCCGCGTAGACGACGAGATTGTCCGGATCCTCGCCAACGGAAAGCACGTTTTCGAGCAACCGCAGCAGCGCCTCCTGCCGCCAACCCTTGGCACGCAGCTCCGGCCCCCCGGGAATGGGAAAGTTCGGGTGACGGGGATTGGGTTTGGGCATGGTGGTCGTCCTTTGTTACGCGGATGTCGAATCTGCCCCCCACCCTAACCCTCTCCCCGCAGGCGGCGAGAGGGCACTGGGAAGGCGCGGCATATTCCTTCTCCCCGCCTGCGGGGAGAAGGTGCCGGCAGGCGGATGAGCGGCAACCCACGCCGCCCATCATTCACTTCGACGGCAGCGAAAACACGTAGCTGAGCGCCGCATCCAGCAGGCGCTGGCGCAAGGCGTCATCGCCATAGACCTCCGCGCCGGCGCGCACCCAGCCGTGCATTCGGCGCTCGCCCATCACCATCTGCACGATGCCGGGCAGCGCCAAGGCCCAATGGTCATTGCCCTTGCCAAGCCGCACCAGCATTCCATCCTCTCGTGCGCCGCAGAGCAAATTGCCGTTCAGAAGAAAGGCCAAACCACCGAACATCGGCTTTTCCGAAAGCCCCGGCTGATTGCCGAGGTCTTGCCTCACCAGTTCCTCAAGCCCGGTATCGCGCGCCACATCGTCCTCCCGTCAACGCTTCCCGGCTAAGGCATAGCGCGCAATCTCGATCCCCATCGCCTTTTCGACCGGCGGATAGACGGACGGGTCAAGCACGCTGGAAGCGAGCGGGATCACCGACTTCGGTACATGCAGCACGAAGACCGTCATGCCTACCTGCAACTGCCCGACGCTTAAAGGTTCGCCTTCCGGCGACAGCGTGGTGATGACATCCGGGAACGTGGCAAGGCGCGCACCGTCAGCCGTTTCCACGGCCATGTATTCGTTCATTACATGGAGTATCGTTGAGTCATCGCCCTTCCCAAGCGTGACCGTGCCGATGTCGAAGGCCTCCTTGGTATAAGCCACGGATTTATCGGTGATCGTTCCCTCGGCAAGAATGGAGCCATTGGTGGTATTTGTGATGGCATCGATGACGGCACTGCCGCCCTTGCCTTCCGCTGCGATAATCGCCTCTCCCAGAGTCAGCGCCATGGAGATGCCGCCAAGCGCGGCATTGGCCTTGACGTAGGACGCGTGGACGGGATTGCGGCAGGAGGCGATGAAGCCGCCCGACATGTCCGCCGCGGTCCTCAGGATCGGCGACACCTTGGCCGTCGCACCCCGGACCACGAGCTCGATATAGCGGTTCTCCTCGCGGTTTCCACCGACTGCCGTCTGGATCATCGGCTCGGGCAAACCGGCAAGGCCAATCGATCCCATGTCGCCTGTGGGATGAGCACGGATATCGCCGACGGCATCGACAACCTTGGTGCCGAGGATCGCCGATGGCAGCCACCCATTCAGCGTCGAGGATTTGCCGTTCTGCCCGATGATCAGGCCCGTAAGCTTTTCACCGAGCGCCTCCTGCAGCAGTTCAACCGCCTTCACGTAATCGACTCCACGCATCTCCCACGGCGTCGTCGAGGCCGGCGCGCCGATTGCAGCGGCGGTCGCCACCCAGTCGTCCGGCTCCAGCTCGTTGATCGAAACCAGCTCCGGCTTGCCGATCGAGACGGCCGCAAGCCCCAGCATGCGCCCGTGATCCGCCCAGCCGCCGCCGCCCGCCGCATAGACGGAGCCGCCCTTGACCGCCGCCTCGACATCCTTTTCCGTCAATATCCGGCCCATCTACTTCTTCTCCTGCAATTGTCCGTCGAGCCGTCGCACGGCCTCGAGCAGCACCGCCGCGCCAAGCGCGATATCGTCGTTTTCCGCCCATTCCTCGGACGCATGCGACCGGCCATCGCGACAGGGAATGAAGATCATAGCGGCTTTCGTTATCCGGCCCATCCAGGCCGTGTCGTGCCCCGCCCCTGACGCCATCAGCCGGTGACGCGCGCCGACGCGCCCGCAGGCCGCTTCCAGCGTGGCAAGAACCAAGGGATCGCCGGGTGTCGGGTGATTGTCGGAGATTACTTTCGGCGGCGTGATCGCGACGCCGGTCTCCTCGGCGATGCGGGCGGTAAGCGCCTCCACCTCGGTGATGAACACCTCCATCTGCGGCCGCCGCTCCGCACGGGCATCGATCAAGAGCCGTGCCCGCGAGGGCACGACATTGGCGGCATTGGGTTCTATTTCGAATTCGCCGACGGTCGCGGTGAAGTGCCCCTCACCTGCCGCATGGGCAAAGCCCAGCTTCTCGATCTCCAGCACAAGGCGCGAGGCGACAACAAGCGCGTCGCGACGGCGCCCCATCGGCGTCGTGCCCGCATGATCCGCCTGTCCCTCGACGACGATCTCGATCCGCGTGATCCCGGAGATCGCCGTCACGACGCCAATATCCAGGCGCTCGGTCTCGAGCACCGGCCCCTGCTCGATATGCAGCTCCAAGAATGCCTTGACGTCGGAGCGCTTAGACGAAGGCAGACGGGAAGGATCACCACCGGCCTCGACGATACCCTGGCGGAGCGTCAGCTCGTCGTGTGTGCGGCTCAGCCAGCCATCCGGAAGAAGGCCGGCCATGCCGCGGCTGCCGACGCAGGAGACGCCAAAGATCGACACCTCCTCGGCAAGGAAATCGACGATCTCGAGATCATGGTCGAGCTCGATGCCGGCGTCGGAAAGAGACCGCGCCACTTCGAGCGCGGCCGCAACGCCGGCGATCCCGTCGAAGCGGCCGCCTTCCGGCACCGTGTCGGAATGCGAGCCGAGCATGATCGTGCCGAGCGCCGGCTTGCGCCCCTTGCGCCGGCCGATGAGGTTGCCGGCCGCGTCGATCCTCGTATCGAGGCCCGCGGCCCTGAACCGTTCTTCGAGGAAGGCGCGACCTTCGAGGAAGAGCGGCGTGAAGGCGCGGCGGGTGTAGGGGCGGTCGGGCTCGGTGATGCGTGCCAGCCCCTTGACGATATCGGCGATGCGGCCTGCATCGACCGGTAGATTGGTTTGCGTTGCGATCATTGCCGCGGCTCCCGAATCGGCAGGCTCGGCAACGGCCGCACGAAGGCGCCGGTGCCCGGCTCCGCGACCACGCGGCGACCGTCGAAGGCAAGCCGCCCGCGCAGATACGTGGCGGTGACCCGCCACGGCAGGCGAATACCGTTATAGGGCGACCAGCCGACGACATTGTTGCCGCTTGTCGCCGCATCATAGACATAGGATTCCGGCGTCATGACGATGATATCGGCGTCCTTGCCGGCTTCGAGCGCGCCCTTGCAATGGTCGAGCCGGAAATGCCGTGCGGGGTTGAGCGCCATCAACTCGGCCGCGCGCGTCAGCGGGATGCTGCGCTCAAGCGCACCCTTGACGAAAAGCGGCACCATCACTTCAAGGCCTGGCACGCCGGAGGCGTTGGCCAGCATATCCGGATTGGTCTTGCGATCCTCCGACCAGCTGACATGATCGGTCGATACCAGCGTCACATTCCCGCCAGCCACATGCCGCCAGAGTTTTTCGACCTCTGCGCGCGGGCGGATCGGCGGGTTGATCTTGGCCTTGCCGCCGAGGCGGCGCACGTCGTTCTCCTCGTCCAAAGTGAGATAGTGGATACAGCACTCGATCGTCGCGGCATGACCCTGTGCCCGATAGGCGGCGGCGATTTCATAGCCGCGACCGAGCGAGCAATGCACCACATGCGCCGGGCAGCCTGTTGCCGCACCCGTCTCATAGATCTGGATGGTGGCTAGAAGCTCGGTCAGCGGCGGACGCGAAAGACCATGTGCCCGATAGTCGCTGATTCCGGCGGCCTTGACCTTATCGATTGCGGCCCGCACCGCCTCGTCATCCTCATTGTGAACGCCGGCCGCCAGTCCCGTCGGGGCGATGGCCCGGAAGCACTCTTCCAATAGCGCGGCGGGAATTCGCGGGAACCGTTTCGGGTCCGTTCCAAATGTCGAGAACTTGAAGGCGGCAACACCCGCCTCCACCATCTCACCAATCCGCGACGGCCCCTCTGCGGGATCGATCGTGCCATAGAGCGCAAAGTCGACGCGGGCCTGCGGACCGGCATGGGCGACCTTGCGTCGGACCGCCTCCGCCGATGAGACGAGATTGCCCTCGTCGTAGGGCATGTCGACGATCGTCGTCACGCCGCCGGCGGCGGCCGAGCGAGTCGACCAGATGAAATCCTCCTGGTTTTTCTGCGACAGCGAATGTACCTGGGCGTCGATCGCGCCGGGAAGAATCAGCGCCTTGCCGAGCTCGTGCCTTTCGCGCGCCGACGGGGCTGCTCTCTGCCCGACATGCGCCACCTTGCCGTCTCGCACCGCCACGTGGCCGCCTTCGACGATGCGATGCGGCAGGACGACAGTGCCCTTCAGAACGAGATCGAAATCGGACATAGCGCTTATCCTTCCCGTTCACTTTGCCAGTTCATTTGGCCAGCGCGAAGAAGTCGTCGAATTCCGGCATGGGCGCCGTCTCGACGAAGGCGCGCAACAGGTCGTGATCGGTGAACGCCGCCTGGAGCGCTTCGATCTCCTTCGAGAGCGGGCGGTCCTTGAGATAGAACGGGCTGACCGAGCGGGTGCGGTCATAGGCAAGCCTGACGACGCCCTTCGGTTCGTCGCCGACGAGATCGATCGCCTGCGCCGATAGCATCGCCTCGATCGCAGCCAGCTGGCGGAGGTCGCGAACCTGCGCCTCCATGCGTTCGACGATCAGCGGCAGGAAGGTCGCCTCCTCTTCCAATCCGCCAGCAACGACGATCGATTGCGCCGACAAGGGTACGGCAAGCGACTGGACACGCATGTAGAGCTCGACCGCGAGCTTCATCAGCGGCCCGAGCCCCGTGGCGATCTCTCCGGGCGCGACGAGATTGACCGACAGGTTGCGCCGCCCGCCGTTCGAAAGCAGGATGCAGCGATTCAACACATTGCGCGCCACATGCGAAAAGGCGATCTGCGCCGCCTCGACATAGAGCGTCGTCGTCAGCGGCAGCGACGCGCCGGATGAATGCACCTGGCCGCCGAGCACTACGGGATTGTCGTCCGAGAGATAGGTCGCCTCGACCAGCCGGCCCGCGGCCACCAGCAGGGTGTCGACCACCGCGCCGAAGACCTGGGCGGTCATGCGAAGGCTCAGCGGATCGTGGATCGCCGTCGGCAAGGGCCAGTCGGCAATGCCCGACTGGCCGTAGAGCCAGGAGCCGACGAGCGCTTCGCCACGCGTCGAAAGCGTCGCCGCAACGAGCCACGGATCGGCCGAGGCGCCGAGCGACCGGGACGACATCACGCCGGTGACGAGCAGGACACGAATCGCCGCCGCCGCCTCGCGCAGGACGTCGCCCGCCGCCGCGTAGGAGATTGCATTGACGCTGAGAGCGGCGAGCGCATCGCGCGGCCGCATGACGAAGGGGGTCAGCCCGGCCTCCCTCAGCGCCGACTCCGCTGTCATCAGTTGGCCGTTATAATAGGCGTCGCCGACGCCGGTCAGCACGGAGGCCACCTGGCCCATCAGTCCGATATCGGCGCAGCCCATCGAGCCATGACGGCGCACGGCCGGGATGATGCCACGCTCGAGGAGCGCAACGAAGGCGTTGATAAGTTCCGGGCTGCAGCCGGTATGTCCACGCATCGCGGTGTTGACGCGGATGGCGATCGCCTTGCGGATGATCGGAGCGGCAAAGAATTCGCCGGTGCCGAAGTGATGGGCGCGTACGAGCGACGCGTTGAATTCGGGGAGATCGTCCGCCGTCCAGAGACGGTCCTTCATCGAGCCGACCCCGGTGTTGGAGCCGTAAACCGGCAGGCCCATGGCGACGCGGTCGGCAATCACCTTGTGGGCAGCGGCCACCCGCTCCATGCCGGCATCATCCGCGACGGGTCGCGCCAGCCCCGAGCCGATTTCTTCGAGTACCCCGAAGTCGAGCGGTTTTCCGCAAAGTACGATGGTTTTAACCGATTGCAGCATGCTGAAATGAAACCTCTTTTGCGAGCATGCTATGCGCACAGTGCCGATGCATGGTATATCCCAAATTCGGAACGAATGATGCCGAAATCCGAACGATCGGATCGACGTCGCTGTTCGAGGCGCGGGTAGATATCGTGGATATTGCAACGATCGTCCTTGTCGACGCGACGCTGCGTGAAGGCGGCATACGGCGCGCGGCAAAGCTCAGCGGGCGCCCGCCGTCGAGTGTCAGCGCCGCCGTCAGGCGCTTCGAGCAGACGATTTCCGTGCCGCTGCTTCGCCGCGAGGGCGCCATGCTCGTGCCGACGCTCGAGGCGCAGGCGCGCATTGCGGACATAGCGGAGGCAGCCGACACCGCAACGCTTCTCGCCAGCCGCCCCGGGAGCCCAGCGTCAGGCTCGATACCTCCCGTCAGCCTGGCTGCGCTCGACCGTTTCGTGAGGATCGCCCGCAACGGCAGCATACGCTCCGTCGCGCGGACGCTCGGCCTCGGCCAGCCCCAGCTTACGCGTCAGATGGCAGGCCTCGAACGCCATCTCGGATATCGGCTGTTCGAGCGCGCTTATCACGGGGTGGCCTGCACCGAGGAGGCACTAGCCGCCATTCCGCTTGCGGAAAAACTGCTTCAATGCTGGGGACGCCTGACGCGTGCATCGGACGACCGCTTTCGCCGCGACGCGACGACATGGCGTCTCGGTGCGGTGATGCCGCTCGGCCCCGAGAGCGAGATCGCGCGCATGCTTGCGGCGCTGACGGCCGCCTGGCATGCGGCGCGCCCCCGCCAGCACCTCTTCGTTTCGAGCACGACGGCGGACGAACTCATCGCCGGGCTGAAGAGCCGGCGCTTTGACGCCGCACTCCTCGACGTCGCCGACTTTCCCAACGAGTTCGATGGCCGGCTCGTATCGGAAACGCCCCTGGCGCTCGCCGGCGCCGCGGCGACACTTTCCGAAATGGACGGTGACTTCGCCCGCCTGCTCTGCACCTCCCCGATCGCCGTGCCGAGTGCCAAGAGTGGGCTGAGGCGCGAGGCGACGCGTTTTCTGGAAGATACGCTCAGCGAAAGTGAGCGGCGGCGCGTCACCCTGATCGAAGTGGACTCGATCCCGGTGATCATCAATCTCGTCAGCCACCACGGCTATCTCTCGATATTTGCCGGAAAGCTCGCTTGCCCGCGTCCATCGCCCACCGGCGATGATCCGCCTCGCGCCCCAGTACAGACAGTCCTTGACGCTGGTATGGCCAAGAAAAGCCCTTTGGGCCCAGGCCGGCGAAGCCATGTTCAGAATGATGAAGACCGGAGCGGCGCGGACCTGAATCGCCTTCTGACGATGCAGCACCAAGCCGCTGTCTCGGTTCGCCAATTCGCCGCCGGCTGAATTGCGATCTGAAGCTCTTGAATCAGCTCTTGAGCTTCAGCCGCCGACGCGTTTCGCTGGGGCTTTCGCGGTAATGCGCGCGGTAGCTGCGCGAAAACGAGGACGAGGAGTTGAAGCCGGCGATGGCGGCGATATCGGCGAACTCCATTCGCGTCTCGATCACCTTTCGACGCGCGGCATTCAGACGGAGAGCGAGATAATGCTCATGCGGGGCAACGCCCATCGTGTCCTTGAAGAGATCCTGCAGATGCCGGGCGCTGACGCCGACGCGGCGTGCGAGGCGCGCGAGCGTCAGCGGCGCCTCGACCGTCTCCTCCATCAGCCTTACCGCTGCGCCGACGCGCGCATCAAGAATGCGCATGTTGCCGATCGCGGGCACCTGCAGCAGGTCGCCACGCGTGCGCTCCTGCTCGTAAATAAAGAGGCGCGAGACCTCGAGCGCCAGTGAATAGCCATGCGCCCGGCGGATCAGTTCCAGCATCAGGTCGAGCGTCGGCAGCGACCCGCCGGTGGTGATGCGTTTGCCATCGATGACGAAACGCTCGCGCACCATGGTCACCTGTGGATAGGCGGCGGCGAAATCCTCAAAATCCTCCCAATGGGTGGTGGCCGAAAAATTGTCGAGCAGGCTGGTCTCGGCAAGCAGCCACGAGCCGGATTCGATCCCCGCCATGACATCCCGATGCCGCGCCGTCTGCGACAGGAGCATCTTCAACTGCGAGGTGGCACTGCGCTCCCAGTTGTAGCTCGAAAGCACGAAGAGCGGCGCCGTCTCGCGTTGAGGCCGGAAGGGACCGGAAACAGGAATGGGAATGCCGCTCTTGGTCTCGATCGCCTCGCCGTTCGGGCTGAAGATCGTCCAGGTATAGAGCGCCCGCCCGGCAATGCGGTTGGCGGCGCGCAGCGGCTCGACGACAGAAGCGACGAGGATCAGGTTCGTCTCCGGCAGGACCAGCAAATCGATGTGCTGCACCTGCGAAACGATCTGGTCCATGCCAAAACTTCCTCTCCATACTGCCGATAATGTATAGGATACAACCGATAATGAAAAGCAGATCCAACCTTTCTGGCTCGTAATAGCTCCCAACAAAAGGGAGACAGCAATGCCGCTCAGCATGAACCGCGAGGTATTCATCACCTGCGCCGTTACCGGTTCGGGAGACACCGTTTCCAAATCCAGCCACGTCCCGATCACGCCGAAGCAGATCGCCGAAGCGGCGGTCGAGGCCGCCAAGGCGGGTGCGGCGATCGTCCACTGCCACGTCCGCGATCCGGAGACCGGCGCACCGGCCCGCCGCCTCGACCTCTACAAGGAGGTGACCGACCGCATCCGTTCCGCCGACATCGATGTTGTGCTCAACCTCACGGCCGGCATGGGTGGGGATCTCGTTTTCGGCAATGTCGAAAGCCCCCTCCCGGTCAACGAGAAGGGCACCGACATGGCCGGTGCCACCGAGCGCGTCGCCCATGTTGCCGAATGCCTGCCCGAGATCTGCACGCTAGACTGCGGCACCATGAACTTCTCGCTCGGCGACTATGTCATGACCAACACGCCGTCGATGCTGCGCGAGATGGCCCGCCAGATGACCGCCCTTGGCGTGCGCCCCGAGATCGAGGCCTTCGACACCGGCCATCTCTGGTTCGCCAAGCAGCTCGTCGAGGAAGGCCTGATCGAGGATCCGGTGCTGATCCAGCTCTGCATGGGCATTCCGTGGGGAGCGCCGGACGACCTCAACACCTTCATGGCGATGGTCAACAACGTGCCCGCGAACTGGACCTTCTCTGCCTTCTCGATCGGTCGCAATGCGCTCGCCTATCCGGCCGCGGCGATCCTTGCCGGCGGCAACGTCCGTGTCGGCCTTGAAGACAACCTTTATGTCGGCAAGGGCCAACTCGCGACCAATGGCCAGCTCGTCGAAAAGGCGGTCTCGGTCATCGAGGGCATGGGCGCGAAGATCATCGGACCGGCAGAGGTTCGCGAGACGCTGAAGTTGACGAAGCGGTAAGAGCGAGTTCGGCCCCTCATCCGCCTGCCGGCACCTTCTCCCCGTCGAGACCGGGAGAAGGACGCAGCCGTAGGCGCCCAGTCCCCTGTCCCCGCCTGCGGGGAGAGGGCTAGGGTGAGGGCAGACTGAGATTTCAAGGAATCGAGGAGAGGGAATGAGCATCATCACCAAGGCCGCCTGCATCGGCGGCGGCGTCATCGGCGGGGCCTGGGCGGCGCGTTTCGCGCTTGCCGGCATCGACGTCAAGATCTTCGATCCGCATCCGGAAGCCGAGCGCATCATCGGCGAGGTCATGACCAATGCCGAGAAGGCCTACGGCATGCTGACCATGGCGCCGCTGCCGCCGCGCGGCAAACTCACCTTCTGCAAGAGCATTGAGCAGGCAGTCGAAGGCGTTGACTGGATTCAGGAAAGCGTCCCCGAGCGGCTGGAGCTGAAGCGCGGCGTCATCACCGAAATCGATGCTTTCGCCCGCCCCGACGCGCTCATCGGCTCATCAACCTCGGGCCTCCTCCCCTCGGACCTTCAGGCCGACATGAAATACCCCGAACGCATGTTCGTGGCGCATCCCTATAACCCGGTCTATCTCCTACCGCTGGTCGAGCTCGTCGGCGGCAGGATGACCTCCGCGGCAACGATCAAGCGGGCCGAGGAAGGTGTTGCCGAAATCGGCATGAAGGGCGTCGTCATAGCCAAGGAGATCGAGGCCTTCGTCGGCGACCGTCTGCTCGAGGCGCTCTGGCGCGAAGCGCTCTGGCTGATCCAGGACGACATCTGCGATACCGAGACGCTCGACAACGTCATGCGCTATTCCTTCGGCATGCGCTGGGCGCAGATGGGCCTGTTCGAGACCTATCGGATCGCTGGCGGCGAAGCCGGCATGCGCCACTTCCTCGCCCAGTTTGGCCCTTGCCTCAAATGGCCCTGGACGAAGTTCACCGACGTCGTCGACCTCGACGATGCGCTCGTCGAAAAGATCGGCGCGCAGTCGGACGCGCAAGCCGCCGGCCGCTCGATCCGCGAACTCGAGCGCATCCGCGACGAAAACCTCGTCGGCATCATGCATGCGCTCAAAGCCGGCAATGGCGGCGAAGGCTGGGGCGCCGGCAAGCTGCTCGCCGATTTCGAGAAGCGCCTTTGGGTGAAGGGCTGCAATCAGGCGAAAACCTATGACGCCTCCGGCCCGCTGCACCTCGTCGAGACCAAGGTCAACGCCGCCTGGGTCGATTACAACGGTCACATGACCGAGCACCGCTACCTGCAGCTCTTCGGCGACACCTCCGATGCGCTGCTGCGGCTGATCGGCGTCGATTTCGCCTATGTCGAAGCGGGCCACAGCTACTACACTGTGGAAACCCACATCCGCCATCTCGGAGAAGCGAAGCTCGGCCAGGCGCTCTACACAACGCTGCAGCTTCTCGCCTCGGACGAGAAGCGGATTCAATTCTTCACCAGGATCCACGACGCCGCATCGGGCGAGGTGATCGCGACCGCCGAGCAGATGATGCTGCACGTCGACGCCAAGGCCGGCAAGTCGGTTCCGGCGCCGGCGGAAGTGCTGGCGAAGTTGAAGCCGATCGCGGAAGGGCATGCGAAGCTTGAGGTGCCGGAAGGCGCCGGGCGGCATGTGGGGCAGAAACGCTGAAGTTGATCATGGCGGATGATTGCCCCTCATCCGCCTGCCGGCGCCTTCTCCCCGTAGGCGGGGAGAAGGGACTCGCGGCAACCACTGGCGCCCCCTCTTCCGTCGCGGCGGGGAGCGGGCAGCAAGAGCGTCCCCCTCCCCGCGCGCGAGGAGAGGGTTAGGGTGCCAAGCAAGCAAAGGGCCGATGGGGAGATCGGCCCAATAGCAGGCGGACCAAAATTGACGAGGGAGAACAATGAATTTCGCACTGACCGAAGAACAGCAGATGATCGTCGACACGGTTCGCAGCTTCGTCGAGACCGAGATCTATCCACATGAAAACGAGGTCGAGCGCACCGGCATCGTGCCGCGTGAGCTCGGCCAGGAAATTGCCCGCAAGTGCAAGGAGCTCGGCTTCTTCGGCTGCAATTTCCCGGAAGAAGTCGGCGGCGCCGGGCTCGATCACCTGACGTTTACGCTCGTCGAGCGTGAGCTTGGCCGCGGCTCGATGGGCTTGACCGTATTCTTCGGCCGCCCCTCCGGTATCCTGATGGCATGCAACGAAGAGCAGCGCGAGCGTTACCTGCTGCCGGCCGTCCGAGGCGACAAGTTCGATGCACTCGCCATGACCGAGCCCGACGCCGGCTCCGACGTGCGCGGCATGAAATGCTTCGCCAGACAGGACGGTGACGACTGGATCGTCAATGGCACGAAGCACTTCATCAGCCACGCCGACATCGCCGATTTCGTCATCGTCTTCATCGCCACCGGCGAGGAGCAGACGCCGCGCGGCCCGAAGAAGAAGATCACCTGTTTCCTGGTCGATCGCGGCACGCCGGGCTTCCAGATCCGCGACGGCTACAATTCCGTCTCGCATCGCGGCTACAAGAACTGCATCCTGACCTTCGACGATTGCCGGCTGCCCTCTGCGCAGATCCTCGGCGAGGTGCACAAGGGTTTCGACATCGCCAATGAGTGGCTCTATGCGACCCGCCTGACGGTCGCCGCCACCTCGGTCGGACGGGCGCGGCGCGCCTTCGACTATGCGCTTTCCTACGCCGCCGAGCGCAAGCAGTTCGGCAAGCCGATCGGTGCCAATCAGGGCGTCTCGTTCAAGCTTGCCGACATGATCACCGAGATCGACGCCGCCGACCTCCTGACGCTGTCGGCCGCCTGGCGGCTCGACCAGGGCCTCCCGTCGAACCGCGAGATCGCCTCGGCCAAGGTCTTTGCCACGGAAATGCTCGCCCGCGTCACCGACGAGGCCATCCAGATCTATGGCGGCATGGGGCTGATGGACGACCTGCCGCTCGCCCGCTTCTGGCGTGACGCGCGCGTCGAACGCATCTGGGACGGCACTTCGGAAATCCAGCGCCACATCATCAGCCGCGACCTCCTGCGGCCGCTGGGGGCTTGAGGATGGGCGAGTTCCCGCAAGTCACCCCCCTCTGCCCTGCCGGGCATCTCCCCCACAAGGGGGGAGATTGGCAAGACGCGACCACCCAGCTTCTTGATCCACGGCCCATCTCTGCCATCCGCCGCATCATTCCCGCAATCCATCGTCCGTTAAGAGCACTCCACTCCTCGACGGTCACTGACTGGCAAAGACAGCGCCCCGTCCAATCTCCCCCCTTGTGGGGGAGATGCCCGGCAGGGCAGAGGGGGGTATTCCGCGGCTCGCGCGCCCTTGATGCATTCAACAAGGGCGCAGCATGACCACCCCTCCCCGCTCCCTCGACCGGCTGATACGCCCGCGCTCCATCGCCGTCTTCGGCGGCAAGGAGGCGCGCCGCGTCATCGAACAATGCGACAAGATGGGCTTTGCCGGCGAGATCTGGCCTGTCCACCCGCGCGAAGACCAAATTCTCGGCCGACGCTGCTACCGCTCGGTGGCGGACCTGCCGAATGCGCCGGACGCGTCTTTCGTCGGCGTCAACCGGGCACTGACGATCGAGATCATCCGCGACCTTGCGGCACGTGGTGCCGGCGGCGCCGTCTGCTACGCCTCGGGCTTCCGCGAAGCGGCCAGCGAGCTCGCCGATGGCAACGATATGCAGGAGGCGCTGGTTGCCGCCGCCGGCGACATGCCGATCGTTGGGCCCAATTGCTACGGCTTCATCAACATGCTCGACGGCGCGCTGCTCTGGCCCGACCAGCACGGCATGCTGAGCGTCGAGCGCGGCGTCGCAATCCTGACCCAATCCTCGAACATCGCCTGCAACATCTCCATGCAGACGCGCGGGCTGCCGCTCGCCTACGTCATGACCGCTGGCAACCAAGCGCAGACCGGGCTCTCCGACATAGCCTGCGCCGTGCTCGAAGACCCGCGCGTCACCACCGTTGGCCTGCACATCGAGGGCTTCGACAGCATCGAGGCGCTGGAGCGGCTGGCGACCCGGGCGCGCGAACTGCGCAAGCCCGTCGTGACGCTGAAGGTCGGCAAGTCGGAGGCCGCACGGCTCGCGACCGTCTCGCACACCGCCTCGCTCGCCGGCAACGACCGCGTCTCGTCGGCGCTGCTTGCCCGCCTCGGCATCGGCCGGGTCGACACGCTGCCCGAGCTCCTCGAAACGCTGAAGCTCCTGCATCTTCATGGCCCGCTTGAGAGCGCCGACATCTCTTCGATGAGCTGCTCTGGCGGCGAGGCCTCATTGATGGCGGATGCGGGTGTCCGGCGTATGGTCAACTTCCGACCATTGCGCGAGGAGCAGCGCCAGCCGCTGAAGGAAAGTCTCGGCGAGATGGTGACGATCGCCAATCCGCTCGACTACCACACGTTCGTCTGGGGCAACCGCGACAAGCAGACAGCCGCGTTTACCGCGATGATGAAGGGCGACTACGCACTGAACCTCATCGTGCTCGACTTCCCGCGTCTCGACCGCTGCGACGCCGAAGATTGGGTGACGACCTGCGAGGCGGTCATCGCTTCCGCGAAGGCGACCGGCGCCGTCGCGGGAATCGTCGCGAGCCTCGGCGAGAACATGCCGGAAGCAACCGCCCTTTCGCTGATGGCGGCGGGCGTGGTGCCCTTCAACGGCATCGACGAAGCGCTCGCCGCCGCGGAGACTGCGGCCGAGATCGGCGCCGCCTGGGCAAGACCTGCCCCGCTACCCCTCCTCAAGGTCCGGGCCGAAGCGGGCGATGCCGTTACGCTGACCGAGGCAGAGGCGAAGGCCGAGCTCCTGGAGGCTGGCGTTGAGGTCCCCCGAGGCGAAACGGCCGCCACCGCCGAGGAAGCGGCGGATACCGCCGAAGCCCTCGGCTTCCCCGTCGTGCTCAAAGGCCTCGGCGTCGCCCACAAGACCGAAGCTGGCGCAGTCAAGCTCAACCTCGCGAGTCGCGACGAGGTCTACGCCGCCGCGACGGCGATGGCCGCGGTCGCTTCGGGTTATCTTGTGGAAAAGATGATCGCCAAGCCGGTAGCGGAACTCATCATCGGGGCGATGCGCGATCCCGTTGCCGGCCCGGTGCTCACCATTGGCGCGGGCGGAATCCTCGTGGAATTGCTGGATGATTCCGCGATCCTGACGCTTCCGACTACCGAAAAGGCGATTTTGGAGGCGATCGACAGTCTCAAGATCAGGAAGCTGCTGGACGGCTACCGCGGAGGACCGAAGGGAGACGTCGCCGCTTTGGCAAGAACTGTCGCTGCAGCGGCATCCTATGTCGTTGCAAACGCTTCCAAACTCGATGAACTCGATATCAATCCTATTATGGTGTTACCGGAGGGCCAAGGAGCCATCGCCGTTGACGCCTTGATCCGCCGGAGGAAATGACGCCTATGACCGGACCGATCCTCACGCGCCGCGAAGGCGGCATTCTGGAAGTCACGATCGACCGGCCGAAGGCCAATGCCATCGATCTGAAGACCAGCCGGATCATGGGCGAAATCTTCCGCGAGTTCCGCGACGACCCAGCCTTGCGCGTGGCGATCGTCACCGGCGCGGGCGAAAGATTTTTCTGCCCCGGCTGGGACCTCAAGGCTGCCGCCGATGGTGACGCCGTCGACGGCGACTATGGCGTCGGCGGTTTCGGCGGAATCCAGGAACTGCGCGACCTCAACAAGCCGATCATCGCCGCCGTCAACGGCATTTGTTGCGGCGGCGGGCTGGAGATCGCGCTTTCGACCGACATCATCCTTGCTGCCGAACATGCGACCTTCGCGCTGCCGGAAATCCGCTCCGGCACGGTGGCCGATGCCGCGTCGATCAAATTGCCAAAGCGCATCCCCTACCATATCGCCATGGACATGCTGTTGACCGGCCGCTGGCTCGACGTCAACGAGGCGAACCGCTGGGGTTTCGTCAATGAGATTCTGCCGGCCAACCGGCTGATGGAACGCGCCTGGGAGCTTGCGCGCCTGCTCGAAAGCGGACCGCCGCTCGTCTACGCCGCGATCAAGGAAGTGGTGCGCGAGGCGGAAGGCCGCGATTTCCAGACGACGATGAACAAGATCACCCGCCGGCAGTTCAAGACGGTCGATATGCTCTATTCGAGCGAAGACCAGCTCGAAGGAGCCCGCGCGTTCGCCGAGAAGCGCGATCCCGTCTGGAAAGGGCGCTGAGACGATACGGCCATCAATGGCCGCGTGATTTCGAGCCGGCGAGAACCGGCATTCAACGTGGGGCGCCGCGAGCATCGGCGCACGCGGTGCTACGTGATCGTCCATAAGCCATGCTTATGGAAAAGATTTATAAATTAGGACGTTACAAGCCTGTTCCGAACGACTAGCCTTATGGATCGGAATACCTGTATCGCCACCGTAGATCGCAAAAGGAAGGAGAAACCAGACGACATAACGGGCATGTTAGCTTCGAAGCCATTTCGGACGATACGCAACAGTCTCTACCAATCACAACGAACGGCGAATGCCGACTGAAAGAAGGGAACAGGGGAATGAGCGATTACAAGGACTATCTGACACGACAGGTTATGCTGGGCAAAATGAACCGGCGTGAGTTTCTCGGACGCGCGGCCGCTTTCGGCATCGCCGCCTCGACCGCCAGCACGCTGTTCGCAACCAGTGCCGCGGCGCAGGAGCCGAAGCGCGGCGGGCACCTGAAGCTCGGCCTCGAAGGCGCAGCCGCGACCGACTCGAAGGATCCGGCAAAGGCCCTCTCGCAGTTCATGTTTGTCGTCGGCCGCAACTGGGGCGACATGCTCGTCGAGAGCCATCCGACGACCGGTGCACCGGTGCCGGCCCTCGCCGAATCCTGGGAGCCTTCCGCCGATGCAGCGACCTGGACATTTACGATCCGTAAGGGCGTCAAGTTCCATGACGGCAAGGAATTGACCGTCGATGACGTGATCAAGACTCTGCAGCGCCACACCGATGACAAGTCGGAGTCTGGCGCGCTCGGCGTGATGAAATCGATCAAGGAAATCAAGTCGGATGGCGACAAGCTTGTCCTGACGCTGACGGAAGGCAATGCCGACCTGCCGCTGCTTCTGACGGACTACCACCTCATTATCCAGCCGAATGGCGGCCTCGACAATCCCGACGCGATGATCGGTACCGGTCCGTACAAGGTGGCCAGCTTCGAACCGGGCGTGCGCGCCACCTTCGAAAAGAATGCCGACGATTGGCGGACGGATAGAGGCTTCGTGGATACGATCGAACTGATCGCCATGAACGACGCGACGGCGCGCATCGCCGCCCTTTCCTCCGGTCAGGTGCATTACATCAACCGCGTCGATCCGAAGACGGTGAACCTCTTGAAGAGGGCACCGACCGTCGAGATCCTCAATACCTCCGGTCGCGGCCACTACGTCTTCATCATGCATTGCAACACCGCGCCGTTCGACAACAACGACCTGCGCATGGCGCTGAAATACGCGATGGATCGCGAGACGATGGTCCAGCGCATCCTCGGCGGCTACGGCAAAGTCGGCAACGACTTCCCGATCAATGACACCTACGCCCTCTTCCCGGAAGGGATCGAGCAACGCGCCTATGATCCGGACAAGGCCGCCTTCCACTACAAGAAGTCCGGGCATAGCGGGCCGGTGCTGCTGCGCACCTCCGACGTTGCCTTCCCCGGCGCCGTCGACGCTGCCGTTCTCTATCAGGAGAGTGCCAAAAAAGCCGGCATCGAGATCGAGGTCAAGCGTGAACCGGGCGACGGTTACTGGACCAACGTCTGGAATGTCCAGCCCTTCTCGACCTCCTACTGGGGCGGCCGCCCGACCCAGGATCAGATGTATTCGACCGCCTACCTCTCGAATGCCGACTGGAACGACACCCGCTTCCAGCGTCCGGAGTTCGACAAGCTGCTGCTCGAGGCCCGATCCGAACTCGACGAGGCCAAGCGCAAGGAAATGTATCGTACCATGGCAATGATGGTGCGGGACGAAGGCGGCCTGATCCTGCCGATGTTCAACGATTTCGTGAACGCGTCCACCAAGCAGGTGAAGGGCTATGTCCACGACATCGGTAACGACATGTCGAACGGCTATGTCGCAACCCGAGTGTGGCTGGAAGCCTGACGATGGAAAGCGGACCAATGACTGGTCCGGTTCTGACGGATGGGACCGCGGGTGAGCCCCCGCGGTCTGCCGATCTTTCCGGAATGCCAGCAAAACCCAACCCCACCGGCGAGATCGGTGGCACCTTCTGGCGGCGTTTCGTCTTTCGCCGTCCTCTCGCGGCGCTGATCCTTAAGCGCCTCGGCCTGAGTGTTGGATTGCTTTTCGCCGTATCGCTGATGATCTTCGGCGGCATCGAAGCCTTGCCCGGCGATTTCGCCACCACCTATCTTGGCCAGTCGGCGACGCCGCAGGCGGTCGAAAACATCCGCAAGGACCTCGGCCTCGACCGGCCCTGGAGCGAACGCTACCTCAATTGGCTCGGCGGCGCCGTGCAGGGTGATTTCGGCACCTCTTGGGCGAGCAAGAATTCGGTCAGCGAACAGATCGGCAATAGGCTCGGCAATTCGTTGTTCCTCGCCTTCTTCGCCGCGCTCATCTCCGTGCCGCTCGCCGTCGGGCTCGGCATGCTGGCTGTGCAGTTCCGCAACCGAATGCCGGACAAGATCATCAACGTGATATCGCTCGCGGCGATCTCGCTGCCGGAATTCTTCATCGGCTACCTGCTGATCATGTTCTTCGCGGTCAAATTGGGCGTCGCCACCTTCCCGGCGACGGTCTATGAAAGCATGAGCCTCACCGAACGGCTTTCGGCGATCGCGCTTCCGGTTGCGACCCTCGTCCTCGTCGTTCTAGCCCATATGATGCGCATGACGCGGGCGGCGATCCTCAACGTCATGTCGTCGGCCTATGTCGAGACCGCTGAGCTAAAAGGGCTCGGCATGTTCCGCATCATCGCCCGCCACGCCGCCCCCAATGCCGTGGCCCCGGTCATCAACGTCATCGCGCTGAATCTCGCCTACTTGGTCGTCGGCGTCGTCGTCGTCGAAGTGGTCTTCGTCTATCCGGGCATGGGGCAATACATGGTGGATGCGGTGACCGTGCGTGACATGCCGGTCGTCCAGGCCTGCGGCCTGATCTTTGCGGCCTTCTACATCTTCCTCAACATGGCGGCTGACATTCTCGCCATTCTCGCCAACCCGAGACTGAGGCACCCGCGATGAACCTGAGATCTATCCCCCTGAGCGCCTGGATCGGCATCGCGGGCATCGCGATCACCATCCTCTGTGCGATTTTCGCGCCTGTTATCGCGCCCTACGGCGAGCGCGATGTCGTCGGCGACATCTGGCTACCGGCCGGCGGCGATTTCCTGCTCGGCACCGACAATCTCGGGCGCGACCTGTTCTCGCGCCTGATCTATGGCGCCCGCACCACCATCTTCGTGGCGCTGGCGGCAACCGTGCTGTCCTTCTCGCTCGGCATGATCCTGAGCTTTGCCGCGGCTGTCATGGGCGGCTTCGTCGACCAGTTCTTCTCGCGCTTCAACGACCTGATGATGGCGATCCCGACGCTGATCTTCGCCCTCGTCGTTCTCGCGGTACTGCCGCAACATCTCTGGATCCTGATCCTCGTCATGGCGGTGCTCGACTCCACCCGCGTCTTCCGCATCGGCCGCGCCGTCGCCCTCGACGTCGCGGTGATGGAATTCGTCGAGGCGGCGCGGCTGCGCGGCGAAGGCTCGCTCTGGATCATCTTCCGCGAGATCCTGCCGAACACGCTGTCGCCGCTCTTGGCCGAATTTGGCCTGCGGTTCGCCTTTTCCATCCTCTTCCTCTCCACCCTCTCCTTCCTCGGCCTCGGCATCCAGCCGCCCGCCGCAGACTGGGGCGGCATGGTCAAGGACAACAAGGACGGCATCATCTTCGGCATTTCCGCCGCCCTCGTCCCGGGTGCGGCGATCGCGACCCTCGCCATCTGTGTCAACCTCGTCGTCGACTGGCTGATGAAGCGGACCTCGAGCCTGAAAGGAGGGCGCGGCGATGCCTGATCTGCTTTCCGTCAAGAACCTGAAGATCGAGGCGACGAGCTATCCGCCGGGCGAACCGCCCAAGGTGGTGACCCTGGTCGAAGGCGTCTCCTTCAATCTGCAGAAGGGTAAGGTGCTGGGCCTCATCGGCGAATCCGGTGCGGGCAAGTCCACGATCGGCCTCTCGGCTCTTGCCTACGGCCGCGGCGGATGCCGCATCATCGGTGGCGAAGTGCTGCTCAATGGCAGGGACATCCTGAAGCTCGACCGCAGCGGCATCAACACAGTCCGCGGCGCCCATGTCTGTTATGTCGCGCAATCCGCTGCCGCCGCTTTCAACCCCGCTCATAAGCTCGGCGACCAGGTCATCGAGGCGTCGCTCCGTCATGGTCTCATGAGCCGCGACGAGGCGAAAAAACGCGCCCTCTATCTGTTCCGCGTGCTTGGTCTTCCCAATCCGGAAACCTTCGGTGACCGCTACCCCCACCAGGTTTCCGGCGGCCAGCTGCAGCGCGCCATGACGGCAATGGCGCTCTGCCCGAACCCCGAACTGATCGTCTTCGACGAGCCGACCACGGCGCTTGACGTCACCACCCAGATCGACGTGCTTGCGGCGATCAAGCACGCGATCGAGGAGACGCACACGGCAGCACTCTACATCACCCACGATCTCGCGGTGGTGGCCCAGATCTCCGACGACATCATGGTGCTGCGTTACGGCAAGACCGTGGAATACGGCACGACCAAGCAGGTGATCGAGGCCCCGAGGGAGGATTATACCCGCGCGCTCGTCAGCGTCCGCCAGACGAAACGCGACGAGGCGACGGACCAGTCGGGCACGCTTCTCAAGATCGAGCACGTCCATGCCGGCTATGCCAATGGCTTCAAGGTGCTGCACGACGTCTCGATGCATCTGCCGAAGGGTCAGACACTGGCGATCGTCGGGGAGTCCGGCTCCGGAAAGTCGACACTCGCCCGCGTCATCACCGGCCTTTTGCCGGCGAGCGAGGGGCGGATCACCTTTGAAGGCAAGGAACTGCCGAAAGCGTTGAAGGGCCGGACGAATGACGAGTTGCGCCGCATCCAGATGATCTACCAGATGGCGGACACGGCAATGAACCCGCGTCAGACGGTGCGCAATATCATCGGCCGCCCGCTCTCCTTCTACTTCGGCATGCATGGCGCCAGGAAAACCGAGCGGGTCAGGGAACTGCTCGACCAGATCGAGATGGGACCGCGCTTCCTCGACCGCTATCCGGCAGAGCTTTCCGGCGGGCAGAAGCAGCGCGTCGCCATCGCCAGGGCGCTCGCCGCCAAGCCGGAACTCATCCTCTGCGACGAGCCGACCTCGGCGCTCGATCCGTTAGTTGCCGAAGGCATCTTGAATCTGCTTACGAAGCTTCAGGAGGAAACCGCTGTTTCCTATGTCTTTATCACCCACGATATCGCCATCGTCCGAGCCATCGCCGACAGCGTCGCGGTCATGCACCGCGGTCGCCTCGTGCGCTTCGGTCCGAAGTCGAAGGTGCTCTCGCCACCCTTCGACGACTATACCGACCTCCTCTTGAAGTCGGTGCCGGAGATGGAAATCGGCTGGCTGGAGAAGGTGCTGAAGACGCGGCGGATGGAAAGCGCTGGCAATTGATCGATCAATTCTCCCCGCTCGCGGGGAGGTGATCCCCTACAGCGCTGCGCGTCTAATCAGACGCGCAAAGTTCGCTGCAGATCTGATCGCACCGCGCTACCGGCCTCAATATTCAGTCGGCACGCTCAGCACTTCGGCCGCCGGCGTATCGAGAAAGCTCCTCACCGTTGCCGGCAATTGCCGCGAGCTGAAGGCGACCACGCCGCAGCGGGAGAGCATCTGCCGGATATCCGGCTCCTGTCCGATATGGCGCCAGATCATGCGCGATGCGTAGGGCTGGTTCTCCTTGCGCCAGGAGACGCCCATGGTGGTGCCCCGCAGATAGACGCGCTGATGCACTTCGAATGGCATCAGGATCGTTTGCGAAAGCATCGGCTCGCGACCGACGCTCCGCTCCATGATGAAGATACGGTTTCGCCAGAAGGTTGCGAGACCGACATATTTCGAGAACTGTCGGATTTCGTTCGCGGCATCGCGGATGCGCTCGATCGATTTCACGCGGACGGAGCCGCCGTCCTCGTATATCCGAGCACACGAGCAGACGACGAGGCCCGGCCATGACGGCGAAATGTGATAGGTCTGGTAATAGCCCATGTGCCGCCTGAGAGCCGAAATGTCGCCGGGAAAACCTTCAAGCAGCAATCTCGCCTCCGAGCGGTCGCGGCCGGGACGCGTCATCCGCGCTTCGAACAGCTTCGGCGAGAGCGAAAAATCCTGCGTCGAAAGGCCGAAAAACGCCGCGATCCGCGCGACATTGTGCGCCGACGGTCGCGCCTCACCGCTGATGTAGCGGTTGAACTGCTGGCGATTGATACCGATTTCGCGGCAAATCTGGGAGATCGAGCGCCGAGTCGCGCAGGCGAAACGCAAATTGGTGACGAATGTATCGTCCTGCTCCACATCGGGCTCCGAACTGTTGATTTCGAGGAGCGTAAACTAGCGCAAATCAGCGTCAAGTCGCGAAATTGTGCCGCGTCACGCAGGCGCTAGGTTCTTGTCGAACAACACGTAGAGGGAACACTGAAATGACGGAATTCACGAAGCGTCCCGACGGCCTTATCGTTCCGGCCGGCATCAACCGCCGCGGCTTCCTCGCGGGTACCGCGACACTCGGCCTCGCCGCCGGCCTCGGCAGCTTGCCGGGCAAAGCTCAGGCACAGGAGCCGAAACGCGGTGGCCACCTGAAGTTCGGCCTCAAGGGCGGCGCGACAACCGATTCCCTCGACCCGGCCGCCTACACCGGCTCCGTCTCCTTCGTGATCGGCCATCTCTGGGGCGACAAGCTCGTCGAGTCCGATCCGGTGACCGGGGCGCCCCTGCCCTCGATCGCCTCCTCCTGGGAGCCTTCCGCGGATGCTTCGGTCTGGACCTTCAAGATCCGCAACGACATCGCCTTCCATGACGGCAGCAAGCTGACGGTAGCCGACGTCGTCGCGACGCTGAAGCGCCATTCCGACGAGGGTTCGAAATCGGGTGCGCTCGGCCTCATGCGCTCGATCAAGACGATCGAGGAAAAGGCCGGCGATCTCGTTCTGACGCTCTCGGAAGGCAATGCCGACCTGCCGCTGCTTCTCACCGATTACCACCTGATCATCCAGCCGGGCGGCGGCGTCGAAAATCCTGCCTCGCCGATCGGAACGGGTCCATACAAGCTCGTAAGCTACGAGGCCGGCATCCGCGCGACCTTCGAAAGGAACGCAGCCGACTGGCGCTCGGACCGCGGCTATGTCGACAGCGTCGAGATCATCGTCATGAACGACAACTCGGCGCGCATCGCGGCCCTCTCCTCGGGTCAAGTGCACTTCATCAACAACGTGGATCCGAAAACCGTATCGCTTCTCAAGCGCGCCCCTCGCGTTCAGATCCTCCAGACGCCAGGCAAGGGCTTCTACAGCTTCCTGATGCACTGCGACACGGCGCCCTTCGACAACAACGACCTCAGGATGGCGCTGAAATACGCGATCGATCGGCAGACGATCCTTGATCGGGCCGTCGGCGGCTACGGCAAGCTCGGCAACGATTACCCGGTCAACGAGAACTACGCGCTCGCGCCGGAGGGAATCGAGCAGCGCGTCTATGACCCGGACAAGGCCGCGTTCCATTACAAGAAATCCGGTCATGACCGACCGATCCTGCTGCGCACTTCCGACGCCGCCTTCCCCGGCGCCGTCGACGCGGCGGTTCTCTTCCAGGAAAGCGCCAGGAAGGCCGGCATCGAGCTCGAAGTCCGGCGTGAACCGGAGGACGGCTACTGGACGAATGTCTGGAACGTCCAGCCGTTCTGCGCCTCCTACTGGGGCGGCCGCCCGACGCAGGACTCTCGCTATTCCACCTCCTATCTCTCGAGCGCGGAATGGAACGACACGCGCTTCAAACGGGAGGATTTTGACAAACTTCTGTTGCAGGCGCGCTCCGAGCTTGACGAGGCTAAGCGCAAGGAACTCTATCATACGATGGCGATCATGGTGCGCGACGAAGGCGGCCTGATCCTGCCCGTCTTCAACGACTACGTGAACGCCGCCTCCGCCTCGCTGAAGGGCTTCGTGCACGACATCGGCAACGATCTTTCGAACGGCTATGTCGGAAGCCGCGTCTGGTTCGACAGCTAAAGCGGAACGAGGAAAAGTGTGGGCGGTTTTCCGCCCGCATCCTGCATCTCAATAATCAGGTATGGATCGGGAGGTACACAATGGCCGATCGCAACTTTACCGTCCTCGAGAACGAATGGATCACGCTCAAGGACGGGACACGTCTTGCCGCGCGCATCTGGATGCCCGAGGGTACGGAGCAGAATCCGGTGCCGGCCGTTCTCGAATATCTGCCCTATCGTAAGCGCGACGGCACGTGCGCTCGCGATGAGTCCACCTATCCAGTCTTTGCGGCTGCAGGCATTGCCGGCGTGCGCGTCGACATCCGCGGCTCGGGTGAATCCGAAGGCGTGATCGACGGGGAATATACGCCCCGCGAGCTTTCCGACGGCTGCGAGATCATCGAATGGATCGCATCGCAGCCCTGGTCCAACGGCAAAGTAGGGATGATGGGAATTTCCTGGGGCGGCTTCAACTGCCTGCAGGTCGCGGCTCTCAAGCCGCCGGCGCTTAAAGCCGTTATCTCGATCGCCTCGACCGTCGATCGCTACAACGACGATATCCACTACAAGAACGGCTGCCACCTGTCGGCGCAACTCTCCTGGGCGGCGACCATGCTCGCCTATCAGTCGCGCTCGCCCGATCCCGAGCTTGTCGGCGAACGCTGGAAGGAAATGTGGCTGGAGCGGCTCGAGAACGAACCCTTCTTCCTGGAAGAATGGCTGGAGCATCAGCGCCGCGACGATTTCTGGCGCCATGGCTCGATTTGCGAGGACTTCGAGAGCTTCCCGATTCCCGCACTGGTGATCGCGGGATGGGCCGACGGTTACCGCAACACGCCGATCAAGGCCGTCGAGGGTCTCGGCAGCAAGGCAAAGGCTCTGATTGGACCCTGGGTGCACAAATATCCGCATTTCGCCTGGCCGAAGCCGCGCGCGGATTTCCACAGCGAAGCGATCCGGTGGTGGAACAGATGGCTTCGCGACGAGAAAAACGACGCGGAACACCTGCCGCAGATGCGCGCCTATATCCTTGACGGGCCGAGGCCAGCGCTCAGGCGAAACGAAGACCCGGGACGGTGGGTCGCCAAGGACGTTTGGACGACGCCAGAAATGCGCAAGTTTGCCATCGCCGGCGACGGCAGCCTGACCGTTGGAGTCTCGGCGGCGAAGGGCATCGGCGATGTCTATCTCCGCTCGCCGCTCGATACCGGCACAGCCTCCGGCGAATATTTCACGCTGAAACCGGATGCCGAAATGGCAGGCGACCAGCGCATCGATGACGCCGGATCGCTCACCTTCGAAACGCAGCCGTTGCTTGAAGCGCAGGATTATCTCGGACAGCCGGTCCTCAGTCTCGAGGTCGCCAGCAGCGCCGACACCGCCAACCTTGTCGCACGCCTCGTCGATATCCATCCCGACGGCACCGCGACGCGCGTCGCATTCGGCGTGCTCAATCTCGCCCATCGCCACGGCAATGCGAAGCCGCAGCCTATGGAGAAGAACCGTAAGACGCGCGTTACGCTGGTGCTCGACGCCTGTGGCTATCGCTTCCGGGCGGGGCACCGCATCCGCTTGTCGTTGTCGACATCCTACTGGCCAATGATCCTGCCGCCGCCAACCGATCCGGGCTTGACGATCGATACCACCAGCCTGTCGCTCTCTCTGCCGCTCCTCGGTGATCATCGCGAAATTGTCGTGCCACAGCCGGCCAATCCCAATCCGCTGCCGCACTACATCGAGCATTCGCCGGCGCAAACGCGCCGCAAGGTCGAACGTGACATGACGAGAGGTGTGACACACTACCGGATCTTTGAGGATACCGGCCTCGTCGAGCATCCCGGCACCGGCAACGCGACGCAGGACATCCGCGACGAAACCTGGTCGATCGCGCCGGACGATCCGCACTCGATGACCGGCCTTTCCGCCTGGACCTGCATTGCGCAGCGCGGCGATCAGTCGATCAAGACTGTCTCGACCTCCCGGCTTGGCTGCACCGAAACCGAGTGGATCACCTCGGCCAAGGTCGAGGCATTCGAGGGCAAGGAGAAGATCTTCGAGAAGACCTTTGAGAAGCGTATTCGGCGAGATTTCATGTGAGCGACCGGCGCGCGTCGGGGGCTGTGCGGCCCCTCATCCCCGCTGCCGCGACCCTCTCCCCGCGCGGAGAGGGCTAGGGTCAGGGGCAAACCCGCCACGCACCATCTATGCGCCGCTCAATCCCCGCAATGCCTCCAGCGCCCGGTCGGCGTCCGCCGCCGGCACGAGGATATGGTCGTGGTAATAGGCCGCGACGACATTGGCGCTGATCCCGGCTCGTGTGAGCGCCGCCGACACCGCCGCCGTTAAGCCCACGGCTTCCAGCGCGGAGTGCACGCTGAGCGTAATGAGCCGCAGCACCGGCCCATAGGCAAGCCCGGCCGCGTCCGCCTGCGATCGTTCGAGAATGAGCGTCAGGCCTTCTGCCTCGCGGAAGGTGCCGATTGGCTCCAGCGCAAGCCTGGACGCCGTATCGCCCTGAACGGTGCAATAGACATATTCGCCCTCCCGCAGGATCGGGTTCATCTCCGCCAACAGGCGGGCAAGGTCGGTCTCTCCGCTCATAGGAGACGTCTTACCTCGTCCCGACCAGCCGCGCCACGCCGTGAACGAGATGGCGAAAGCCTTCTTCAGCGCCCGGGCTCGTGTGCCGCGCTCTCAGCCACGCATGGATCATCTGCGGTTCTTCACGGTAGGTGACGTCGACGCCGGCCTGCGCGAGCCGCGCCGCATAATTCCGCGCGTCATCGCGCAGCGGATCGAAATTCGCTGCGGTGACATAGGCCGGCGGCAAGCCAGAGAGATCACTGGCCTTCAGTGGATGGGCAAAAGGATTGTCCGCCGGCGCCTTCAGCATCTCGCGGTAATAGCCGACGTCCGCCGTCGTGAGACCAGGCGCCTCCGCCATCTCCACATAGGAGCCGCTGACGAGATCGCCGCCGAGAGCCGGATAGATCAGCACCTGACCGATGATGCCGGAAAGCCCTTCAGACTTTGCCTTGAGCACGATGCCCGCCGTGAGATTGCCACCTGCACTGTCGCCGGCGACGACCATCGGGCGGCCTCCCGCGAGCAGGCTCTGCAACACCTCGTAGCAATCATCGAATGCTGCCGGCCAGACATGTTCGGGCGCAAGCCGGTAATCGACCGAGACAAGCTCCGCCCCCGCGTCATGCGCAAGCTCGGCGCAGATCGCGTCATGGCTTTCAAGCGAGCCGACAACGGAACCGCCGCCATGGATGTAGAAGATGCGGGTCTCGGCCGTAACGTCCGCCGGGCGATAGTGCCTTACCGGTATGCGGCCAGCGACCTGCTCGTCCCGCCGTGTCAGCCCCGCCGGCGATGGCGCATCGAACTCGGCGCAAAGCGCATCGTACCATTGGCGCTGCTGCTCAATGGAGGCGTTTACCGCATCCGCAGGATAGAACGCCTCGCAGCGTTCGTGAAAGGCAAGGATACCCGGCTCAGTCGGCATCGGTCGCGATGTCTTCGAATCCATCCTGCTCCCTCTACTGCATGTTTCCTTAAGCCTTAGCCGATTGAGACCTTACCATCGGTCTCTTACTGCGCACGACAAAATGCGGCAGGGCATGGCGCAGCCATGCTGCTTCGCTTGCCATCGGATCCCTGCCCGGTGTTAAGTCCGTTGATGGCATTCACACTCCGGCAATTGCAGTATTTCATCGCCGTCGCCGAACAGGGCTCCGTCACCCGTGCGGCGCAGAACCTTTCGATCTCGCAGTCCTCCATTACTGAAGCGATCAAGGAACTCGAGACAGACCTCGGTGTCGAACTCTTCGACCGCCACCCGCGCGGTCTGTCTATCACCCATAACGGTCACCAGTTCCTGCGCCACGCGACCAAGATCCTCGCCGACGTATCCGATGCGCGGCGCAGCTTTTCCGATAGCCGCGAGGAACTTGGAGGCAAGCTCAATCTCGGCGTCACCTCGCTTGTCGCGGGCTACGTCCTCTCCGACCTGCTCGCCCGCTACCGCCGCGCCTGCCCCGGCGTCGAAGTGAGCGCCATCGAGGACAACGGCTCGTACCTCGAACATCTGTTGATCGGCGGCGAGCTCGACGTTGCGGTCATGGTCATCTCCAACCTGCGCGACCGAATGGCTCTGCAGGCCGAAATCCTCGAAACCTCGCCTTATCGTGTCTGGCTTCCGATCGGCCATCCGCTCGTCAGCGCCGACATCATCTCGGTCGACGACATCGCCAAGGAACCGCTGATCATGCTGACCGTGGACGAAATCGAGGAGAACACCGGCAAGCTCCTGACCGCGCTTGGCGCCCGGCCGCACGTCGCATTCCGCACCCGCTCGGTCGAGGCAGTCAGAAGCCTAGTCGCGACCGGCGCCGGCATCGCCCTCTTGCCCGATCTCGTCTACCGCCCCTGGTCGCTCGAAGGCGACCGGATCGAAAGCCGCGACGTGTCTGGCGCACTGCCGGTCGTGCAGGTCGGCATGGTTTGGCGGAAGGGCTCGAGCCTGCCGCAATCGGCCCGCGATTTTGTCGGTATCGCCGAGGCGCTTCGCAGCGCCCGCCCCCGCTAAACTTCCGTTCGGTTGGAGGAATGCCAATATCGGAAAAACCGATAACGCCATTCTGTTTAATGAATTTGCGAATACGGAGAAATCAAGGCACGCTTCGATCCGGGAACAAAGCTGCAGAACGCGGCATAAATGGGGAGACTTCCGATGAAGCAGATCTTGAAATCCTGCACGGCGCTCACTCTTTCGCTAGGCCTCGTCGCCCCTGCGCTCGCGCAGGAGCCGCTGAAGGAACTGGGCAAGGGCGAAGGGGAGCTCTCGATCGTCGCCTGGGCCGGCTATATCGAGCGCGGCGAAACCGACAAGAACTACGATTGGGTCACCGACTTCGAAAAAAAGACGGGGTGCAAGGTCAGCGTCAAGACCGCGGCCACCTCGGATGAAATGGTCGCTCTGATGAACGAAGGCGGCTTCGACCTCGTCACTGCTTCGGGCGATGCCTCCCTCAGGCTCGTCGCCGGCAAGCGCGTCCAGCCGATCAACACCGACCTCATCCCGAGTTGGAAGACGATCGACGAGCGCATGCAGAATGCGCCGTGGCACACGGTCAACGGCGTCCACTACGGCACCCCCTATGTCTGGGGCCCGAACGTGCTGATGTACAACAAGGAAGCCTTCAAAGGTGAAGCGCCGAAGAGCTGGAACGTCGTTTTCGAGGAAATGACGCTGCCGGACGGCAAGTCCAACAAGGGCCGGGTCCAGGCCTATGACGGCCCGATCCATGTCGCCGATGCCGCCAACTACCTGATGGCGCACAAGCCCGAACTCGGCATCAAGGATCCCTACGAGCTCAATGAGGATCAGTACAAGGCCGCGCTTGATCTGCTTCGCACCCAGCGCACCCTTGTGGGCCGTTACTGGCACGACGCGATGATCCAGATCGACGACTTCAAGAACGAGGGCGTCGTCGCTTCCGGCTCCTGGCCGTTCCAGGTCAATCTGATGGAGGCCGAAAAGCTTCCGATCGCCTCGGTCATCCCGGAGGAAGGGGTAACGGGCTGGGCCGATACGACCATGCTGCACGCCGACAGCGAGCATCCGAACTGCGCCTATATGTGGATGGAGCATTCACTGTCACCCAAGGTGCAGGGCGACGTTTCCGCCTGGTTCGGCGCGAACCCCTCGGTCGGCGCCGCCTGCAAGGGCAATGAACTGCTGACCGACGCCGGCTGCAAGACCAACGGCTACGAGGATTTCGAGAAGGTCAAGTTCTGGAAGACGCCGGTGAGCAATTGCGAAAGCCAGGGCGAATGCGTGCCCTATCACCGTTGGGTTTCCGACTATATCGGCGTGATCGGCGGGCGGTAAGCCTCCGCTTCCGCATTGCAAGCATTTGCCCTTCACCCTAACCCTCTCCCCGCTTGCGGGGAGAGGGAACGCCTCCTGCGAGGCTGCCGCATGAACTTTCGGCGCGGCGCCAACCACGGGTCCCGTCTCCCTGCAACCGGGGAGAAGGTGCCTGCAGGCGGATGAGGGGCCAGATCCCGGAGTATCCCTATGACCACCGCCGTCCTCTTCGACAATGTTTCCCGCTACTTCGGCGCGGTCCGCGCCGTCGACCGCGTGAACCTCGACATCGTCGAGGGCGAATTCTTCGCCATGCTCGGACCTTCGGGCTCCGGCAAGACCACATGCCTCAGACTGATGGCCGGCTTCGAGCAGCCAACCGGCGGTCATATCGAAATCTTCGGCGAGACGGCCGAGGGTGTCCCGCCCTACCGGCGCAGCGTCAACACCGTGTTCCAGGACTATGCGCTCTTCCCGCACCTCTCGATCCTCGACAACGTCGCCTATGGCCTGATGGTCAAGGGCGCCGGCCGCGAGGAGCGCCGCAAGGCGGCTGAGGATGCGCTCGCCATGGTCAAGCTGCCGGGCTACGGCACGCGCCGTCCCGGCCAGCTTTCCGGCGGCCAGCGCCAGCGCGTGGCCCTCGCCCGTGCGCTCGTCAACAAGCCCAAGGTGCTGCTCCTCGACGAACCGCTCGGCGCACTCGATCTGAAGCTCCGCGAACAGATGCAGGAAGAATTGAAGAGCCTGCAGAAATCGCTCGGCATCACCTTCGTCTTCGTCACCCACGATCAGGGCGAGGCGCTGTCGATGGCCGACCGCATTGCCGTCTTCAACGAAGGCCGGATCCAGCAGCTCGGCAGGCCGGAAGAGGTCTACAACCAGCCGAAGACCCGCTTCGTCGCCGATTTCGTCGGCTCGTCCAACGTCCTCTCGACCAAGCTCTGCCAAAGGCTTGGGGTGAAGGCGGCCTTCGCCAGCCTGCGGCCGGAAGCGATCGTGCTCGCGGCACCGAGCAACGGCGCGCTCAGCCTGGCCGGCACCATCGCCGGCCAGAGCTTCCTCGGCGCCACAAACCGTGTCGTCGTCGATGTCGACGGCGCGCGTATCGCCGTGGCAAGTCCCGCCGCGCACGCGGTCCCGGCCGTCGGCAGCCCGGTCACGATCAGTTTCGCCGCACGCGACCTTCACCCGATGGAGGACGCATGACCATCGTCGCCGAAAGCATCATTCTTCCGGAACGTCGCGGCACCGCCGGCCGTCTTTCGGACTTCTTCTGGCGGCACCCGCATGTGCTTCTCGCGGTGCTGCTCGGGCCGCCGCTCCTTTGGCTCGGTGTCGTGTACCTCGGTTCGCTCTTCGCACTCCTGCTGCAGAGCTTCTTCTCGATCGACGATTTCTCCGGCCTCATCAATTACGAATTCACGCTCGCCACCTACCGCCAGCTTTTGAGCGAGGCCAATCTCGACATCATCATCCGCACCGTCACGATGGCGGCAGTGGTGACACTCGTCTCCGCGCTCATCGCCTTCCCGATCGCCTATTACGCGGCCCGCTACGCGCGCGGAAAATGGAAGGTGCTGTTCTATCTTGGCGTCATGCTGCCGTTGTGGTCGAGCTATCTCGTCAAGATCTACGCGTGGAAGCTGATCCTCGCCAAGGAAGGCATTCTCACCTGGTTCTTCGAGAAATTGAACCTGCGGTGGCTGCTCGATGCATGGCTCGCGATTCCGGTCGTCGGCGGCAATTCGCTGTCGGTCAGCTACACCGGCACCTTCATCGTCTTCGTCTACGTCTGGATGCCCTTCATGATACTGCCGATCCAGGCAGCGCTGGAGCGGGTACCGTCAAACCTGATCGAAGCGTCGTCCGACCTCGGCGGCACGCCGGCCCAGACCTTCCGCTATGTGCTCTTTCCGCTGGCGCTGCCGGGCATCGTCGCCGGATCGATCTTCACCTTCTCGCTGACGCTCGGTGACTACATCATTCCGCAGATCATCGGCTCGTCTCGGCTCTTCATCGGCCAGGCCGTCTATGCGCAGCAAGGCACCGCCGGCAACATTCCGCTCGCCGCCGCCTTCACGGTCGTGCCGATCGTTATCATGGGCCTCTATCTCTGGATGGCCAAACGCATGGGGGCCTTCGATGCGCTCTGACAAATCGAACCGCGCCCCCTCGGGCCTGAAGATCGCAGCTGCCGGCGGCCTCGCCTTCATGCATGTGCCGATCCTGCTAATCTTCCTCTACGCCTTCACGACCGAGGAAAAGAGCTACCAGTTCCCGCCGCCCGGCCTGACGGCGCAGTGGTTCGGCGTCGCATGGGACCGGCCGGACGTCTGGGCGGCGCTGACGCTCTCGGTCAAGGTTGCCTCGATCGCGACGGCGACGGCCCTGGTTCTCGGCACGCTCTGCGCCGCCGCCGTCAGCCAGACCCGTTTCTTCGGCCGCGAGACGATCTCGCTCCTCGTCATCCTGCCGATCGCACTTCCCGGCATCATCACCGGCATCGCGCTGCGCTCGGCCTTCTCGATGGCGGACATCCCCTTTTCCTTCTGGACCATCGTTCTCGGCCACGCGACCTTCTGCATCGTCGTCGTCTACAACAATGCCGTCGCCCGCTTCCGGCGGATCTCCGGCTCGCTGATCGAGGCCTCGATGGATCTCGGCGCCGACGGCTTCCAGACGTTCCGCTACGTGATCCTGCCGAATATCGGCACGGCGCTGCTTGCCGGCGGCATGCTCGCCTTCGCGCTTTCCTTCGACGAGGTGATCGTCACGACCTTCACTGCCGGGCAGCAATCGACCCTGCCGATCTGGATGCTGGAGGAGTTGATCCGCCCGCGCCAGCGCCCGGTGACCAATGTCGTCGCCATGATCGTGGTGATCGTCACCTTCCTGCCGATCCTCGGCGCCTACTACCTGACGCGCGACGGCGACCAGATCGCCGGCGCCGGCAAATGATATCGAACGTAAAGGGAGAACAGACATGGACACCCAACTCTTGATCGGATCGCGCTTCGAAGCCGGCGCCGAGGTCGAGGAGCACATCCTGAACCCGAGGACGGGCGCCAAGATCATCGACGTCGCGGAGGCTTCCCATGCGCAGATCGACGTCGCCGTCGACGCGGCCGAGCGCGCCTTCGTCGCCTGGTCGCAAACGACGCCCGCCGAGCGCTCTAACTATCTCCTGAAGATCGCCGACGCCATAGAGAAGAACGCCGATGGATTCGCGGCGCTGGAAGCGCTGAACTGCGGCAAGCCGATCAACGCCGTGAAGAACGACGAATTGCCGGCGATCATCGACTGCTGGCGCTTCTTCGCCGGTGCCGTGCGCAACCTGCATGCGCCGACTGCGGGTGAATATCTGCCGGGGCATACCTCGATGATCCGCCGCGACCCGATCGGCATCGTCGGCTCGATCGCACCGTGGAACTACCCGCTGATGATGATGGCCTGGAAGCTGGCGCCCGCCATCGGCGGCGGCAACACGGTGGTCTTCAAGCCTTCCGAACAGACGCCGCTAACGGCGCTGAAGCTCGCGCGGCTACTCGCGGACATTCTGCCCGAAGGCGTGGTCAACGTTGTCACCGGCCGCGGAGAAACGGTCGGCAATACGCTCATCAACCATCCGAAGATCTCGATGGTCTCGATCACTGGCGACATCGCGACCGGCAAGAAGGTGCTCGCCGCTGCGGCCAAGACCGTCAAGCGCACCCATCTCGAGCTAGGCGGCAAGGCGCCGGTCATCATCTATGACGATGCCGATCTGGACGCTGTTGTGAACGGCATCCGCACCTTCGGCTACTACAATGCCGGCCAGGATTGCACCGCCGCCTGCCGCATCTATGCGGAGGCCGGCATCTACGAGAAGCTCGTTGCCGATCTGACATCCGCCGTCTCGACGATCCGCTACAACCTTGATGACGATACCGAAAACGAGATCGGCCCGCTGATCTCCAAGCGGCAGCGCGACCGGGTCGCGAGCTTCGTCGAACGGGCGGCGGACCAGAAGCACATCGAGATCACCACCGGTGGCGCCGCGGGCAGCAAGGACGGCTTCTTCTTCAAGCCGACTGTCGTCGCCGGCGCCACGCAGGAGGACGAAATCGTACGCCGCGAAGTGTTCGGGCCGGTCGTTTCCGTCACCCGCTTCACCAGCAGCGACGATGCCGTCGCCTGGGCGAACGACAGCGACTACGGCCTCGCCTCCTCCGTCTGGACGAAGGACATCACCAAGGCGATGCGGGCGGCCTCCCGCCTGCAATACGGCTGCACCTGGATCAACACGCATTTCATGCTGACCAACGAGATGCCGCATGGCGGCGTCAAGCAGTCCGGCTACGGCAAGGACATGTCAGTCTATGCGCTCGAGGACTACACCGCCGTTCGCCACATCATGATCAATCATGGCTGATCGGCAGAGATAGCCCTTATCCCGCTGCCACCCTTCCCCGGTCGCGGGGAGGGGTTAGCCGGGATCTCCCACATCCCATCTCTACAAACCGGTGACGGACTCGGCCGTCGCCGCGCGTCTCCTTTCGCGCCGCCTATGGGGAGACGGCCGACAGACGGAATGAGGAGCGAGTATTGTTTGTCTGCCCTTCGACCGTCTGAAAATAGGTTGAAGGAGCACTGCCTTTTGGCCCCTCCTGCCAACAGTTCAGCAACATCTTCCGAGTGCCGCCAGCCGGCCATCGCCCCTATTCGCGCGGACCGGCCTGTTGCGGATTTCCCACAAATCCGAAAACATGACTCTTTGAGTCATAAAAAATCTCTTGCGCGAGCAAAAAACATGAGTGATTAGCTCATCTTATAAATTTCGCTTATCGATCAGAAAGTTGCATAGCATGCCCGCCACCAGAAGCCTTCTGCTGCCGCTCATTCGCGCCGCCCTCGCCGGCACATCCGCCCTCGCTCTCGTCGCCACCGCGCAGGCGCAGGAAGCACAGCAGGAGGACACTGCGTCCAGTGGCGATTCGACTGCACTCGAAACGCTGGTCGTCAACGGCGGCAGCGGCGGCGTGATCACGGCGCAAGGCTTTGTCGGCATCAGCAGTGCGACTGGAGCCAAGGTCGACACGCCCTTTCTTGAAACGCCGCAGTCGATCTCGTCGGTAACGGAACAGCAGCTGAAGGACCGCAACCCGCAGACGCTGCTCGAAACGCTCGCCTATACGCCGGGCACCTGGGTGAACGGCTACGGCTTCGATCCGCGTTTCGACTCCTTCTATGTTCGCGGCTTCGACGTCACTTATACCGGCGTCTTCCGTGACAATCTTCGCCAGCCGGCCGCCGGTTCCTCGCTCTTCAAGAACGAGCCATATGGGCTTGAGGGCGTTTCGATTTTGCGCGGCCCCTCCTCGGCACTCTATGGCGCGACCGGCGCCGGAGGTCTTTACAACCTCATCACCAAACGGCCTACCGAAGACACGCTTCGTGAGGTGCAGGTTCAGGTGGGCACCCACGACCGCTACCAAGGGCAGTTTGACTTTTCCGGCCCGATCAATGAAACGGATCCGGTTTACTATCGCCTCACTGGACTTCTTCGCGATTCAAATACCGAACAGATCGGTGTGCCGGACGACCGCGCCTATATCGCCCCGGCCTTCACCTGGAAGCCGGACGAGGATACGAAGCTGACCATCCTCGGCGAATATTCCCGTACCAAGACCGGCGGTACCGCCGCCAATTACAATGATTTCTACTACGGGGGCTTCGGCTCCGTCACCGATATCTTCCTGGGCGATCCGGCCTTCAACGATTCGGTTCAGAACCAAGCTCGCGTCGGCTACGAGTTCGAGCACAGTTTTAACGACGCACTAACCTTCCGCCAAAACCTTCGTCTTTCGACGCTAAATATCGATGCGCAATACGTCTACGGGTACGGCCCATTCATCGTCGATCCACTCGATCCGGACAATCCCTACGACGATATTCTCGATCCGAGTCGCATCGGTCGTATGGCCGGGGTGTTCGACGAACGCCTCACGTCGCTGGTCGTTGATAACCAGTTGGAATCGAACTTCGCGACCGGCATATTCGACCACACACTGCTTGCCGGCATCGACGTTGCGAAAATCCGCTACAAGGCACTTGGTGGCGAAGCCGAGATCGCCCCCATTTTACTTGCCGACCCGAACTTTGGGGCGCCGATCGCAACGCCTGCGTTCACCTCCAGTGACAAGCAGGACCAATGGCAGCTCGGCACATATCTGCAGGATCAGATTCGCTACGACGCCTGGACGCTGACGGTCGGTGGCCGTTACGATTGGGTTTGGACTGACAGCAGCATGACGGACCTGACCACGGACACCACCACAAACGTCTCGCAGAGTGACAAGGCATTCTCCGGCCGCATCGGCCTAACCTACGAGACCGATTTCGGGCTCACCCCCTACGCAAGCTACTCGACCGCCTTCTCGCCCAATGTCGGCATCAACGGGGAGACGAACCAACCGTTCAAGCCGACCGAAAGCACGCAGCAAGAAATTGGCGTCAAGTACCTGCTGTCCGACTACAACGTGCTGCTGACTGCGGCGCTCTTCAACATCGACCAGGAGAACGGCGTGTTCTGGGAAGTCATTGGCACCAAGAACACTCAGGTCCAGCGCGGTAAGCTGCGTTCGCGCGGCCTGGAACTGGAGGCCACGACGAGCCTCGACAATGGCCTGTCGCTGACCGCTGCCTACAGCTACACCAATGTGAAAATCCTAGAAGGCCCTGCCGGAACCGTCGGGAACCATGTTTCCAGCACACCCTTCCATCTCGCCTCGATCTGGGCGGACTACACGATGCCCGAGGACAGCACCGCCGAGGGTCTGGGCTTCGGCTTTGGCGCCCGTTACATCGGCTCAAGCTATGGCGACGACTACAACACGCTTAAGAACGATGCACGCGTGCTTTTCGACGCCTCGGTCCATTACGATTTCGCTGCAATCGACAAGAAATATGACGGTCTTCGCCTGCAGGTGAACGCGACCAACCTCTTCGACCGCCGCGACATCACCTGCACGTCAGGCTACTGCTACCGCGACCAGGGCCGCACGGTGATCGGCTCGCTCCGCTATAACTGGTAGAGCCCATGACAACGGCCGGACCTGAAAGCATCACGGCAGCCGGCGGAGTAAAGCTCCTGTCGGCGGCCTTCGCCGGTCCGCATGCCTGGTGCAACGAGAAGATGATGCTGGCGGAAGACCTCTCCGACGGCATCCCGCTCGCCACGTTCTTCGCCTCGGGCGCCTTTGAACGGGCGCTTTCGACCTATGCCGAAACTTCGAATGGTAGCGACCGGCGTGCTGTCGCGTCCATGTGGTCGCTCTATTATTTCTCCTGTCTTACCATCCCCTATGTTGTCGCCCGGGTCCTGGACCACCAGGCGCTGCCCGTCGCATTCGACGAGATGACCGTGGCCCTTTCGGCCGATGGTCTCCCTCGCGCCTTCGGCGTCACGACGCCCGGCGACTGGCAGGCGGGCGGCGAGCAGGAGGTTTTTTCCGTCCTCGCACCGCTGATGGAAGAGCATCTCGCCAAGGTCGTCGGTCACCTAAAGGCTGTCGGCGGGATCTCGCCCAAGCTCGCCTGGAACAACGCGGCCGTCTATATCGACTATGCGCTTCGCACGGCCGGAATCGAACCCTTGAGCGATCAGGCCGATGCCATGGTCGGCTGTCGCCTGTTGCCCAACGGCGCGCCGAACCCCTTCTTCGATTGCCTTCGCCACGAGGAAGAGGACGGTGATCGCGTCTGCCGACGCAAGATCTGCTGCCTGCGATACCTTCTCCCCGGCATCCCGAGTTGCGGCAGTCTTTGCGCCCTTCCCAGCCAAAGGAAACAATAATTGTCTCGCCCCAGTCTCGGTCTTGTAACCATCATCCGAGTCATCGCGCTTCTGTCGATGACACTGTTCTGCCTCGCCGCCCGTGCGGAGACGCAATGGCCCATGACCGTCACCGATGCGCTTGGCAGGCAAGTGACGATTCCGGCCCCACCCAAGGCCGTCCTGCTCGGCAGCGGCTTCAATCTTGTCGCCCTTTCGCTCATCCACCCGGATCCCGTAAGCCTGCTGGCCGGCTGGTCGGGTGACATGAAGAACGACAATCCGGAAATCTACGAAAGCTTCGTCCGCAAGTTTCCAAAACTTGCCGATGTGCCGCTGATCGACGACGGCAGCGGAGCCGGCCTGTCTTTCGAGGCGCTCCTGACCCTCAAGGCCGATCTCGCGATCCTTGCCAATTGGCAGGCAGATACGGAGCCGGGTAAGCGCGCGATCGACTATCTCGAAAATGTCGGCGTGCCGGTCGTCGTCGTCGACTTCAACGGCGATCCCTTGAAGAACACCGCTGGCAACATGCGCCTGCTCGGCAAGATCTTCGAGCGAGAGAAGCAGGCCGACGATTTCGCCCGCTTCTATGAAGAGCGCCTCACCCGCATCCGCGAGCGGGTTGCGAAGCACCCCGAGCCGGGACCGACGGTGCTCATGGAAGCGTTCCCCGGCGCAGCCGCCTGTTGCTGGGCCTATGGTGTCGGCGGCCTTGGCGAATTCGTCAGCATCACCGGCAGCCGCAACATCGTCGAAGGAAAGCTGCCGCGCCCCGGCGGGATGGTCAACGCGGAGGCGATCATGGCCGAAAATCCCGACGTCTACATCGCCACCTCCTCACCGGGCGGAAAATACAGCGGCTTCTCCATCGGGCCCGGCGTGACGGCGGAGGACGCGGAGCGGACCCTGGCAGAAGCGGTCACGACGCCGGTGATGACAAGCATTGCCGCGGTGCGCAACGGACGCGTCCATGGGCTCTGGAATTTCTTCAATGCGGTGCCGCTGAACATCCTCGCGGCGGAAGCCTTCGCCTCCTGGCTGCGCCCGGACCTTTTTCCGGATGTCGATCCAGCGGCGAGCCTTGCGGAAATCAACACGCGCTTCGCGGTCGTTCCCTTCGAGGGCAGTTACTGGATCAGCCTGAAGACCGGGAAATAGCGCGACTGGCGCAGGCGAAAGAGCGCGCATGCTACGGGCAGCTAGCGCATTGATTCCAAGCATCTTATTCGAATTCACTTCCTTCAAGCGGACGCGCGCGTGCGGCAATTGCCAGGTGCTCTCGACCCCATATAAGGTGCCGCGAGGAGGAACTTCATGCTGTGGTTGATTGTCCTGCTGGTCGCGGTGGCGATCGTCTATCTCGCGGCCCGGTACAGCCGCTTTCGCAATCGGGCCGAACTGGTCCTGTCGATTGCCGTCGCCCTCGGCCTGACCGTCGCCTTCGTGATCTGGCTGAGTGAACGCGGCAATCAGCAAGCGCCCGTACCCGAGCCAAGTCGCCCTGCCGGCCTCGCGACCGAGGACATCGCGCTTGAGGGCATGACCTTCGAGCGCAACCAGTCCAAGCGGAGCTACCGCGTCCGCGGCACCGCTCACAACCGCTCCGCTCTCTCGCTCGAATATTTCCGGTTGACCGTCACGCTCGAAGACTGCCCCGGCGGCACTTGCGAGCGGATCGGCGACGATACGGCGCTCATTCTCGTTCGCGTGCCGGGCGGCCAGAGCCGCCCGTTCGAGACGTTCCTCACCTTTCCGTTCCGCGAGGGAGAACCGCCGACCGCGCCGAAATGGACCTACGAGGTGAGCCAAGTGAGAGGCGCAGCGACGCGTTAGCAATTCCATAAAGATCGTGCAGTGGTATCCGTCCGGAATTGCCGGAAGAGTGGTAGCCATGAAGCGGTCCACCACAGCCTCTCGGAGCCGTAGTCATGCAGCGGCCGCGCCGCTTAGCGCTACAAGTAGTTCGCTCGTCGTCACGACCGAAGCGAATTCCGCCCTCAGCGTCGCGACATGCGCGCGATGGATATCCCGCGCCGGAACCACACCCCCGCTCCGTCCGCCAGATCGAAGCAGTCGCAGGCATCCTCGACGAGGATCACGCGATAGCCGATATTCGCTCCCACCCGCACAGATGTCGAAACGCACATGTCGGTGGAGATGCCGATGAGCACAACAGTATCGGCACCGAGACGCCGGAGTCGCAAGTCGAGGTCGGTGCCGATGAAGGCAGCGTTCACGCTCTTGGTGACCAACGGCTCGTCGCCTTGCGGCTCGAAACCGGGACGGAACGCGTTACCCTGCCGGTCCGGACGCAGCGTCGACCCTTCCCCGACACTGTCGTGCCGCACATGGATGATCGGCCGCTTGGCGGAACGCCAGGCTGCGAGAAGCGCGAGGCCGTTCTCATCGACGCGATCGTTCCAGCGCGGCGGCCACGGCGCCGCATCAAAGGCCTGCTGCATATCGATCGGTATCAGGACGGCATTGTCGGGCAATTTCAAGCTGTTCATGAACAAGGCTCCTTCGTTGTTCGTGAACGGTAACTGCCCTATCGTCCGGTTTCACTGAGCATGATGTTGCCCGGTCCGGACATTCGTCCGGCAGCGCCGGCAGGGGACGACGATTTGACCGAACTCGATGAAAAGGACCGGCTTTTGATTGCCGCTCTGCGCAAGGACTCGCGCCAGAGTCTTGTGGCGCTTGCACGCCATGCCGGCCTCTCCCGCAGCGCCACGCATGAGCGGCTGCGGCGGCTCGAAGCGAAGGGTGTGGTTGCGGGCTACACGATCCGCCTCGGTCAGGAGGACAAATCGCCGGTCGTGCGCGCGCTTGTCGCCGTGGCCTTCCAGCCCGGCAAGAATTGCGACCATGTCGTGCCGCACCTTTCCGGCATGCCGCATGTCGTCAGTTGCTGGTCGCTGGCGGGCGCAACGGATCTGATGCTGCTCGTCGAATGCGATTCCAACGGCGACCTCGACACGATCCGGCGGCAGATCGCCACGATCCCAGGTGTTGCCACCGTCCAGACGCATGTGACGCTCAGGACGCATTTCGACCGCCGGAGCTGACCGCGCAGACGGATGCCTTGGAGGATCCGCCTTCAACTCAGATGCGAAACATTGCGGTCGTCAGCAATAGATCCTGAATTTTTCGCGGATCGCCCGGTCAATTTCCGGTGCGATCACCGAAGGTGCCGCCTCCGCAAGAATACGGTTCTTCCTTTCGATCGCGCGCGCGACGAGATCCGGACGGCCGATCTCCACCCATTCCTTCGGGCTCGTGCGATCGGCGACCGCCGGATAGATGTATTCCGTTTGCATGAGACCAAGCGTCTGCGGGTGTCCGAGATAGTGGCCGGGACCGTCGAGGCAGACGGAGCGCATGGTTTCGAGCGAGACCGAATCCTCGGTCACGTCGATGCCGCGGATGCAGCGCTGCACCTGCCCGAGCATGTCGTCGCCGAGCACCAGCGACTCCAGGCAGAAGCCGAGGAGCGAGCCATGCATGCCGACCGCCTCATAGACCATGTTGAGGCCGGAAAGCCCCGCCATGACGTTGGAGATCGCCTGTTCCCAGCCGGCCTGCATGTCCGGCAGTTTCGCGTCCGCGATCCCGGCAGCGGCCCCGCCCGGCAGGCGATAGAACTGGTGCATTTGCGCGCAGCCGGCCGTCAGCAGCGCCTGTTCGCCGGAGCCGCCGGACATCGCCCCGGTCCTCAAGTCAGAGACAAAAGGCCAGGTGCCGAAGACGGCCGGGTGGCCCGGGGACATGGCGTTGACATAGACGACACCTGCCAAGCACTCGGCGACCGCCTGCACGATCGCGGTTGCAAGCGGCGCCGGCGCGGTCGCGCCCGCCTGCCCGGCCGACAGCAGAAGGATCGGCATGCCGCCACGGATGCACTTCTCCATGGTGATGCAGCTCTCTTCTGCAAACTTCATCGGCGGCACGACGAAGCAGTTGGAATTGGAAACGAAGGGCCGCGCCCGCCACTTGTCCTCGCCGCCGGCAATCATGTGGATAAGGTCGAAACAGCCTTCCACGTGCGACGGATCGGAAAAGCTGGTGCCGACATGTTTCGTCGTTCCGGCGCAACAGGCATAGAGCGTGTTGACGTCCATCAGGAAATTGTCGGGAATATCCCGGCACACCATCGCCCGCTGGAAGAAATGGACATTGTCGAGGTGGTGAACGAGCTGAGCGGCGTTCAGAAGGTCCTTGGCGGTCGACTCGCGGTATTCCCGCTTCTCGACATCGACGACATGCACCGCCGCGCCGGCGGTGCCGTAATAGACGCGGGTACCGCTGAGCTCCAGATCCTGCTTCGGATCGCGGGCATGAAGCGTGATGTCGCGGGCGGCAATGGCGAGCATGTCCTCGACCAGCGCGCGGGGAAAGCGGAGACGGCCGTCATCGCCGAGGATGACGCCGGCACCCGTCATGATCTCGATGCCGGATTTCGGCGCATTGGCAAGGCCGATCTGCTCCAACGCATCGAGCGCGGCTTCATGGATGCGCCGGACATTCGCCTCAGTGAGCGGCTTGTACTGGCCGCCGGGAAGACCGGGGCGCACCGGCCGGATGTTTTCCGCAAGCGGTGCGGAGCGAAGCGCCACGCGCGCCGCCCGTCCCCCGGACCGTCTCGAAACCGCAACTGCGCATTCCTCAGCCATCATTCGATCTCCCAATGGCGCTGTAACTCTTTGCCCCTCACCCTAGCCCTCTCCCCGCACGCGGGGAGAGGGGACTGAGGCGTCGCGGCTTGTCCCTTCTCCCCGTCACGGCGGGGAGAAGGTGACGGCAGGCGGATGAGGGGCAGTCATTTCAGGCCCGTACCCGCTCCGCCTTCGGGTCATACATCGGCTTCAGCGAAGCCTCCGCCTTGACTCGCGCTCCGGCAATCTCGATCTCGTAATTCGACGCCAGCACATCCGCGACGCTCTCGCCCCGACAGGGCACATAGCCAAGCCCGATCGCACCGCCGAGATGATGGCCGTAATTGCCGGACGTGATCGTGCCGACGATCTCGCCGTCGCGGACGATCGCTTCGTTGTGGAAGAGCAGCGGCTCCGGGTCGCTAAGCCGGAACTGCACCAGCCGTCGCAACAGCCCCTTGTTCTCCTTGGCAAGTACCGCTTCCCGGCCGATGAAATCGCCCTTATCGGGCTTAACCGCGAAGCCTAGTCCCGCTTCGAGCACATGGTCCTCGTCGGTAATGTCGTGGCCGAAATGGCGGAAAGCCTTTTCGATCCGGCAACTGTCGAGCGTATGAAGGCCGCAGAGCTTGAGCCCGACGTCCGTCCCCGCCGCCTCCAGCGTCTCGAACACATGCGCCGCCTGATCGGTCGAGACGTAAAGCTCCCAGCCGAGCTCGCCGACATAAGTGACGCGGTGGGCACGGGCGAGCCCCATGCCGATCTCGATTTCGTGCGCGGTGCCGAACGGATGCGCCTGATTGGAAAAGTCGTTCGGGCTCACTTTCCGCATAAGCTCGCGCGCCTTCGGGCCCATCACGCAAAGTACGCTTTCGGCGGCGGTGACATCGGTGATCACCACGAACTCGTCACGAACATGCTTGCGCAGCCAAGCAAGATCGCGCTGCAGCGTTGCGCCAGGCACCACGAGGAAAAAGGCGGCTTCCGAAAGGCGGGTGACGGTCAGGTCGCTCTCGATGCCGCCGCGCGCATTCAGCATCTGCGTGTAGACGATCCGACCCGGCTCAACATTCATCTCGTTGGCGCAGAGCCGCTGCAGGAACGAAAGCGCATCCCGGCCCTCGACGCGGATCTTGCCGAAGGACGTCATGTCGAAGAGACCGACGCCATTGCGAACAGAGAGATGCTCCGCCCTCTGGTTCTCGAACCAGTTCTGACGCTTCCACGAGTAGCGGTATTCGCGTTCCTGTCCCTCGTTGGCGAACCAGTTGGCACGCTCCCAGCCCGCCACTTCGCCGAAGACGGCGCCGCGGGCCTTCAGATGCTCATGCAGTGGTGAACGGCGGACGCCGCGCGCCGTCGCCATCTGACGATAGGGGAAGTGGTCCGCGTAAAGCAAACCGAGCGTTTCCGACACGCGCTCCTTGAGATAGCTGCGGTTCCGCTGGAACGGCTGCGCCCGGCGGATATCCACTTCCCAGAGGTCGAAGGGCGGCTCGCCGTCGTTCATCCATTGCGCCAGCGCCATGCCGGCGCCGCCGGACGAAACGATGCCGATCGAGTTGTAGCCGGCGGCGACCCAGTAGCCTTTCACTTCCGGCGCCTCGCCGAGATAGTAGCGGTCGTCCGGCGTAAAGCTTTCCGGTCCGTTGAAGAAGGTGTGGATGCCGGCCGTTTCCAGCATCGGCATGCGGTTGACCGCCATTTCGAGGATCGGCGCGAAATGGTCGAAGTCCTCTGGCAACTGATCGAAGCAGAAGTCCTCGCGGATGCCATCCATGCCCCAGGGCTTGGCCTTGAGCTCGAAGGCGCCGACGAGCATCTTGCCGGCGTCTTCCTTGTAATAGGTGCACTCGTCCGGCACGCGCAAAACCGGGAGACGGGTGAGGCCCGGAATCGCCTCGGTGACGATGTAGAAATGCTCGCAGGCGTGCAGCGGCACGGTCACGCCCGACTGGCGCGCGAACTCCCTGCCCCACATGCCGGCGCAGTTGACGACATTCTCCGTCTCGATGGTGAAGCTCTCGCCGTTCTGCTCACAGGTGACCCCGGCCACCCGGCCGTCCTTTTTCAGAACCGACGTGACCTTCACGCCCTCGATGATGGTCGCGCCGTTTTGCCGCGCGCCCTTGGCAAGCGCCATGGCGATATTGGCCGGATCGCACTGGCCGTCGAGCGGCAGATGCACCGCCGCCTTGACGTCGGAAGTGTTGAGATGCGGATACATCGCCTTCACCTCGTCCGGCGTGATTTCGCGGACATCGACATTGAAGGCGCGGGCGAGCGAGGCCTGGCGATAGATTTCTTCCTTGCGCTCTTCCGTCAGGGCAACGGTGATCGAACCGTTCTGTCGCATTCCCGTGGCGATGCCGGTTTCAGCTTCGAGCTTGACGTAGAGGTCGGCCGAATATTTGGCGAGCCGCGTCATGTTCTGCGAAGCACGAAGCTGGCCGATCAGCCCGGCCGCATGCCAGGTCGTGCCGGACGTCAGTTGCTTGCGCTCGAGCAGCACCACGTCCGTCCAGCCGAGCTTCGACAGGTGATAGGCGACCGAGCAACCGGAAACGCCGCCGCCGATGATGACGGCACGGGCTTTTGCAGGAATGGGCTTCGTCATGCTCTCAGTCTTTCATTCGAGGGATCCCAGAGCGGCTGGTCCGGCTGAACGACCGCCTTGAAGCGGTCGCCGAAAATCTCGACCTCGATTTCCTGACCAGGCACGGCAAGATCCGCGCGCAGCATGCCGAGCGCGATCGACTTGCCGACGCGATAGCCCCAGTTTCCGGAGGTCGTTTCGCCGACGACCTCGCCGTTCGACCAGAGCGTCGACATGTAAGGCGCGTCGCATTCGCCGGCCTCGACCGTCAGGGTGACGAAGCGCTTGCTGGCACCCTGCTGCTTCTCGCGTTCCAGCGCCGCCTTGCCCTTGAAGGCCGGCTTCGACCAATCCACGAAGCGCTCCAGCCCGCCCTGCAGGACCGTGTAGTCGGTAGACAAATCACCCTTCCAGGCGCGGTAGCCCTTCTCAATCCGCAGACTGTCGAGCGCCTCCATGCCGAAGGGTTTGAGGCCGTGTTTCTGGCCGGCCGCCCACACCGTATCGAAGATCGCCGCCGTGTCGCCCACCTTCGTGTGGATTTCCCAGCCGAGCTCGCCGGCAAAGGAGACACGCACGAGCTGGCAGTAACGGCCGGCGATTTGCGCCGTCTGATGGGTGAGCCAGCCTTTCGAAAGGTCGGCCTCCGAGACTTCTGCCAGGATCGCACGCGACTTCGGCCCGGTCAGAATCTGGCAGGAAAAATTCGCCGTCACGTCCTCAAGCGTGAAGGCCGCGTCGACCGGGCGGTGCTTCTGCAGCCATTCGAAATCATGCCATTGCGCCGTCGCCGCCGTGATCAGGAAGAAGAAGTCCTCCTCGATCGCCATCACCGACATTTCGGTGACGATGCGCCCCTTGTCGTCAGCGAAATAGGCAAGCCCGATGCGTCCTGGCTTCGGCACGCGGCCGGTGATGAGCCAGGTCAGCCACTGCCGTGCCCCCTCGCCCTTGATGCGGAAGCGCGAGAAGCCCGGCAGGTCGAGGATGCCGGCGGCGTCGCGCACAGCCAGGCATTCCTCCTCGATGCGTTTTGCCCACGGCCCTTCGCGACCCCAGGTCTGCGTCGCTTGCTCGGACGTGTCGTCGCCGGGCTTCGCGTACCACATGGCACGCTCCCAGCCGTTATAAGGCTTGAACTGCGCGCCGAGCGCAGCGATACGGTCGTGGATCGGCGAGAGTTTTTTGCCGCGGCCGGCCGGCCAGTATTGTTTCGGAAAATGCATCGCATATTCGTGGCCGTAGATTTCCATGCCCTTGGCGATGCAATAGTCCTGGTCGGTATAGTCGGTGTAGCGGCGCGGATCACAGGACCACATGTCCCATTCCGTCTGGCCTTCGGTCACCCATTCGGCGAGCACCTTGCCGGCGCCGCCGGCCTGGCAGATGCCGAAGGTGAACACGCAGGCCTCGAAGGCGTTCGGCACGCCGGGCATCGGCCCGATCAGCGGGTTGCCGTCGGGCGCATAAGGGATCGGGCCGTTGATCACGCGCGAAAGACCGGCCGTGCCGAGGATCGGCACACGCTCGACCGCATCGTTCAGATACCATTCCAATCTTTCCAGATCGTCGGGGAAGAGCTGGAAGGAGAAGTCCTCCGGCATCGGATCATCAGGCGTTACCCAATGAGCGCGGCAATTGCGCTCATAGGGGCCGAGATTCATGCCGTATTTCTCCTGCCGGAGATAATAGGAGGAATCGACATCGCGGAGCAGTGGCAGCTTGTGTCCCGCCTCCTTCGACCAGGCGGCGAGCTCCGGGATCTCGTCGAAGAGAATATATTGATGGCTCATCACCATCATCGGCACGTCGCGGCCGAACATCTTGCCGACTTCGCGAGCGTAGTAGCCGGCGGCGTTGACGACATATTCGCAGCGGATTTCGCCCTGCGGCGTGGAGATCACCCATTCATCGTTTTCGCGTCGTGCCCCGGTGACGGGACAGAAGCGTATGATCTTCGCGCCCAAGTCGCGCGCGCCCTTGGCGAGCGCCTGGGTGAGCTGCGCCGGGTCGATATCGCCGTCATAGGGGTCGTAGAGCGCGCCGGTCAGTTCGTGGGTTTCGAGGAAGGGGTAGCGGCTGCGCATCTCGTCCGGAGTCAGGATGTCGAGGTCCATGCCCTGGTAGCGCCCCATGCCGACGACGCGCTTGAATTCCTGCAGGCGCTCCTTCGAATGGCCGAGGCGGATCGATCCGGTGATGTGATAGTTCATCGGGTAGTCGACCAGCGCCCCCAGTTCGCGATAGAGCGAGGCCGAGTAGCGCTGCATGTTCATGATCGACCAGGACGAGGAGAAAGTCGGCACATTGCCGGCCGCATGCCAGGTCGAGCCCGCCGTCAATTCGTTCTTTTCCAGAAGTACGCAATCGGTCCAGCCGGCCTTGGCAAGATGATAGAGCGAGGAGGCGCCAACAGCTCCCCCGCCGATGATCACGACACGCGCGTGAGATGGCAAATTCGACATGCGCAGTTCCCTCTTTTGAGGGGATATTTGACGAGGAACGTAAGGCCATCAAGCAGCGGAACGAGGTTTTATTGATCGAAAACTTCGATTAGGCTTACCGCGTTTTGGAGGCGGCGTGTAGCAAAGATGCAAGTTGAACTGATTGAGACATTTCTAGACCTGATGGAAACGCGGAGCTTCAACCGCACGGCCGAGCGGCTGAACATCACACAGTCGACCGTTTCTCATCGTGTGAAGGCGCTGGAGGCGCAGTTCAACCGCAAGCTCTTCACCCGCAGCAAGGGCGGCACGGTGCCGACCGCTTCAGGCCTGCGCTTTCTCGACTACGCGAAAGCGCTTCAAAATCAATGGCACGAAGCGACGCGCGCGGTCGCGAGTGCCGGCGCCTTCGAACGCTCGATGCGGCTTGGGATCCAGCACGATCTCGCCGAGACCCTTGCCGGCAACTGGCTGGCCGCCATCCGCCGCGAGTTGCCGCAGACCGAGATTTACATGGAGGCGGATTATTCCAACCAGATGAATCGCGATCTCGCGGCCGGGGAGCTTGACCTGGCGATCCTATACACGCCCCACTATCTGCCCGATCTTCACTACGAACGGATCGGCGAACTGCATTACATACTGGTCAGCACACAAGCCCGCGACATAGCCGGCGTTAAGCCGGAGACATATATCCGCTCCAGCTATTCGCCGGTCTTCGACCGCGCCCATCGTCTCGCCCTGCCGCATCTCTCCGCCGCACCGCTCGCCGCCGGCCAGAACATGGCGATCACCGGCTTGCTTCGCGCCCTCGGCGGGGCGGCCTATGTGACAAAGGCCACCGCCGAGCGACTTTCCGAAGATGGCGTCGCCGCAACGGTCGCCGACGCGCCCGTCATCCCGCAGGCCGTCTACGCGGCGACCAGCCTCCGCACGCGCCACGCGCACCAACACCGCAAGATCATTGGGGCGATGGAGTTGCTAGTCTCGTCAATGCAGGCGCAGGTATAGGCAATACGAAGGCATATCGTCAGAACTTGCCCTTGAAATGCGTTTTCAACCGCGTGACGTCCTCTGGCGTGACCGCCGGCGGATCGACCACCGCCATCCAGGCATCGATATAGTGCTCCGGCGCATAGACATGGCCGTAACCCATTGGCGACGTCGTCGCCAAAGCCATGTCGGCAAGAAGCTGCAGCCCGGTGACGACCGGAAACCAGCTTAGCGCCGGCGAGACATCCGGCCCCCGCGGCGCCTCCATCCATTGCGGCTCGCGGTAGAAGGAATGGGGATCGAAAAAAGTCACCGGATCGCTCGCATATTGCAGATAGACGATCCGCATCGCGCCCCAGCGCGCGCCCGGAACATCGAGCGCATTCTGCTGGTTCGTGAAGCGGATGATCGAACTGTCCCGGTAGCGCGGCAGCCAGGCCGGGGACGCAGGATCGCGATCCGCCGTCACCGACTGCCACAACCCGCTCGGAAAGGGCGGTCCGCTCCAGAGCGCGCCTTGGAAAGGATCGCTCACGACGTCGAAGAGATCGACCGAGCCTTGCGAGTTCATCGCCCCAAGACTCAAGCCATGGAGATAGAGCCTCGGACGGCTATCCTTCGGCAGCGTCCTCCAGTAGCCATACACCTCGTCGAACAGCGCATTGGCGGCGTCGGCGCCGTAACCCGGCTCCACCAGCAGCGACAGCCAGCTTGTGAGATAGGAATATTGCACCGCGATGCTCGCGACATCGCCGTGCAACAGGTATTCGACGGTATCGAGTGCTGCCGGATCGATCCAGCCCGTGCCAGTTGGAACGACGACGATCAGCGACTTGCGTTCGAAACCGCCGGCGCGCTTTAGCTCTTCGAGGGCGAGTTTCGCCCGCTCTCTCGCGGTCTCGGCAGAATTCAGCCCCACATAGACCCTTACGGGGGCCTTCGCCTGACCGCCGGAGAAGGCACCGATTTCGGCAGCCGTCGGGCCGGAGGCGATAAACTGCCGGCCCTGCCGCCCAAGCTCATCCCAGTTGACCAGCGATGCGGCGCTGCCCGTCTTCGTCGGATCCGACGGTGGTGGGACCTCGGCATCGATATAGGCATCGAGCGTCTGGAACGAACTATCGGCGGCACGCAATGCGAACTTGAAGATCAAGCCATCGGCCACGGACCAGAAGAGTGCGATCGCCGCAAGCCCGCCGATCGCCCTCGCGATGGGGCGGGTCACAAGGCGCTCCAGCATGCGCGAGAGAAAATGGAATGTCAGCCGGAACAGCCGCGCCAGAAAGACGAGCACAACGAAGACCGACGCGGCGATGAGACCGAGCTTCAGGGGTTCCGCTGATTCGATCGGTTCGAGCCCCATGATGTTTCGGACGGTGTTCTGCCATCCCGCGGTCTGCCACAGGAACACCGCGACTGCCGCGCCGCAGACCAGCCCCGCCACGATTTTCAGTGTGCGTTGGCGTCGCGGAGACGCGTCTGGAAGTTCGAAGAAGGACCAGAGCCAGCGCAGGAACACGCCGATCGCATAACCGGCAGCGAGCGAGAAGCCGGATATCGCTCCCTGGATCAGGTAGGGCCGCGGAATGAGGCTCGGCGTCAGCGAAACGGCGAAGAACAGCACGCCGACGAGCAGCCCGGTCGCAGAAAACGAATCCCAGAAGCTTGCAGGATCGCTTGAGGGCCGCGGCCTCGACATGTCCGTCCGTAGAAGGTGTTCCATGCGGCCCTCCACTCTAGAGGCACTATCACCGGAATGTCCGGCGCGAGCGATACGCGCAGGGAGCAATGTCGCCTCGCACTCTCTCGCAGTCAATTGTTGCGGCCAGCGCGATGCAGCCTAAATGCGCCGCTCCTTGATCGTGTTCATCACAAAACTCGTCTCGATCGAGGCGACGCATTTCAGCCGGGCGATCTTTTCCTTGATGAAGCGCTCATACTGTTCGAGCCCGGCACTCATGACTTTCAGCACATAATCGCGTGAGCCGGTGACGAGGTGGCATTCAAGCACCTCGTCCCAGCCGCGGATCGCCTCCTCGAACATCACGATTTCGTCCTCGTGCTGGCGGCTGAGCCGAACGGTCGCGATCGCCGTCATCGTCCAGCCTTCGATCGCCGGGTCGACGAGCGCTGTGTAACCGCGGATGACGCCGCTTTCCTCCAGCCGCCGCAGACGCCTGAGGCAGGGCGATGCCGACAGCCCGACCCGCTCGGCGAGTTCGTTGTTGGTGATCCTGGCGTCGGCCAGCAATTCCTTCAAAATCCGGCGATCCATTTCATCGGCAATTTTCTGCGTCATATCTCTTCGGTTCCGGCAAATATTTGCGCCCATCAAAGCGAAGTGATCGCAAATAGCAAGGATCCGTCCAAGCGTCTGATATAATTTGGCTGTTACTGCATGTTTCCTCAGATCGTAGTCGATTTAAGGACAAAACATGCAGCAGTTCAAAGTGCTACAGCGTCCTTTGCGCGTCTGACAGACGCGCGGCGCTGTAGTCGAGTCCGTTTCGTTCGAGGAGAGAAGCCATGACCGCGCCCCATCCTTCCAAGACCCACATCGGCAACCACAAGCTGCACCCTGAAACCCTCATGCTGAATTATGGTTACGATCCGGAACTTTCGGAGGGCGCGGTCAAGCCGCCAGTCTTCCTGACTTCGACTTTCGTTTTCCGCTCGGCCGAGGAAGGCCGCGACTTCTTCGACTTCGTTTCGGGGCGGCGCGAACCGCCGGCGGGCGTTGGGGCTGGGCTCGTCTATTCGCGCTTCAACCATCCGAACAGCGAAATCGTCGAGGACCGGCTGACTGTCTTTGAGCGGGCCGAAAGCGGCGCCGTCTTTTCCTCCGGCATGGCGGCAATCGCGACGACGCTGCTCGCCTTCGTGCGCCCGGGAGACTCCATCCTGCATTCGCAACCACTTTACGGCGGCACCGAAACGCTGCTCGCCAAAACCTTCCTCAATCTCAACGTCTCGGCAGTCGGTTTCGCCGACGGGGTCGACGACGCGGCCGTCAGGAAAGCGGCGGAAGAGGCGATGACAAAGGGACGCGTCGCCGTCATCCTCATCGAGACGCCCGCCAACCCGACCAATAGCCTCGTCGATATCGCCTTAATACGCCGCGTTGCCGACATGATCGGCGAAAGACAGGGGCACCGTCCGATCGTCGTTTGCGATAACACGCTGCTCGGCCCGGTCTTCCAGCATCCGATCGACCACGGCGCCGACGTCTCCCTTTATTCGCTGACCAAATATATCGGGGGCCATTCCGACCTTATCGCCGGTGCGGTGCTTGGCCCGAAGGTGATCATAAAGCAGATCAAGGCGCTGCGCGGTGCGATCGGCACACAGCTTGATCCGCACTCCTGCTGGATGCTCGGCCGCTCGCTGGAAACGCTGGCCGTCCGCATGCACAAGGCGAACGAGAATGCCCGCATCGTCGCCGAGTTCCTGCGTGACCATCCGAAGGTTGAACGGATCCATTACCTCCCCTTCCACGACGAGGCCTCACCCGTTGGGCGCGTTTTCGCCGCCCAGTCGACCGGCGCCGGTTCGACCTTCTCCTTCGACATCGCCGGCGGGCAGGACGCCGCCTTCCGCTTCCTGAACGCGCTGCAGATCTTCAAGCTGGCCGTCAGCCTCGGCGGCACGGAGTCGCTTGCGAGCCATCCGGCCGCGATGACGCATTCGGGCGTGCCGATCGAGGTGCGCCAGCGGATCGGCGTACTAGAATCCACGATTCGCCTGTCGATCGGCATCGAGCATCCGGACGATCTCGTCGCAGACGTCGCGAATGCATTGACGACCGTGTGAGCGCTTTATCCAGGCGGGCGCGATTTGAGCTCCGCTGAATGCGACAGGATATTGACGATGTTGCCGAACGGGTCGCGTAGAAAGAATCGGCGCACGCCCCAAGGCTCATCAGTGATATCGTAGACGATTTCCGTACCGGCGTGCTTCGCGCGTCGATAGATCTCATCTACGTCATCCACTTCGATCGAGAGCGCCGGTACCGGCGTTCCCGATCCACCCTCGATGGCGAAGCTCACCTGGGGCATAGCTGAGCCTCCCTTCGCCGCGAAGGTAAGGATCCAGCCGTGATCCATCACCACCTCGAGGCCGAGCAGGTCGGCATAAAAGGCGCGCGCACGCGGCGGATCGGACGTCTGAAGATTGGGCACGATGCGTCGGACTGTCATGCTCTCCTCCATTTGGCCAGCATTTCGTCACCGGTTGGACAGCGCGCTTCTGATCAGCGATGCCGCCGCCATTCCCGCCGTCTCCATATAGCTCGGATCACGATGGAGCAAAACGACGGCGAAGCTTCCGTCGAGGAGCAGCCGAACCTGACGCACAAGCACGTCTGCGCCATCGATCCCCTCCTCTTCGAGGCTCTGCCGTAGCCAGTTCTCGAATTTCTTCTTATGCGCTGCCCCGATGCGCATCGCAGGATGCCCCGGCATATTCGCGAGTTCGGCGGACGTGCGCAGAAAGCCGCAGCCCTTCCATTTCGGGTGTCGGGCGGCGCGGGCGAGATTGCGAAAGATGCCCTCCACCTTCGCCGTCACATCGCCCTCCGTCTCGGCAAACCATTTCTGGAAGAGCTTGAGGTTCGGCTGGTCGCGGCCATCGAGATAGGCGGCGATCAGATCGTCCTTGCTGTCGAAATGATAGTAGAGCGTGCGCTTCGTGACGCCGGCCGCTTCCGCCACTGCGTCGACGCTGACGGCGCGTATGCCCTCCGCATAGAAAAGCTTGGCTGCGGCAGAAACGATACGGTCGCGGGTGGAGGAAGCAGCTGCCATGGTCATGTATACCGACTAGTGAATATACTTTTGCTTATCGCTCGCCTAGCCTCCTCTCGTCAACACCACGGAGATCGCCATGTCCGACACAGTCCTTTTCGATGCTGCCGACGGCGTCGCGCTGCTCACCCTCAACCGGCCGGAAAAGCTGAACGCGTTGAGCTACGAAATGATTGATCGGCTTCTTTCCCTCCTCGACCTGATCGAAGTGGACGACACCGTCCAGGTGGTCATCCTCACTGGCGCCGGAGAACGCGCCTTTTCGGCCGGCGGCGACATTCGCGAGTTTTCCAGAAGCGTAGCGCAGGGGGCAAATGCAGCCGTCCGCGATTTCGTGCGGCGCGGACAAAGGCTCACCGCTCGGCTGGAAGCCTTTCCGAAGCCGGTCATCGCGGCCGTCAACGGCCTTGCCTATGGCGGCGGCTGCGAGATCACCGAAGCCGTGCATCTCGCGATCGCCAGCGACCGGGCGCGCTTTGCCAAGCCGGAGATCAAGCTTGCCATGCCGCCGACCTTCGGCGGCACCCAGCGCCTACCGCGCCTCGCCGGCCGCAAGCGCGCGCTCGAACTGCTTCTCACAGGAGACGAATTTTCCGCGAGCCAAGCGCTCGAGCTGGGACTCGTCAACAAGATCGTGCCGCACGACGACCTCATCGCTTCCGCCCGCGCCCTGGCTCTCCGCATCACGCGACACTCGCCCCTTGCGGCCGCCGCGATCATCACCGCGGTCACGCGCGGTCTCAACATGACGATCGGCGAAGGCCTGCTGAACGAAAGCGAACAATTCGCGCACATGGTGCCAAGCCATGATCTCGCCGAGGGACTTCTAGCCTGGAAAGAACGGCGCGAGGCGCATTACACCGGACGCTGACGCCTTGGAGAGACCGGCCCTACGGCTGGCGGGCTACCGCATGCTTCCCTAAATCGGAGCCGATCTAGCTCCGCGCGAAGCCGAGCACGAAGAGCGCCAGCGCTCCAATCGAGGTGACGGTCCGGACGTGATTCCACCAGACCCAATCGGTCAGGTATTGCTTCTGCCAGATCTCGCGGGCTGCCTCACCCGAAGCCGCCGCAAGCGCATCGTTCAACGGCACATTGAAGACCATCGTCACCAGCAGCGTTCCGACTACATAGGCAAGGCCGCCGGCCGCAAGCAACCAGCTGCCCTGCCCTCCAGAAAAGAAGGCAGCGCCGACGAGAATCAGCCCCAGAAGCGCCGTTCCCATGAAGGCGGTGAGAAAGAGCGGATTCTGGATCACCTCATTGATGGCGTTCATCGCGGCAATCCCTTGCTCGGGCGGCAACCGCGACAGGGCCTGCATGATGCACACCGAGAAGATGAAGAACAGGCCGGCCATCAGGCCGGATCCGATGATAGCGGCGAAAGCCAGAGCGGGTATCAGGGCAACCATCGCACAACACTCCAGTATCGGCTGCAGCCGGAACTGCTGGATAAAATATGAGTAAACCTCATATTTGCAAATGTGATAAATCCTCGTATTTTGCGAGTCAAGCAAAATGTGAGTGATACTCATGATTGACAAGCAAACTCCGGCCGTCGGGCCAACGGAAGGGCAACCAAGCCTGCGCCGCACGCCGAGCCAGAAGCGCAGCCGCGAGCGCGTCGAGCACATCCTTTCCTGCGCCACCGGGCTGATCGAGGAAAAAGGCAGCGACGCCATGCGCATGAGCGAGGTCGCGGAGACGGCCGGTATTTCCATCGGTTCGCTCTATCAGTACTTTCCCGACAAGGCGGCGATCGTGCGCACCCTTGCCGAACGCTACAATGCCGCCAGCCGGGACTGCATCGCGAGCGAGTTCGCTAAAGTCACTACCCTCGCCGAGTTGCGCAGCGCCTTTTCGGCGCTCTTCGACACTTACTACGACATGTTTCTCGCCGAGCCGGTGATGCGCGACGTCTGGTCGGCGATGCAGGCGGACAGAACCCTGCGCAAGATCGAACTCGCCGAAAGCCGGGCCAATGGACGCTTGCTTGCCGAAACCTGGGCAAGGGTTCAGCCGGAAACGCCGCGCCAAAGGATCGACGATGCCGCCTTCCTCATCATGCATCTTGGCGAATGCACGATGCGGCTCGCAGTCTCGGTCGACAGGCCGGAGGGCGACCGCATCGTCGCCGCCTTTAAGCACATGATCCTTCGTGAATTTGTCGCGGATGCAACGTCAGAAGCCGCAAGTTCAATTGACATCGCCCGAGGCCGACCCTAATCATCGGGGATCGATTGGTTCCCGGAAAACGAACGCGTTCCGGGAGTAAACGGGAACGTGACGGATGGACCCAAACTGGGCATCTCAATCACGGCCGACCCCGCGACTGTAGAGCGGCGTGAATTTGCTGTTCCGGAGCGATCCGGAAGAAGCCACTGGGAAAGACCGCGAGAGGGCGGTTCGATCCTGGGAAGGCGAGGCAAATCCTTGGTGAAGACCACCTGACGCCGTGAGCCAGGAAACCTGCCAAGCGATGCGGGCATAGTGCCCAACCCGGGAAACGTCCCAACGCCATCACGGAGGTTGTCATGGCTACGTCTACAGCTTCGAGCATTTCGCTCTCCCTTAACGATCGCCTGGTCGCGGGCATCTCCGCCCTGTTGATCGGCGCCTTCCTCGTCTTCGGTGCCGGCCTCGCGAATTCGGCCGTTCTGCACGATACGGCGCACGACACCCGCCATTCCTACGGCTTCCCCTGCCACTGATCGATGCCATGGAACGCACCTGGCGTTCCATCTCGAACAAAAGCGGATCGTTCCTCCGGCGGATAGCACGCGGGCGGAGTTGCCGTTTGGCATGCGCTCCGGCGTGCTCCGCCGGCGTTTTGCATCCACGGAAACCGGAAATGGCGCCGGCTGAGGCCCTTGCGCAGCGTTCGCGCGTCTTGAATGACGCGCCGCGCTCCCGAGCAGCCGCACGCCGGATTGAGGAAAACCGACAATGATCGTCAAGACACTTCTGGCCGCCATCGTGGCCGGGCTGATTGCCGGCGTCTTCATGACCGCCGCACAGGAAATGCGCGTCGTGCCGTTGATCCTGCACGCCGAGAAATATGAGGGCGAAGCGCCGGCGGCGGATCAGCCGGCAACGCAGGAGCCCGCAGCCGTTGGCCACGACCAGCATTCGTCGCTGATCGGCGCTTCGCCGCTTGGCGCGGCGCTTTCCGCGCTCTCGCCGGTCACGCCGGCCTATGCACATGAGCATGAGGGCGAGCACGAGGAAGGCGGCATCATGTTCGGCCTGAGCCGCTTCTCCGGCACGCTTCTCGCCAATCTCGTGACAGGCGCCGGATTTTCGCTGCTGCTTGCCGGCGTCAGCCTCGTGATCGGCTATCCGATCACGCTCGCGAACGGGGCGCTCTGGGGCGCCTTCGGATGGCTTGCCGTCCACTTGCTGCCAGCGATCGGGCTCCCTCCCGAGCTGCCGGGCTTCCCGGCGGCCGAACTCGGCGACCGCCAGGTCTGGTGGGCTGCGACCGCGCTGCTTTCGGCAGTTGGCCTCTATCTGCTGGCGCTGCGCCGCGAACTGGTCGCCAAGGTCGTGGGTCTCGCGCTCATCGCCGCACCGCAGATCTATGGCGCGCCGCAGCCGCTCGACATCTCCAGCAACGTGCCCGCCGTCCTTGGCGCGGAGTTCGCCGTCGCCGCGCTTGCGACCACCCTTGCCTTCTGGCTCGTACTCGGGGTGATTTCCGGCTTCATCAACGACCGGTTCGTCAACGCGCACTAACGGAGACCGGATCAAGGCGCCGCCGCGAATCTTTTCTCCCCGCTCGCGGGGAGAAGGCGAACGTCCCGCGAACAAGGGCCCCGAACACTCACCCTATTTGATCGCGAGCAGCCTCCAACAAATGCGCCCGCAATCGCTCGCGTCGGGCATCAGGCTCGAGCAATACGCAGCTGTCGCAATAGCTGCCGCCGTCCGTGCGGTAGTAGAGGCAGCACCCGCCGCGCATCCTGTAGATCCGCGAAAGATTTTTCCCGCCCGCCGCGGCGACTTCGATCATCTCGTAGCAAAGCGCATCGGAATGGAGCGGCGACCCCGAACGCCTGACGATCGCGAGCGCCTGCGCGATCGCCTCCGCCTCTGTTCCGCGCCGCCGTCCGACTTCGAGAAAGGCGCCTGCGACACTGTCGGCAGCGAGCCGCCATTGCGCGCGCAGCGACAGGCCACAGCGCCGCTTCAAGAGTGCGATCACCGGCTTCAGATGAGCAACAAAGAGATCGTGAAAAAGCGCGTCGGCATCCTCGGGGTCGCTTGCGGAGACTTGCCTCAGTCCCATGTAGAAATGAAATCGTCGGGCATCGACGACGCCTCCTTTGAGCGGACGCGCGTGTTGCTCGAAGCGCAACCCCGCAACATCCGGAACACGACCGCTGCAGAGATAGATGGCGGCGGCTGCGAGGCTGAGTTGATGGCTATAAAAGGCAATGAGATGCGCCGCCCGCACCTTGTCGTCCATCCCCGCGCCGAAGCGCTCCTGGTAGGAAAGACAAGTCTCCACGTCGGGCGACCCCTCGGCCCAGAACGCCGATGGAAGCTGCACGTTCTCGACCGGCGCCAGCGAGCAGGCAACCTCGGGAAACGCGGCCTCGAGCCAGGCGACGGCGGCCCTCAGTTCCCCCTCGCCCGCGGCGTTTCCCTTCTCCCGCGCATTCTCCATCCCGCCTCCGTCGCGCTCAGATTTGCAGGCCACCCGCCGACAGCCAGCCGCCCTCGAAACCGGCCCGGCGCAGTCCGCGGCAAAAGGCAGGAATGCTGCGCGTGATGTCCCAGAGCAATCCGCTTCTCCAGTTCTCGATCATCATGACCGAAAGGCCTTGGTCAAGCCCGACGATCCTGTCGTCAATCCAACCCTCTGCACCCTCGCCCGGCAGGCTGGGGTTGAAGCCACCCGGAAGGCGGTCCTCGCTCAGCAGCGCCGGATAACGGGAAAGCATATGGCTGAGGCCGTCAAGGCTGGCCTGAGGCTCGAAAGGCAGGCATGCGAGCGGCGCCCAGGGCACGAGCGTACCGTCGTCGGCGCCGAAGGGCGCGCCGCGTGCCGCGTAGCCGAGCATCCGCTGCCAGCGGCCGTCACGAAGCCGCAATCGACCTTTCGGCGCGTGGCAGTCGCTGAAGCCCCAGAGATCGCGGCAATAGCCGGCGAACGCGCCGGGATTTTCCTCTGCATGCGTGCGCTGGAGCGCAATGGCCCGACGGGTGTTCTCAAAGTAGTCGCTCGCCGTCTTGCGCATTTCGGCATCGCGAATGGCGCGAAAATCGATCCAGGCATGGGGAAAGAGGTGAATGAAAAGCGCACCCGCATGAAGATGCCGCGCGTCGCCGATCGTGAGCCATTCATGAGCCGCGGTGAAGGCGCCGTAGTTCTCGGGTGCGATTGCGTGGCGCGGCGCGGCGAGCGCCAGTACATAAAGCAACAACGCCTCGCTGTATCCGCGCCAGCGATGCCTGAGAAACCGGCCGGGCGACCGCCAGCCCATCGCCAGCGTGTCGCCGCGATTGAGCGCCCATGCCCAGTCCGCCCGCTCGAAGAGCCGGTCGGCAAGGCTGCAGATCTCGATCTCGTCTCGCCTCCGCTCCGAGAAATAGGCGGCCGCCGTCAGCATGCCGGCCAAGAGCAGCGCGCTGTCGATGGTCGAAAGCTCGCAGTTCCAGCTTCGCTCGCCGGTTCGCATATCGAGGAAATGATAATAGAGGCCACGGTAGCCAGTGGCGCGTGCATCGCTTCCCTGTCTGCTGGCCGCGAGAAAACGCAGTGCCGTCAGCACACGATGCGCAGCCTCTGGGCGGCTGACCCAGCCACGCTCGACAGCGACCGGATAGCAGGCAAGCCCGAAGCCTGTGGCGGCGATGCTCGATGGCGATCCCTCGCGCGATGTGTCCGCAACGAGACCTGTCCCGGCATCGGAATATCGGAGAAAATAGCCAAACGCGGCGCGTTGCAGGCGATTGATCCGCACAATGTCCGTATTCGAGGTGGATTGCAGCATTTGAGGTCCCGTCTGACGCGCTTTCGCGAGGCGCAGCCTTCGTGCCCGCTGCGTCGGCGATATCTACAGCGCCGCACGTCCAATCGGACGCGCAAGGGTCGCTGTAGCACTTTGGATTGGCGCATGATTTTGTCCTTAAACCGATTCCGATTTAAGGCATCATGCACAGCGGCTATGCTTTCGCCCGGCGATAGAATTCCTTCAAGGGCAAAATCGGGCAAGCAGCGTATCGGCGATCACCGAATATTGTAGGGGTGATCGTTCGCAACGGTCACGCAACGCCAATCCTGTGCTACATTCTTCCCGATGCCTTGATTTTGGCGTGATGCAATCCAAACTCACAGATGTGATCGATTTTTGAAGCGCAGGGTGCGGGCAGACCGCCTCAAATTATTCCGCATCCAGCCCCGAAGCGACCATCCGCAGTAACGGTTGATGCGATGTTGAGCACGTTGGCATTGATCCTGGCCCTTAGTGGGAGTCCGATCCAATCGGCCGCCATGCCGGCGGATGTCGATGTGGAGCTGGTGCTGGCCGTCGACATGTCCGGATCGATGGACATGGAAGAGGCGCGGGTGCAGCGGTCCGGCTATCTCCAGGCACTGCGGCATCCGGACTTCATCAACGCGGTCAGGGGCGGCCTACTCGGGCGAATCGCGATCGGCTATTTCGAGTGGGCGGGGCTCGTGAACGAGCAGTCGGTCGTCTCCTGGCAGGTCATCGACGATGCCGAGGACGCCGAAGCCTTCGCCGCCAAGGTCGAGGCGCGGCCGGTCGGCACGCGCCGCGGCACGTCGATCTCCAATGCCATCCTGTTCGGCACGAACCTGATCGATTCCAATGCCTTTTCGGGCGCACGCCGGGTGATAGACATATCCGGCGACGGGCCGAACAATACCGGCCCGCCGGTCACGCCCGCCCGCGATGGGACAATTGCCCGCGGCATCATCATCAACGGGCTTGCGATCCTCATCCGCCCCTCGGTCTCAACCGGACCGCTCGACCAGTACTACGCGCAATGCGTCATCGGCGGACCGGGATCCTTCGTGCTGCCGGTCCATGAACCGGAGGATTTCGCGATCGCGATCCGCCAGAAACTGATCCTCGAAGTGAGTGGCCTGCCCCCGCCGGCCACCCTGCAACTCACGGCCACGACGCCCGGCGCCGACTGCCTGATCGGCGAAAAGCTCAGACCGGGATTTCTCGATCGGATCTATCCCGAACTCGACCGATAAGGTGCATCCATTGATCGCTATTCGCTGCCGGGCATGAGCGCGGAAACGCCGCCGTCGACGAAAAGCGTCGTGCCGTCGATGAAGTCGGAATCGGCGGAGACCAGAAACAGGATTGCGCGGGCGAGATCGTCCGGAACACCGGGGCGATCACGCAAGTTTACGACGGGCCGGGTCGGATCGAACGTATCCTTGCCGACCGGCGAGCCGATCTTGTTGATGTAAAACGGAAGTGGTAGGCCCGGAGGGACTATCGACAGGCGAGGGCCCACGCGTCTCTTGCTAAGGGCCCGCGCCCTAAATCGTCTGCAACACAGTTAGGTTCTTGTAGGTGTTTGTCATCGACGACCCTAAAAAAGCTAGGGTATTAGCCGGTTCGATCTATGGGACTTTAGTCCGGCACAGATCGCCAAAGGTCCTACGGGCCTTCAACTACGGAACGATGCGCCGAATATAATCTTTTGAGGATGGGTCGCGCTGTTAATAGCGACCCTCACGGAGGCTGCTGGTCCAATCAGGGCCGGCAATTGGCGATGTCAGCTCCCAACTCTTGGGCTGGCATCGCGCTTTCTACTCGCGGTACTCGCCTTTAGGTGGCCGTCAGGCGCTATCTTTTGGCCGAGATGCCACTCCTCTTTATCCATCGCAAGATCCGCCCGAGCTGAGCGAAGTTTTCAGTCGGGCTGGTCGAGAAGGTTATTAACGAGAAGCCCGCCGGTTTATGCCGGCAGAAAGCAAAGGGCCCGGCGACCGACGCTGCCGAGCCCGGGGTTACAGCATCGCTTGCTTGGAACATCGGCCGCTGGGACTTCGTCCGGTCTTGAAGGCGATGTCACTGGTGGCCTGGTCCCTCGCGAGGCATGTTCCCTCGTGTAACCGCCTGCAACATTGCCACGATCACAACGGGTTAGAAAGTGGGACTTAGGTCCAATGCGGCCCGCAAAGGTCCTAATCGCTTTCGAGCGCGGAACCATCCATAGAGCATAGAGTTCGCCGCTCAGGGCGTGTGGAGTTCCTGGAGCGGCCTGTTGACGTCCCTTCCAGACGGTCTGGGCCTCCATCGCCTCGGCTTGCCCCGCCGAAAGGAACGCGTGATGCATGACATTTATGGACAACCGGAACGAAGGGCATCAACTGGTCTGCCGTTGGGCATAATGCTCCTTTCGATGTTCGCTCTTACGGCTTATCTGCTGGTCGGAGGCGCGCTGTTGGACGACAAAAACCAAGACGTCGTTGTATATGTCCCCCAGGCATCCGCACCAAATCCACACTGAAACGACAACGCTGTTGCCGAACCGAACCGTCAAGAGCGTTCGAAGGTACCCTAGTCAACGCGAGAAGCGACAATAGTTCACACAGGGACCGGAGGGAGCCGCAATGCCCAAGCGCTCAGCAAGAAAGATTTCGCCAACGAAAGAGACTGAGGCCGTGCTTGTGGAGCAGGTCGTTCATGACTGGTGCAAAGTGCGTCAAGTGGACCCTAAGAGCCACTTGGCAGTAATGGAAGGGTTGAGGGTTCTCTACATGATCCGCGAGTTTGACATGATCGACAGAGAGAAGCTGCTGAACGAACTGCTGGATAGCGACGGACCTAATGCTTTATAGCGACGAACCTAAAGGCGTTGCGTCGGCGAGCGTGAGCTATTCGCCTTCCTGCGAGGCTTTGCGCACTCGCCATATCGCGAAGCGGCTGGCCAAACGGCTCACCGCCGAATTCGAGGTCTTCGACGACCGGCGTTCTATCACGGCCATACCGGCACCGCGCCGCTCGGGCCGAAGAAGTAAGCCAGTTCTAGGCTTTCTAAGAGTTTTCCAAGTTTTCTAGTTTTCTATAGAAAACCACCTCGTAACCATTTGATTTTTAAAAGAAATGGTGGGCCCGGAGGGACTCGAACCCCCAACCAAGCGGTTATGAGCCGCCGGCTCTAACCATTGAGCTACAGGCCCGTGCCGGTCATCTGCCGGTTGACCGCGAACCAATGGTAATTCGCGGGTCGCAATGGCTCTAGCGGAAAACCTATTTGACGACAAGCCATTGCCGCAATGCCTACACAATCGATAAGCAAGAGTTCGGCATAAAACAACCGGAGAGAAATAACCATGATTTCTACACGCATCGCCCGCACGGTTCATGTCGCTGCCATGGCCGCCGCCTTTGCGGGCGCTTTTGCGGCCGCCGCTGTGGCGGCTGAAGGCAATGATAGCAAGAGCGGCGGCAACGGGCGTCCCGAGGGGATTCGGGGCCGCCAGGCGCTGATCAAGGTCTCCGGTGAGGGCCGCGCAACCGCAGCACCCGACATGGCGATCGTGCAATTGAGCGTCGTCAAGGATGCAAAGACCGCGCGCGAGGCGCTCGACGCCAACAATAAGGCGATGGCAGACGTGCTCTCGGCACTCAAGCAGGGCGGCATTGCCGAGCGCGACCTGCAGACGAGCGGCTTCTCCATCAACCCTCAATACAACTACCCGCCGCAGGGCAACGACGGCAGCAACCGGCCGCCGGAACTCATCGGCTATCAGGTCGTCAACGGTGTCACCGTGCGCGTGCGCGATCTGAGCAATCTCGGCGAAGTCCTCGACAAGTCCGTGACGCTTGGCATCAACCAGGGTGGCGGCATCGAATTCACCAAGGACAAGCCCGACGAAGTCATCACCGAGGCCCGCAAGGCGGCGGTCGCCGACGCGATCGTCAAGGCGAAGGTCCTGGCGGAGGCGGCCGGCGTCTCGCTCGGCCGGCTGATCGAGATTTCGGAACAGGCTCCCCGCCCGGAACCGCTTCCGGTGGCGCGCACCATGGCCAAGGAATTCGCCGCCGATGCCGTTCCGATCGCGACCGGCGAAAATGCCTACAACGTCACCGTCAACGTGACTTTCGCCATCGAGCAGTGAAGCGTTTGGCCCGGCACGGAGAAGGAACACTCCGCCGGGCCCCCTTCGCGCGATGGCCAGCGACAAAGCCCCCGGCGAATTGCATCGGGCTTTTCGAATCAAACGCCCCTCACGGTTGCCGTGAGGGGCGCATTTCCGACGGCCGGGGAAGACGGTGCGGAAATCCGGCAGCTTACCAGCGGCCGATCACCGGGCATCCACGCACATTCGCGAAGATGATTGCCTCGCGGTAACCGTGGCGGCGGCCCTCGACGATAACCTTGCGCCGCGCGACATTGGCGACATGGGCCCGGCGTAGACCGAGATCACGTGCCTTTTCAACGGCAAGCCACCGGTCACAGCGGCCGCGGCGCTCACCGCCCCAGCGGGGGCGATCCCGGCGCCAATCACCCTCGTCGCTATAGCGGTCATAGCGGTCATAGTCACGGTACTGGACATCGACGCCGCGCGGCGAGCCGAATTGGAATATGAGCGATTCAGCAGAAGCCGTGGTGGCTGCACCCGCAAGACCAGTCAGCCCTATGACGGCAGCAACCGCGGCATTGACGAGGAATTTCTTCATAGCGTTTCTCCGGTGTACGAAGGATTCTAAATTGGCGATTACCGCTCTCGACGATTGAGCCAACCATAGACCGGATAAACTGAACGATACCGGAACCCTCCGTTCATGCACCGTTCAGGTAGATGAACCGCGCAAAGACGAAGCGACAAGCAAAGCGATGCGTCGGCCCGCCGTATCTCTTCGCCCCGGAGCCGGTCCAAGGAGAAAACACGCAGACATTCAGTATGTTACGCGTGGAGACGGCTCAGCTCGCCAGTTCCCGCTCGAAGATGCGGAGATTGCGATAGTGGCTGAGGCGCGTGATGACGCCGTCCTCGATTTCGAAGATAAAAACGCTCGGAATGGCGTAGCTCTGGCCCGAGGCCTCGGGAAAGCCCGGCATGGTCTTGCGATAGGTGCCGCGCGCGGTCATATCGGCGGCGACGCGCTGCCCGAAGGCGTCATGCATCAGCACGATATCGCTGAACGTCTCGTCGAAATGGCTCAGATAGTTCATGATCCAGGTTCTCAGCGGGCCGACGCCCACAGTTCGCTGGCCGGTCAGCGAATCAAGGGCGACATCTTCGTCGACGAGGCGGGAAAGCGCATCGAAATCTCGGCCGTTGACGGCCTCGATGAAACGGCTGGCGATGGTCTGCACGTCTGTCATCGTCTTTCCCCGAAGCTGTGTGGTCACTTACTGTACCGCAGAATGGCCAGCCGGAGCAGGACTCAGTTGAGCGCCGATCACGCGCCGAGATGCAGAACGATTTCGCGCCGGTGCGGGCGATCGCGATGCTCGAACAGATAGAGCCCCTGCCAGGTGCCGAGCATCATGCGCCCACCGCTTACCGGGATGCCGAGCGAGACCTGCGTGAGCGCCGCCTTTATATGCGCCGGCATGTCGTCCGGTCCCTCCTGGGTGTGCGCGATCCAGCGCATCGAAGGATCGGAGGACGGCGGTACTAGGCGACCGAAGAACTCGCTGAGATCACGTTTTACATCCGGGTCGGCGTTTTCCTGGATGAGCAAGGAAGCGGACGTGTGACGGACGAATACGGTGAGGAGTCCCTCCGCGACGCCTGATTGCCGCACGAAATCGGCGGCAGCATCGGTGAACTCGTAGAGTCCCTGGCCACGGGTGGCGATGGTGATGATAGTCTGCGGCATTTGCGGCTCTTCCCGTGCGGCGAACACATCCCTCAATGGAATAAACTTAGGAAAAATATCCAAGAGGTCAAAATTCGGCGCACCGCACGCGGGAAAGAGCAAAGTGAAAGGGCCCGACCCTGCCTGCCGGGGAAGCGCGGCCCCTGCCCGCTACAGCTCTAAGAACGGTTCGAAGCCCCCATAAATCAGGCGCTTGCCGTCGAAGATGGACTTCCACTCGTCACCCTGAAGCCGCGGATCGGCCATGACCTTGGCAACGGTCGCGTCACGATCCTGGCGCGACGCGTAGACGACCCAGGAGAAAACGACCGTCTCGTCGTCCTTCGCCTGCACCGCGCGCGGAAAGGACGTCAATTCTCCATAGGGTACGTCGTCCGCCAGGCACTCGACATAGTTGAGTGCACCATGTTCCTTCCACACCTCGCCCGCCCGGCGCGCGAGCGCTTTGTAGTCCTCGACCTTCGCTTTTGGCACCGCGACGAGAAAACCATCAACATAGGCCATTTCATTTCCTCCTATTTGGCTGGACAGGCAAAGGACGAGCGAAGCGGAAAGGTTCCGACAGCCGATGATGATTTTTTGTCATCCATCCACGAGGAGGAGGTCGCATTTGCTGGCGTGTGGGCGAATGGCGCCGAACGCGCCGATTGCTACGAACTGCAGCCGCGCAGTTGCTGCGCGTAAAGCGCCGCCATGCCGGAGGCGCGCTTTGCGCCGGTCTGCGCCGTTTGGCTCCAGTTTCCGCGCGCGTAGCCGCCATGGCCGTGGTAGTAGGCAATGTAGAGCCGATAAGGGTCGTTGAGCGCGATGCCGTTCTGCTGGTGGCTTTGATTGTGGTACCAGGCAATGAAGCGGATCGCGTCAGCGAAATCCGTCCGGCGTGCCGTCCAGCGTCCGGTTTCGGTCTGGTAGCGCGCCCAGGTGCCGTCGAGCGCCTGCGAATATCCATAGGCGGAAGAGACACGCGTCCAGGGGATGAAGCCGAAGAGCTTTGTGCGCGGCGGCCTTGCGTTGTGCTGGAAACCGGACTCCGTGTAGATCGTTGCCATCAGCACCGGAACGGGCACGCCATATTCGCGCTCCGCCGCGTAGGCGGCCCGGCGCCAACTGTTGAAAAGACCGTCTCGCTGCTCGAAAACCGCGCAGGCGTTCCGGGTGTCTTTCGGCACCGTTCCGCAGCCGGCCAGCAACAGGAGGACGACGACAAAAACGCAACGCATCGCGGAACCTCTCGTTTGCGAGAGATTGATAAAGCGTAAATCTTAAGGATCGGTTTTGAGGCGAAGTTGAATGACCGCCAGAATGACAGCCGTCTTGCCGTTGCTCGCCATGCTTACCGGTGTGATCTCTTCCGCGATGGCACAGGATCTTTACACGAGCGACGCGATTGTCACCGGCACCGGCGAGAAGAACCGGGAACTCGGCTTTCGCGAATGCCTGGGCGAAGTCCTGGTCAAGGTCTCGGGCGACCAGCGTTTGCTTGCCGCTCCGGCGTTCACCCCGCTCCTTGAACGTGCCGGCAGCTTCGTCGCGTCCTTTGCCTATCGCGATCGGCTGGAGGGTATCCCGATCCACGACGAACAGGGCACGCACGACCGGCCGCATGACCTGACCTGTCGTTACGAGCCGGCTACGATCGACCGGCTGCTCGACGCGCTGGGAAGCAGGCCCTGGCCGCAGCCGCGCCCAAGGATTGCCGTCCTTCTCGCCGTCCACGACCAGAAGCGCAGTTTCATGCTGACAAACGATGGCGGCGAGAGCCCCTACATGGCCGAGTCGCTCGCCGCAGCGACCGTACCTCTCGCGCTTGAAGCAAGGCTGCCGACGCGGAAAACGCTTGCACTGGAAAGGCTCGGCCCCGGCGTCGTGTCGAGGGAAGGGGCGGTGCAGCTTGAACGGCTGGCAGAAAAGATCGGCGGCGATGTCGCGCTCGCCGGTACGATGTCCTGGAACAACGAGGCGCTCGGCTGGATTGCCGACTGGCAACTGGCGAGCGCCGGGAAGATGCACCGGTGGCAAATCCGCGGCGTCAGCTTCGACGACGCCTTTCGCAACGCGATCCGCGGCGCGGCGCAAATCCTGTCGGGCAACGGCGCGCTTTGACGCAGATCGCCCTTCCACGCGTCAATGGCATGTCAGTCAGTCGCAAGATGGAAGCGCCGCCCCGCCGGAGCATCGACGCCGAAATCATCTCACCGTTTCAATGAAACGGTGAGATGATCCAACTCCTTGAAACGACGCAATCTAGCCGAGCGTGCCGATCAGTTCACGATAGGCAGCTTCCGGAAATGCCTTCAATGTGCGGGTGCGCACATTGCCGTTCATCCCAAGAGTCAACGCAAACCGTGCGGCAACCGCGTCGTCGGGCGCTTCGCAGACTGCGACCATGTCGTATTCGCCCATGGTCAGATAGAAGTCCTTGAAGGACCCGCCCATTTCGGAAAGCACCTTCTTGGCAGCATCCAGCCGCTTCGGAGACTCGCGTACATTCTTGATACCTTGCTCGGTCCAATTGAGAAGCACGACATAAGTGGTCATCTCACACCTCCCACAGAGCATCCCGCTTTCGGATGAAAGCGAACAAAATGCTCTGGATTCAAAGGACTAGCGGGATGAGGAAAAGAGTACGCGGCCCGCATCCCGCTCTAACTCATTCGCGCGCCGATGATGCGTTATCGCATGGGCGCTCTCGGTTCACGCCCGCGGTGCGTCCTCTCCTGCGTCGCGGGCTCGCTGCGAGCCGCAAAGTATAGTCCCGTGGTCATGGGTGAACAAGCGCGGCCGGAACGGGTGCGTCCGCAAAAGCCAGAAAGATGGCCACAAAAAAGCCGGGCGCGAGGCCCGGCTTTTTCGACGTCTCTGTAGCGCTTAGCTGTCGAGGAACGAGCGCAGCTTGCGCGAACGGCTCGGATGCTTGAGCTTTCTCAGCGCCTTCGCTTCGATCTGGCGGATACGTTCGCGGGTGACCGAGAACTGCTGGCCGACCTCTTCGAGCGTGTGGTCCGTGTTCATGCCGATGCCGAAGCGCATGCGCAGAACACGCTCTTCGCGCGGCGTCAGCGAAGCGAGAACGCGGGTCGTCGTTTCACGCAGGTTCGCCTGGATGGCGGCGTCGATCGGCAAGAGCGCGTTCTTGTCCTCGATGAAATCGCCGAGGTGTGAATCTTCCTCGTCACCGACCGGCGTTTCGAGCGAGATCGGTTCCTTGGCGATCTTCAGCACCTTGCGCACCTTCTCGAGCGGCATGGCGAGCTTTTCGGCCAATTCCTCCGGCGTCGGCTCGCGACCGATCTCGTGCAGCATCTGGCGCGAGGTACGGACGATCTTGTTGATCGTCTCGATCATGTGCACCGGAATGCGGATCGTGCGGGCCTGGTCGGCGATCGAACGGGTGATCGCCTGCCGGATCCACCAGGTGGCATAGGTCGAGAACTTGTAGCCGCGGCGGTACTCGAACTTGTCGACCGCCTTCATCAGGCCGATGTTGCCTTCCTGGATGAGATCCAGGAACTGCAGGCCGCGGTTCGTATACTTCTTGGCAATCGAAATGACGAGACGCAGGTTGGCCTCGACCATTTCCTTCTTGGCGATGCGCGCTTCGCGCTCGCCCTTCTGGACCATGGAAACGATGCGGCGGAACTCGGCGATGGAAATGCCGGTTTCGGTCGCGAGATTCTGGATCTCCTGGCGGATATCCCGGATCGTCTGGTTCTCGGCCTTGGCAAACTCCTTCCAGCCCTTGCCGGCGAGATTGCTGATCGACTTCATCCAGTTCGGGTCGAGCTCGGCGCCCGAATACTGTTCCAGGAACGAGTCGCGCTTGACGCCGTAAGATTCTGCAAGGCGCAACAGCCGGCCTTCGTTCTGCATCAGGCGCTTCGAAATGTCGTAAAGCTGCTCTACCAGCGCATCGATGCGGTTCTGGTTGAGCGACAGCGACTTCACCGCCTTGATCAGCTCGTCCTTCAGCTCCTTGTAACGGCGCTCCTGCGCCGGCGACAGCGTACCGGTCGCGGCAAGGCGTGCTTCCACCTGCTGGTCCTGCAGCTTGCGAAGCTTTTTGTAGGTCTCGGCGATGATGTCGAGCGTTTCCATCACCTGCGGGCGCAGTTCCGCTTCCATCGCGGCGAGCGAGAGGTTCGATTCATCATCGTCCTCTTCTTCTTCCTCGGGCGGCTGGCCATCGCCGCCGACATTGGTGATGTCGTCGTCATTGGCAGCGGCAACACGCGTCCTGCGCACCTTTTCCTTCTCTTCGGCCGCCTTGCGGTCAGCCTCGATCTTTTCCGGGCTCTGGAACTGCGGAGCAGCCTTCGCCTCGGGACCGGAATAGGTCGTTTCGAGATCGATGATCTCGCGCAGAAGCGTCTGGCCTTCGTTCAGTTCATCGCGCCAGATGATCAGCGCCTGGAAGGTAAGAGGGCTCTCACAGAGCCCGGCAATCATCGTCTCGCGGCCGGCCTCGATGCGCTTGGCGATCGCAATTTCGCCCTCGCGGGAGAGAAGTTCGACCGAACCCATTTCGCGCAAATACATGCGCACCGGATCGTCGGTGCGATCGGTCGGTTCTTTCTTCTTGCCGGTCGCAAGCGCGGTACCGGTGGAGGTGGTGAGTTCACCGCCTTCGCTGTCACCGTCATCAGCGCCGTCTTCGTCGTCGCCGCCACCGCCGGCTTCCTCGGCTTCTTCATCTTCGATGACATTGATGCCCATGTCGGAGAGCATGGCCATCGTGTCTTCGATCTGTTCGGAGGTGACTTCCTCGGACGGCAGGACAGAATTCAGTTCGTCCATCGTCACATAGCCGCGCTTCTTGGCGGCCTTGATCATCTTCTTGACAGCGTCGTCGGAAAGGTCGAGAAGCGGGCCGTCCGGAGCGCCTTCGCGTTCAACGTCTGCTTCTTCGTTTTCTTTGACTTTAGTTGCCATGTATTCGTCGCTTTCCTTGTCGCAACCAGCGTGCGCCTGGTGCCAATGCCGCTTCGTGGTTCGGGCGCCGCGCACCCGCTACCGAATCATTTCCCCTGACGTAACGGGATGATGTTTAATTCCTGATTAACCACGACTGCGATCGCGGTTGAGCGGCAAGCTTCGACAGCTCTGCCACTGAAACGTCTCAGGCATGATTTTCCTATCCGCCGTACCGTGTCGCCATTTCTGCTTGAAATGGTGATTCCCAGAATTTTTGATCCCGTCAAGCATTTCCGGTGAAAAACCGCGTAAATCGGCAAAAAACGCTTCTCCGCGGGTTTTTGCGCTGTTTATCAGCTTTCGCTCAACATGTAGGAGCGGTCAAAAAAAAGACAAGGGTGGCGCCGGCTTTCGGGCCGCTGGAGCAATCTGCGGCCCGCCTTACCACGAGATCGAGTCCAGTTCGGACTTGCACACCGACCGTCCCTGGTGACGGCATGAGCGCGTCCGCGGCGCCTACCAGTCCATTACGACCTTACCGGAATTTCCGGACCGCATCGCCTCGAACCCCTCGCGGAAATCGTCGATGCCGATCCGGTGGGTGATGACCGGGGAGAGATCCAGCCCGCCCTGGACGAAGGCGATCATCTTGTACCAGGTCTCGAACATTTCGCGACCGTAGATGCCCTTCAGGTTGAGCATCTTGAAGATGACCTTGTTCCAGTCGATCTCGAAGCCCGCCGGCGCGATGCCGAGAATGGCGATCTTGCCGCCGTTGTTCATCTTGTCGATCATGTCGCGGAACGCCGGCGCCGCGCCCGACATTTCGAGACCGACATCGAAACCTTCGGTCATGCCGATCGATCGCATCACGTCGGCGAGGTTTTCCTTGGACGCATCGACGACATAGTCGATGCCGACCTTGCGGGCGAGTTCGAGGCGCGTCGGGTTAATATCGGTGATGACCACCTTGCGCGCGCCAGAGCGCTTGGCAACCATGGCACCCATGATGCCGATCGGGCCCGCCCCGGTGACGAGCACGTCCTCTCCGACGAGATCGAAGGAAAGCGCCGTGTGCACGGCATTACCAAAGGGATCGAAGATGGCGGCGATCTCATCCGGTACATCGCCGGGGATCGACACGACATTATATTCCGGGATGCAGACGAACTCCCCGAAGGAGCCCGGACGGTTGACGCCGACGCCAAGCGTGTTGCGGCAGAGGTGCCCCCTGCCCGCCCGGCAATTGCGGCACTTGCCGCAGACGATGTGGCCTTCGCCGGAGACGCGTTCACCCACGTGATACTTGGTAACGGCCGAGCCGACTTCGGCGATTTCGCCCATGAACTCGTGGCCGACGACCATCGGCACGGGGATCGTCTTCTGCGCCCACTGGTCCCAGTTCCAGATGTGAACGTCGGTGCCGCAGATCGCCGACTTCTTCACCCGGATCAAGACATCGTTGGGGCCTACTTCCGGCACCGGAACCCGCTCCATCCAGAGCCCGACTTCCGGTCTCGTCTTGACCAGCGCCTTCATCATGTTCGTCATCGCAAGATCCTCACTCGCCCCTCACCCTAACTCCTCAAATCACCCCAAGTTCGCGACCGACCTCTTCGAAGACCGCGATCGCGCGCCGGACATCCTGCTCACTGTGGGCGGCCGACATCTGGGTGCGGATGCGCGCCTGCCCCCGCGGCACCACCGGGAATGAGAAGCCGATGACATAGACGCCCTTGTCGAGCATCCGGGCGGCCATCTCCTGCGCGAGCGCCGCGTCACCGAGCATTACGGGAATAATCGGGTGCCCCTCGCCGGCAAGCGTAAAGCCAAGCTTCGACATTTCAGCGCGGAACAATGCCGCATTCGCATAAAGCCGTTCGCGCAGCTTGTCGCCGTTCTCGATCAGATCGAAGACCTTGAGCGACGCAGCGGCGATGACGGGCGCCAGCGTGTTGGAGAAAAGATAGGGCCGCGAGCGCTGCCGCAGCCATTCGACGACTTCGGCCTTGGCCGAAGTGTAGCCGCCCGAAGCGCCGCCGAGCGCCTTACCCAGCGTGCCGGTGGTGATATCGATCCTGCCCTCGACGCCGCAATGCTCGGCGGAGCCGCGGCCGTGCTTGCCGACGAAACCGACCGCATGGCTGTCGTCGACCATCACCATAGCGTCGTATTTCTCGGCGAGATCGCACACGCCCTTAAGGTTGGCGACGATGCCGTCCATCGAGAAGACGCCGTCAGTGGCGATCAGCTTGAAGCGGCAGCCTTCGGCCTTCTTCAACTCCTCCTCGAGCGCCGCCATGTCGTTATTGGCGTAGCGGAAGCGCTTCGCCTTGGAGAGCCGCACGCCGTCGATGATCGAAGCGTGGTTCAACGCGTCGGAAATGACCGCGTCTTCCTCTCCGAGCAACGTCTCGAACAGCCCGCCATTGGCGTCGAAGCAGGAGGAATAAAGGATCGTATCCTCCATTCCGAGGAAAGAGGAGATGCGCGCTTCGAGCTGCTTGTGCTCTTCCTGCGTGCCGCAGATGAAGCGCACCGACGCCATGCCGTAGCCGTAGCGATCGAGCGCCTTCTTGCCGGCCTCGGCAAGCTCTTGGTTATCCGCCAGGCCGAGATAGTTGTTGGCGCAGAAGTTCAGCACTCGGTCACCCGAAGCCACCTCGATTTCACCCCCCTGCTTCGAGGTGATCACCCGCTCGGACTTGTAGAGGCCGGCCGACTTCAGGCCTTCGAGCTCGGAACGAAGATGGGACAGAAAGGCTGAGGTCATGGCTGGCCACTCTCGCTGTAAGAAGGACGTTTCAAGCCAGGGCACCGCGCCTTTCGCACACGCTGCGGTCACCCTCGCTCCTGGATCTGCGCATCGGCTCTCACGAAGGTCGATTTCGAACTTCGATGGAACGCTAGACGACTAGCACGAGAGCCCGTCCCTTGCAGCAATTTCCCGCGCGAGACGCACTGACAGACGAAAACGACAGAGGCTTTCGCGCGGCCATCGTACAGAGGCGCTTTCTGTCACATGGAGCGCCTCAGGCGACATTTTTGTTCGCGAGATGCGGATCGATCACCTCTCGATCCGTGAAAGTCATAGGGGATAATTGCGCACCAGCCCTGGTGGACCAACCCGGATATACCTAAATTCGCAGGGTACAACCTGGGGTGAAAAATGGGCTTGCTTGTTGAGATACAGCGCGACGCGATTTCGGATACTACTCCTGCCTCGACACTTCTCCGTAAGTGCTTGGTCCTCGCCCACAACCTGGATAGCAATTTGCTCGAGGATTGGGTTCGCCACGAACTGAATGGCTATCCGAAGGACGTTGAAGTTCCTGACTACCGACGCATACCCATGCACTTCAAAGCAAACCTTACCAACCTTGTATACACCGTCACCAACCAACCGGTCCCGCAGGCCCTCGTGGCTAAGGCAGCAGGGGACAGCGACATTGGTACCTTCAAGTGCCGCCAGGCGATCGCGACAATCAGCGAGGATAAAATCAAAGATTCTGACACGTTGGTTGTCAACTTCGACAATTATGCACTCGTTCTGGAACGGAAGGGCATCTTTGATAGCAGTTATAACGTCTCCCAGTTTTGGGGCGAGGTTCCCTCTCCATCGGTACTGGGTATCGTTGACGCTGTTCGCAATCGAGTCCTTGAATTCGCGTTGGCGTTATCAAAGAAATATCCAAACGCGGGTGAAGTCGGCGGAATTACGATGAAGGAGCCTTCCGTAGAAAAGACGGTCAATCAGATATTCAACACGACGATCAACGGCAATGCGGGCGTAGTTGGCAATGCTGACAACGCCACCGTTAACATCACAGTCAATCAAGGCAATTTCGGTGATCTACGTCAGCAATTAATGCGGCAGGGAATTGGCGAAGACGACATCAAAGAACTTGAGGCAGCAATCACAAGTGAACCGCAGATCGGTGCTGATAAGAAGTACGGACCAAAGGTAGGTCAATGGGTTGGTAAAATGCTCGGTAAAGCGGCCTCCGGAGCGTGGAACGTCGGTCTCCAAGCTGGCGGCGTAATTCTGGAAAAGGCGCTGCTCGGCTACTATGGCCTCTCGTGAAAAGCCGAGACAGTTGCCTGCAAATAACGATCAGTAAGCCGTGGAGCGATCGATGCATGCGGCACCGGTAGAGACTGCCTACCCATCTAGATAGCCGTCAATGACGGCCAGGAATGCCTCGCCGTAGCGCTCGCGCTTGCTTTCGCCGATACCGGGAATATCGAGGAGGTCATCGAAATCCCGCGGGCGCTGCTTCGCCAGTGCGATCAACGTTGTATCCGGGAAGACGACATAGGGCGGCACGTTCAATTCCTTGGCGATCGAGAACCGCTCGACGCGCAGGCGCTCGAAAAGCTCGAGATCGGAGCCGGCGAGATCGGCTCTCTCGCGCTGCGCGCCGGATTTCGCCGTTCGGGCGGCCTTGCCCGAGGTCGGCCTGTCCTTGCGGAAGAACACCTGGCGCTCGCGTTTGAAGACGGCGCGGGCCTCCGGCTCGAGCTGGAGTGCCCCGAAAGCGGAATGATCAACCCGGACGAGGCCGGCGGCGAGCAACTGCCGGAACACCGATTGCCACGTTCGTGCCGGCAGGTCCTTGCCGGCACCGAAGACCGGCATATCGACATGACCGAAGCGCTCGGTTTTCTCGTTGACCGTGCCCATAAGCACATCGATCACATGGCCGGCACCGAAGCGCTCGCCGGTCCGATAGACAGCTGCAAGTGCCTTGATTGCGGCTTCGGTACCGTCCCAGGTCTCGACCGGCTTCAGGCAGGTGTCGCAATGGCCGCAGCGGCCGGGATGCGCCTCGCCGAAATGCGCAAGGATCGCCTGCCGTCGGCAGCCCACGGTCTCGCAGATTGCAAGCAACGCATTGAGCTTCGCCCGCTCGATGCGCTTGATCTCCTCCGCTGCACCGCCCTCGTCGATCATCCTCCGACGCTGGATGACATCGGCCATGCCATAGGCCATCCAGACCTCGGAGGGCAACCCGTCCCGACCCGCGCGCCCGGTCTCCTGATAATAGGCTTCGACCGAGCCCGGCAGATCGAGATGGGCGACGTAGCGGACATCCGGCTTGTCGATTCCCATGCCGAAGGCGACCGTCGCGACGAGGCAAAGATTCTCCTCCTTCAGGAAGGCGTCCTGATGGGCGTCTCGCAGGACGCGGTCCATTCCGGCATGATAGGGAAGCGCGCGCACGCCTTGCGCGTTCAGCCATTCCGCCGTGTCCTCGACCTTAGCGCGCGACAGGCAATAGACGATGCCGCTCGATCCCTTGAAGCGGGAGAGGAAGCGAAGGAGCTGCTGGCGCGGCTGATCACGCTCGACGATTTCATAGGCAATGTTCGGCCGGTCGAAGCTGGTCGTGAAGACCTTCGCTCCGGTGAGCGCCAGCCGCTCGATGATATCGTCGCGCGTATGCGCATCCGCCGTGGCCGTAAGTGCGACGCGCGGCACTCCGGGAAAGCGCGATGCGAGACAATCCAGGCCGCGATATTCCGGCCGGAAATCATGGCCCCACTGCGAGACGCAATGCGCCTCGTCGATCGCGAACAGCGCAATCTCCATACCGCTGATCATCTCGGCGAAACCGTCGGTGACGGCGCGCTCCGGCGTGACATAGAGCAGGTCGAGCGCGCCCGCCGAAAGCGCACGGCGGACCGCGATCGCCTCGTCGCGGGTCAGGGAGGAATTGAGCGCAGCGGCGCGAATGCCGAGCTGCTTCAACGCCTCGACCTGATCGCGCATCAAGGCGATCAGGGGGGAGACGACGATGCCAACGCCGTTTCGGCAAAGTGCGGGAATTTGAAAGCAGAGCGATTTGCCCGCCCCCGTCGGGAAGAGCACCACCGCATCGCCTCCCGCCATCACATGCTCGATGACGTCCCCCTGCTGACCGCGGAAGGCGGAATAGCCATAGACGCGTTTCAGGACATCGAGGGGATTGGCAACGCCTTCGCTTTCGAACAGGCGCGCGGCGGAAGCATTGTCGTTCTGAGGCATGGAATCGCTTTCGTCGGGCGCTGAGTATGGGGTTTCGGCAGGTGGGATGTAAACCGCTTAGAGACTCGCAAAGGGGGGCATCGCCGCGCTCCGCAGCTAACGCCCCTCACCCTGCCCTCTCCCTGCAAGCTGGGCGAGGGTGAACGCACTCGCCGCCCCGCGCTCTGCCTCAATCGCAAACCCTAACCGCCAGGGTTACGGCGCGGCGGACTGGGTCGACGCTGCAATGTCCCTTCGCCCGGGGAGAAGGTCGCGGCAGCGCGATGAGCGGCGGCCTGAGGCGTGTCTCCTACCGCGCAGCCGGACCTTTCACCCTTCCCGAAAGCACGCCGAAGCCTTCGATGATGGCTTCCTGGTTCTCAAGCCGCGTCACTTCGAACTGGACCTCCTGGAGCGTCCTGAGCAGTTGTGGCACGACCTCGAGGTCCCCCTCCTCGGTAGCGTGGGCCAGTTCCCGCTCCAGTTCGCGCCGCTGCCAATGGAGGGCCTTGCTGCGCCTGTGGAGGGCAAGCGCCTGAAGGTAGCCTTCGCGCGCGTCCTCTGGCGCCGCAGCAACCGTCGCCGTCCACAGCCGAGCATAGCGGACCTGCTGATCGAGTGCCGCGATCAGCGCGCCGAAACCCTCCGTCTCCAGTTGCTCGACGAGGATCTCGCGCGTCAGCCGCGGCCCGTTTGCCGCCGCGGCATTCAGTACTATGGCCCAGCAGCGCTGCAGATCGTGGTGGTCGAACTCGATGGTCGATATCTCGTCGTACTCATCGAAGAGCAATTGCGGATGGTTGACGATGGTAAGCGCCAGAACGCTTTCGCGCAGCACTGGCGGTCGAACCGAGCGGTCCGCTTTCAACAACTGGTTAAGCTTGGAACTGGCGGCAGTGCCGGCTTCGACAATCGCGCCCCTAACCGGATCGGGAGCCGCGGTTCTTCTCCCACTCTGGCGCCCGCCCCGCTCGAATGGCCGCCGTTCGTTCCTGAACGGCGCACCGCCCTGCAGAAAGGCATTGAGGCGGTCGCGCATGTCCTGGCCATAGTGGCGGCGCACGCTTTCATCGGCGATGACGGACGTCACCTGCCTCAACCGCGCTTCGAGTTCGGCGCGTTTTTCCGGCGTGTCGAATGCGCCGCCCTGGACTTCGCGCAGCCATACCATTTCGGCGAGCGAGCGGGCATTCGCGAGCACCTTGTCGAAAGGTTGGCGTCCGTCATGGCGAACGAGATCGTCCGGGTCCTTGCCGTCAGGGAGCACGGCGAAGCGGACCGATCGCCCGGGCTTCAGGTGGGGGAGCGCCAGATCGACGGCGCGGTTGGCGGCACGGATGCCCGCGCCATCGCCATCGAAGCAGAGCACCGGCTGCGGTGTCATCTTCCAGAGAAGATCGAGCTGATTTTCGGTGAGCGCGGTTCCGAGCGGTGCCACGGCATTCTCGATGCCGGCCTGATGGAGCGCGATCACGTCCATGTAGCCTTCGACGGCGATGATCGTGCCTGCTCCATCGGCACCCTGCGAAGCCCGCCGGGCGCGCGCGAAATTGAAGAGCACATTGCCCTTGTGGAAGAGCTCCGTCTCATTCGAATTCAGATATTTGGCCGGCGCGTCGGGCGACATGGCGCGGCCACCAAAGGCGATCACCTTCTCGCGTGCCGAAAGGATCGGGAACATGATGCGGTCGCGGAAACGGTCGTAGGAGACCGGCACGTCAGGCCCATGCACCACGAGACCGCAGGCTTCGATCTGCTCCTTGCCGACGCCCTTGCCGGCGAGAAACTCCTTCAGCGCATTGCGGCTGTCGGGCGCAAAGCCCAACCGAAACGTCTCGATCGTACGCCCTGTCAGCCCCCGCTCGCGGAGATAGGCCCGCGCCTTGGCACCATTCGCCGTCTGGAGCTGGTCCTGGAAGAACTGCGTCGCCATTTCCATGACGTCGAGCAGGCTGGTGCGTTCCTTTTCGCGCCGCTCGGCCTGCGGGTCGGGCTGCGGCATCGCGACGCCGGCCATGTCGGCAATCTGCTGCACCGCTTCTGGGAAGCTCAGGCCTTCAAGGTCGGTCAGAAAGCGGAAGTGGTCGCCGGAAACGCCGCAGCCGAAGCAATGATAGCGGCCCTTGCGGTCCTCGCAATGGAAGCTCGGCGACTTTTCGCCGTGAAAGGGGCAACAGGCCCAGTAGTCGCCGCGCGAAACATTGGTCTTGCGCCGATCCCAGGTGACGCGCTTGCCGACCACGTCCGAAATCGGAACGCGATCGCGTATCTCGTCGAGGAAGGACGGTGAAAAGCGCATGGATAGCCGATACCCCTAGCCGGCCTCCCATACAAGCAGTATGGGAAGGCGAAGTGGTGGCTGCGGTCCGTGGTACCCGCAATTCACAGGGTAGATACCGCGCGCCGAGGCTCGAAGATGAAGCCGGTCGGCGCCGGCGTGGAAGGCGATACGCCCGCTGCAAAGCGGGCGCGGGCTTACTTCAGCAGTTCCTTGACAAGACCGGAGGCCTTGGCGAAGTCCATCTGGCCGGGATAACGCTCCTTCAGCGCGTTCATGCACTTGCCCATGTCGCGAAGGCCGTGGGCGCCCGTCTCCTGGACAATGGCGGCGCAGGCCTGCTTCACCTTGTCCTCGGAAAGCTGTTCCGGCAGGAACTGGTTGATGACGGCAATTTCCTGGCGTTCCTGCTCGGCGAGCTCGGGGCGGCCGCCCTCGTCGTAAATGCGGGCGGATTCTTCGCGCTGTTTGATCATCTTGGCGAGGATCTGCATGATCTCGTCATCGCCGACCGGGTCCTTGCCCTGGCCGCGATTGGCAATGTCACGGTCCTTGATCGCCGCCTGGATCAGCCGGACGGTCGATGTGCGCCGCGTGTCCTTGGCTTTGAGTGCTTCTTTCAATGCGTCCGCGAGTTGGTCGCGCATGTCTTTACTCCATGTCGAAACCGGCCCGCGGTGCTTGTGCCCGGAACCGGTTCGATTACGTCGTTGTTGTCGTCGTCTTAAACCAGTGCGGCAGGTGCAATCAAACGGATTACGCAACCATTTGAATTATAAGGAACTTTATTTCCTCACAATTTACGGCGGCCGGTTGACCCGATCGAAGCCTTTGGCTATTTTCCGGCACCTGCACGACATCGGCATGAAACCTTTTCTCGCGGGGTTCCCGCGCGCCATGCCGCATGCACTTGAAATGGCGATGAACCTACCGGCTTTCAAGCCGCGCTTTCCGCCGCAACGGGATAGGAACGATGACCGCGACACCCGCATGGACAACCCAGAAACCCACCGCCCTTCTCGTTCTGGCCGACGGCACGGTGATCGAAGGCAAGGGCATCGGCGCGACCGGCAAGGTTCAAGCCGAGGTCTGCTTCAACACGGCGCTGACCGGATACCAGGAGATCCTGACAGACCCCTCCTATCTCGGCCAGATCGTCACCTTCACGTTCCCGCATATCGGCAACATCGGCACCAATGACGAGGATATCGAGGACCTGACGCCGGCCGCCCGCCACGGCGCAGTCGGCGTCATCTTCAAGGCCGACATCAGCGAACCCTCCAACTACCGCGCCGCCAAGCACCTCGACACCTGGCTGAAGGCGCGCGGCATCATCGGCCTTTGCGGCATCGACACGCGCGCGCTGACCGCCTGGATCCGCGAAAACGGCATGCCGAACGCTGTCATTGCCCACGACCCCGCCGGCGTCTTCGACATCGATCAGCTGAAGGCCGAGGCCAAAGCCTGGAGCGGTCTTGAAGGCCTCGACCTCGCCAAGGTCGCAACCTCCGGCCAGTCGTCCCGCTGGAACGAAAAGCCCTGGGTGTGGAACGAGGGCTACTCGACGCTCGGCGAAACCGACGCCGCCTATCACGTCGTGGCCCTCGACTATGGCGTCAAGCGCAACATCTTGCGGCTCTTCGCCGGTCTCAACTGCCGGGTGACGGTCGTCCCCGCACAGACCAGCGCAGAAGAGGTTCTGGCACTGCAACCGGACGGCATCTTTCTCTCCAACGGCCCGGGCGACCCGGCCGCAACCGGCGAATACGCTGTTCCGGTGATCCAGGACCTCCTGAAGACCGACATTCCGGTCTTCGGCATCTGCCTCGGCCACCAGATGCTGGCGCTGGCGCTCGGCGCCAAGACCGAGAAGATGCACCAGGGGCACCACGGCGCCAACCATCCGGTCAAGGATCACACCACCGGTAAGGTCGAGATCGTCTCGATGAACCACGGCTTCGCGGTCGATTCGAAGTCGTTGCCGGAAGGCATCGAGGAGACTCACATTTCGCTCTTCGACGGCACCAACTGCGGCCTGCGCGTCAACGGCAAGCCGGTCTTCTCGGTCCAGCACCATCCGGAAGCCTCGCCAGGCCCGCAGGACAGCCACTATCTCTTCCGCCGCTTCCTCAATCTCGTGCGCGAGAAGAAGGGTGAACCGGCGCTCGCCGAACGCTGAGAATACCACCGCTTTCACAAAGGCCCGCTCGCTGCGGGCCTTTTGCTTTCGGGGTACCGGTCTGCCCGTCAGGCTTCGCCGAGGCGCTCCGCGATGAAATCGACGGCGGCGCGCACGGACGGCAACTGCCCGCGCCGGTGCGGCATCAGGATCGTCGTCGTCACCGTCCCTGCGATCCACTCCGGTAGAATACGGACGAGCGTGCCATCGGCGATTTCGGCCGCGCAAAGTTTACCCGGGAGTGCGGTGATCCCGAGTCCGGCAAGGGCCGCCTCGCGCAGCACACGGGATTCATCCGCAACGAAACGTGGCTGCGGCCTGGCGGCCGCCTGCGCCCCCGTTGCATCCGTTGCCGTCCAGCCCTCGGATGCAAGCGAAGTCAGCAGACCGTCGTGGCCATCGAGGTCGTCCGGATGCTTCGGCTCGCCCCGCGCCGCCAGATAGGCCGGCGCGGCGACGAACCAGATCGCCTGTGAGCCGACCCGGCGCTGCACGAGAGCAGAGTCCGGCAGCGGCGCGAAATGATCGCGGACCGCCAGGTCGAATCCTTCCTGGACGATATCGACGAAGCGGTCGGTGGTATGCAGAATGACGCGAACCTTCGGATACGCGAGCGCAAACGCGGGCAACAGCGGAGCGAGCGAAAGCTGCGCCGTCGGAACGGAGGCGGTGATCCTGACCGCCCCGCTCGGCTCGGCGAGCCTGCCTTTCACCACGCTTTCGGCCGCTTCCGCTTCGATGAGCATAGCCGCCGCGTGACGGTAGAAATCCTCCCCCGTCTCGGTCACTGCAAAACGGCGCGACGTGCGGTTGATGAGCCGAACGCCAAGTGCCTTTTCGAGTTCCGCCACACGCTTGCTAAGCGTCGATTTCGGTAGCTTGAGCGCGCGCGCCGCCGATGCGAAGCCCTCGTGATCTACGACGTGGACGAAGAGCATGAAGTCATTAAGGTTTGCCATTTTACCGGTCCATCGTCCACATCTGCAGATGATAAGTTCACATCAGGCCATCTAGCACAAACTCGTCCATAAATGCATCTCTTCCTCATCCTTTATTGGAACCGACGAGGAAGACATCATGATAATCTACGAAGGTAAGAAAGCCGTTGTGATTGGCGGCACCCATGGCATGGGACTGGCGACGGTCGCACGATTGGTCGATGGCGGCGCGGAAGTGCTGCTGACCGGAAACAACGAGGACAACCTCGCAAAAGTGAGGGAGAAATTTGGCACGCGCGTCCACGCCCTGCGCTCCAACATCGCCGATCTCAACGATATCGCGGTTCTCGGCGCCGCCGTCGGCCAGAAGCTCGGCGCGATCGACCTTCTCCACGTCAATGCCGGCGTTTCGGAGCTCGAGCCATTCGACCAGGTGACCGAGGCCTCCTACGATCGCCAGTTCGCGGTCAACACCAAGGGTGCCTTCTTCACCGTCCAGCGGCTCGCGCCACTTATCCGCGACGGCGGCTCGATCGTCTTCACTTCGTCGGTTGCCGACGAAGGCGGGCATCCGGGCATGAGCGTCTACAGCGCCACCAAGGCAGCGCTCGCCTCCTTCGCCTCCGTGCTCGCGGCCGAACTCTTGCCGCGCGGCATCCGCGTCAACACAGTCAGCCCCGGCTTCATCGATACGCCGACCAAGGGCGTGCTTGGCCTCAGCGATGCCGAGCGCGCCGAGTTCAAGGCTCTCGGCGACACGATCACGCCGATGAAGCGCAATGGCACCGCCGACGAAGTGGCGCGCGCCGTCCTGTTCCTCGCCTTCGAGGCCACCTTCACCACCGGCGCAAAGCTCGCCGTCGATGGCGGCCTTGGCCAGAAGCTTTCGGTCGCTTAAGACGCGCCAAAGGAGAACTCCATGAGTAGAATTTCCATCCTCGGCCTTGGCGCAATGGGTGCGGCCCTTGCCATGACCCTCATCCGAAAAGGTCACTCGGTGACGGTCTGGAACCGGACGGCCTCACGCAGCGAGCCGCTCGCCTCGGCCGGCGCAACCGTGGCCGCGAGCCCCGCCGAAGCAATCGCGAACAGCGACCTGACGATCCTCTGCGTCGTCGACTACCCCGCCGCCCGCGCAATCCTCGCCGAAGCGGAGCCGGTTCTTGCCAACCGCGATCTCGTCAACTTGACCAATGGCACGCCGGGCGAGGCGAAGGACCTCGCCGCGTTCCTGCAGGCCAGAGGCGCGGCTTATCTCGACGGTGGCATCATGGCGATCCCGCCGATGATCGGCGATGATGGCGCGCTGATTCTCTATAGCGGCTCGGCGGCATTGTTCGAAGGGCACAAGGCGGCGCTCGACGCGCTCGCGGCAAGCCACTATCTCGGCGATGATCCGGGCCTCGCGCCGCTCTACGATCTCGCCCTGCTTTCAGGAATGTATGGCCTCTTCTCCGGCTTCATGCATGCCAGCGCGCTGGTGACGAGCGGCGGCGGCAAGGCGGTCGATTTCCTGCCGCTGCTCCTGCCTTGGCTTCAGGCGATGAGCGGCACGCTGCCGGACTTGGCGGACAAGGTCGATAGCGGCCGGCACGACCAAAACGTTGTCTCGAACCTGGCGATGCAAAAGATTGCCCTCGACAACATCGTCAGGGCGAGCCGTGAAGAGGGCGTTGCGCCGGACTTCATGGAGCCGATGCTGCGGCTCGCCGCCCGCCGTGTCGCCGACGGTCACGGTAGCGACGACATCTCGGGTGTGATCGAGACAATCCGGAGACAAAAGTGAATCCGATTCCAGAACCGTCGCCTGAAGGATTGGAGTCGTTGAATCGCTTTGTGAGCGACAAGGGCCCCGTCAGCGGGGCCTGCTCGGAGGTTTTTCACGTCAGAGATTTCTTGAAAGGTCGGACGCTTGACGTGCCTACGGCGCCGCGCGTCTTATCAGACGCGCGAAGGACGCTGTAGCTTTTGAATTCCTGCATGTTTTATCCCTAAATCCGCTACGATTTAAGGAAACATGCAAGTAGCGATAGAATGCACCGGGCACGGTGCTGCGGAAATCTGGCGCGAAGTCGCCGCCTTGATCGGGGCTTTCGCGGAATACGCTGTCGGGAACAGACAATGGCAAAGCCTCTTGTCTTCGGCGCTGATTATAGCGTCTACGTCAGAACTGTTCGGTTGACGCTGGAAGAAAAAGGCATTGGTTACGACCTCGTGCCGATCGACGTCTTTGCTGACGGCGGTCCGCCTTCCGACTATCTTCAACGACACCCGTTTGGCCGCATTCCGGCCTTCGAACACGACGGCTTTCAGTTGTATGAGACGGGCGCGATAACGCGCTATATCGATGAAACCTTTGAAGGGCCCGACCTTCAGCCTTCCGACCTGAAACGGCGCGCCCGCGTCAATCAGATCATCAGTATAATGGATGGCTATGCCTACCGGGTTCTGGTTTGGGGCATTTACGTCGAGCGGGTATCGAAGCGCGCCAGGGTCGGCTTTGCCGATGAAGCATGCATCGCCGAAAATCTCCCCAAGGCAGCAAGGTGTCTCAAAGCGATGAGCGATCTCATGAAGGATGCGCTTTGGTTCACCGGCGACAGCTTGACGTTGGCCGATCTGCATGCCGCTTCGATGTTCGACTATTTCCTGATGGCTCCGGAAGGACGCGCCCTGATCAAGGACTATCCTAATCTCGCATCGTGGTGGTCTCGAATGGCGGACAGACCGAGCATGCGGGCGACACGACCTACGACGTGACTGCACGCATTGCCCCCACGATCGCCTCAGGCGCTGGAAATTGATTCCGATTTCAACGCGATAGAACCGTCGCCTGAATCGGATTGGCAAGTCGTTGAATCGCCTTGTGAGCGCAGCAAAAAGCCCGCCGGCATCGGCGGGCCCTTGGTTTGCGGCAAAAGGCGGTTCTTACCGGCAGGCGGCGCAGAAGCGCTGGATGCGACTGCACGCCTCTTCGAGCAGTTCTTCCGAAGTCGCGTAGGAGATGCGGAAGTTCGGGCCGAGACCGAAGGCCGAACCATGGACAACCGCGACACCTTCCGCTTCCAGAAGCTCGGAGACGAAGTCCTCGTCCGTCTCGATGACCTTGCCCGACGGCGCGGTCTTGCCGATGAGGCCGGCGCAAGACGGATAGACGTAGAAGGCGCCTTCCGGCGTCGGGCAGGAAATGCCCTTGGCCTGGTTCAGCATCGAGACGACGAGATCGCGGCGGCCCTGGAAGATCTCCTTGTTGCGCGGGATGAAATCCTGCGGCCCGTTGAGCGCCTCGACAGCGGCCCACTGCGCGATGGAGGTGGCGCCCGAGGTCTGCTGGCCCTGGATCATGTCCATCGCTTTGATCAACTGCAGCGGGCCTGCGGCATAGCCGATGCGCCAGCCGGTCATGGCATAGGCCTTGGAGACGCCGTTCATCGTCAGCGTGCGTTCGTAAAGGCCGGGCTCGACCTCGACCGGCGTGGCAAACTTGAAGTCGCCATAGGTCAGGTGCTCGTACATGTCGTCGGTCAGCACCCAGACATGCGGATGCTTCATCAGCACGTCCGTCAGCGCCTTCAGCTCGTCATGCGAATAGGCAGCACCGGAAGGGTTGGACGGTGAGTTGAAGACGAACCACTTGGTCTTGGGCGTGATGGCCTTTTCGAGGTCCTCGGGCTTCAGCTTGAAATTGTCTTCCTGCTTGGTCGCGACGAAGATCGGCGTGCCGCCGCACAGCGCCACCATCTCCGGATACGAGACCCAGTAAGGCGCCGGAATCACGACTTCATCGCCGGCATTCAGCGTCGCCATAAAGGCGTTGAAAAGAATCTGTTTTCCGCCGGTGCCGACGATCGTCTGCGCCGCGATGTAGTCGAGATTGTTCTCACGCTTGAACTTCTTCGCGATCGCCTCGCGCAGTTCCGGGATGCCGGAAACGGGCGTGTACTTCGTCTCACCGCGGTTGATCGCATCGATCGCGGCCTTCTTGATGTTGTCCGGCGTGTCGAAGTCCGGCTCCCCTGCACCGAGGCCGATGACATCACGGCCTTTCGCTTTCAGCTCACGGGCTTTCTGCGAAACGGCGATGGTGGCGGAAGGCTTTACACGGGAAAGGGCATCGGCAAGGAAGGCCATGGTGTGAGGTCCTGATCGTTTCGAAACAGCGTGAAGCGCTACGGAACGGAAAGTCAGGCTCCATAGCGGTTAGGTCTATGTCGAAAGAAGCCCGGTCTTGCAAGCGCTCGAGCGGCAAAAACGGCGGCAAAGCCGCGCAAAATGCGTCACCATGACAAAGTTTCATAAATGCCATCGAGGTGATCGATCGGACAAAGCCATTGCCAGCTCGCGGCCAGCGGGCCGCGCGGCAGGAAAATTGACAACAGAAACGGACGTCCGGGGCTCCAGATTTTCTTCAAAGAAATCAGCGTGTTTTGCCGGTTTCTGCAATGCCTTAATTTGGTCACAACAACTGTCGCGGAACGCCGCAATTTAGTCCTGCAAGAGCCGATTTCCGGGCCTTTTCTACCATGACGTGAATGCATTCGCATCGTGGGGGTATGCAATGTTTCTCGACGACGAAATCGCCGCTGCGCGCACCCGGCGCAACGAGGCGCGCTGGGGCTTCTATCTGGCGCTCGCCGCACTTGCAGCCTGCATCGTGATGGTCCTCGGCCTATTGGCACAGGCCTCGGCTCAAACGGCCGAACCCAGACCGCAGCGGCTGGCGGGCTACGTCCGCCCGAACGACATGGGGACCGGTGCGCTGCTCTTTCCCTCCAGGGAACCTGGCTATTTCGTTGAGGCGCCACGGCTGGCAACCGACGTCGAGATAAACGTCAACGGCCCCGTCATGCGCACCCGCGTCACCCAGCGCTTCGAAAACCCGAGCAAGGGATGGGTCGAGGGCACCTACGTCTTTCCGCTCCCCGAGGACTCCGCCGTCGATACGCTGAAGATGCAGATCGGCGATCGCTTCATAGAGGGAAAGATCAAGCCGCGTGCCGAGGCCAAGGAAATCTACGAACAGGCAAAGGCCGAGGGCAAGAAGGCCGCGCTCCTCGAGCAGCAGCGGCCGAACATCTTCACCAACCAGGTCGCCAATATCGGCCCAGGCGAAACCATCGTCGTGCAGATCGAGTATCAGAGCGGCGTTCGCCAGTCCAACGGAGGCTTTTCCTTCCGCTTCCCGATGGTCGTCGCGCCTCGTTACAATCCACAGCCGATCGTCAACACGGTCGATATCGACGGCCGCAGCGGCTATGCCGTGAGCGAGCCTGTTCCGGATCGGGAGAAGATCGAGGCGCCGATACTCGATCCGAAGGAAAACGCCAAGGTCAATCCCGTAACCCTCACGGTCAACCTCAAGGCCGGTTTTCCGATCGCAAGTGTGACCTCGCCCTATCACGAGATCGAAACCGCATCACTCGACGAACTCAGCCGCCGGATCACCCTGAAAAGCGGCAGTGTTCCGGCCGACAAGGATTTCGAACTGAGCTGGAAGGCGATCGAGGGCAAGAACCCCTATGCCGGTCTCTTCCGCGAGACGGTAGGCGGCAAAACCTATCTGCTTTCCTTTGTGACGCCGCCGTCCGCCGTCGAGACTGGCAAGGCGGTCAGGCGCGAGGTTGTTTTCGTCATCGACAATTCCGGCTCTATGGCCGGCCCGTCAATGGAACAGGCCAAAGAGAGCTTGGCGCTAGCGATTTCGCGTCTGGACGACGATGACCGTTTCAACGTCATCCGCTTCGACGACACGATGACAGTGCACTTTCCCGAACTCGTCGCCGCCACGCCGGACAAGCGCGAGGATGCCATCGCCTTCGTGCGCGCGCTTACGGCCGATGGCGGCACCGAAATGTTGCCGGCGCTGGAAGCGGCACTTCGCACCCAGGGAGCGGTGGAACCCGGTGCCTTGCGCCAGGTGATTTTCCTTACCGACGGCGCCATCGGCAACGAGAGCCAGCTTTTCGACGAGATCCGCAACAACCGCGGTGATGCGCGCGTCTTTACCGTCGGGATTGGCTCCGCTCCCAACAGCCATTTCATGACCAAGGCCGCCGAGTATGGCCGCGGCACCTTCACCCTGATCGGCTCCGAGAGCGAGGTCGCCACCCGCATGGTCGAGCTCTTCGAGAAACTCGAAAGCCCGGTCATGACCGAAATTTCTGCCGCGTTCGACGGTGTCGCCGCAGCAGACATCACCCCCGACCCGATGCCCGACCTTTACCGCGGCGAGCCGGTGGTGCTGACGGCGGAACTTGCCGGCACGGCGCCGGAAGGCAAGCTCAGGATCGTCGGCAAGGCGGGAGACCAACCCTGGCGCGTCGAGATGGATATCGCCAAGGCGGCGGCAGGCGATGGCATCGCCAAGCTCTGGGCGCGCCGCAAGATCGACGATCTCGAAGCGAGCGGCGCCGCAATCGCAGACCCGTCCGAGCTCGGCCGGCAGATCGAGACCGTCGCGCTGGCGCATCATCTCGTGTCGCGCGTCACCAGCCTTGTCGCAGTCGACGTCAGTCCTTCCCGCCCGGCCGGAGAACCACTCTCAGGCGCCAAGGTACCGTTGAACCTCCCGGAAGGATGGGATTTCGGCAAGGTCTTTGGCGAGGACCCGGCCGAACCCGGCAAGATCGATGAGCGCGAGGCGGCGGCGGGCAACCGGAGCGAACGCGCCATGCTCGTCGCCGACCGCATGGCGGCAGCGCCGACGGCGCGTGCCGCAAGCCTGATCGCCGAGGCGAACAACGAGGTAAATCTGCCGCAGACGGCAACCGAGGCTGACAGACAGATTCTGATCGGCCTGATGCTGCTCGCCATCGCGCTCCTGGCCGGCACGACCTTCGCTCTCTGGCGGCAGCAGATCGCCGCGTTCATTGTCGCAAGGGTTCACCGCCATGGCTGACGACGATGACCTGTCCGGCCAGCGTGGCGGATTCCTTGCCAGGCTGTCGGCGATCGAAACGATCGTCGTGGCGATCATCGCCCTCATTGCCCTTGCCGGCCTTCTGCTGATCGGCAAGGGCTTCTACATGAAGGCCAAGGCCGAGGTTTCGCAGGTCCTGTTGCGAAAGAGTTTCGAAGAACAGCTTCGCGGCGCCGCCGACGGCAGGCCCTGGCCTTGGGCGGATTTCGAGACCGCGGCGGAAATCTCCGCACCGCGCATCAACCGCTCCGCAATCGTGCTTGCCGGAGCAAGCGGCGAGGCTCTTGCCTTTGGCCCCGCCTGGCTCGCCAACACGCCGCTCCCGGGCGATGAAGGAACATCCGTTATCGCCGCTCATCGCGACACGCATTTCCGCTGGCTGAAGGACGTGAACCCCGGTGACCTCCTGGTGCTGACGCGCAAGGATGGCCGCCGCTTCATTTTCCGTGCCGGCGAAGGCCGTGTCGCCCGTTGGGACGAAAGCGGCATCAACGCGTCGGCCAGCGGACGCAACCTTGCACTCGCCACCTGCTGGCCTTTCGACGCCGTCGAACAGGGGCCGATGCGCTACATCGTCAACGCCGAACTCGTGGGCGAGCAACGCGCGGTTCCGCTCACCACCGGCTCGATCTCCCGATAAAGCCGTTTTGATCCGATTTGACTTGAAAGGCTCGGGCCTGCGCCCCAGCTTACCCGGGAACTGAAAGCGCAATCCGGAGAATGCCATGTGGCGCTCGCTCTTAAGGGCAGGTTTGACGAACACCCCAACCCTTTTGGCGCGATCTGCGGCCCCTCTGCTTTCTGGTTTTCTTTGCCTCGTCGCCCCGCAGGCGGCGACCGCACAGCGGGCGCAGGAATTTTCGACCCAGACCGGCACAGTGCTTGTCGAAACGCTCGCGACCGGTCTCCGTCATCCCTGGGCCGTCGAGGTGATGCCGGACGGCGGCCTCATCGTCACCGAGCGCCCGGGACGGCTGCGCATCCTGCGCGACGGCGAACTTTCCGACCCGATCGACGGCGTACCCGATGTCGCCGCTCGCGGCCAGGGCGGATTGCTCGATGTCGCCCTCGATCCACAATTCGCCAACAACCGCGTGCTTTACCTGACCTATTCCGCCAGTGACGGCGATGGCTATGGCACGGTGCTTGTTCGAGCGGCCCTCTCCGACGACCAACGGCGCTTGACCGATGTGAAGGAACTGTTCCGGATGAGCAAGTTCACCGGCGGGGGCCAGCATTTCGGCTCGCGCATCGCCATCGACAAGGACGGCAGCCTGTTCTTCGGCATTGGGGATCGTGGTCAACCTGACCGCGCCCAGGACCCGCGCGACCATGCCGGCGCCATTCTGCACATCAATCCCGACGGCAGCATTCCGGCGTCCAACCCCTATCGCGGCGGCACCGAAGGTCGGGCCGAGATCTGGTCGAAAGGGCACCGCAATCCGCAAGGCATCACCTTCGACCAGGGCGACGGCAAGCTCTTGACCGTCGAACACGGCGCGCGCGGCGGTGATGAAGTGAACAACCCGCAGCCGGGCAAGAACTACGGCTGGCCGGTGATCACTTATGGGAAGGACTACTCAGGCGCAGAAATCGGCGAAGGCACGGCCAAGGAGGGTTATGAACAGCCGCTCTACTATTGGGATCCGTCGATCGCCCCGGGGGCGCTCGCCGTTTATCGCGGCAGCATGTTTCCGGAATGGGACGGCGACCTCCTGGTCGCGGCGCTGAAATACCAGCTGCTCGCTCGGCTGGAGAGAGACGAAAACGGCGCGATCACCTCCGAGGAACGACTGTTCGAGGGCGAATTTGGCCGCATCCGGGACGTGATCGTAGCGCCGGACGGCGCGTTGCTGATGGTGACCGACGAAGATAATGGCGCTGTTCTCCGGGTCTCCAAGTCTCCGACGCAGTAACAGCGTTCAGAGCAACTCCTGGAAAAGTGCGTGACGGTTTTCCGTCGGGAATTGCGTCGTTTCAGCCCCTTCGAAGCGACGCCCGCACCTCCTTGCGAAACATGAATTTGAGCCCCGACCAAACCTGGTCGATGGCGCAGACCTTCACATCGACGAGATCGAGCGGCAGAAATATCTCGCGCAAGGCATTCTCGGTCAGGGTCGTCGCAACGCCCGAGGCCCGTTTCGGCCACGAGACCCAGAGCATTCCATCGGCCTTCAGCCGCGCCGCGACCGCGCCGGCCCGGCTTTCGACCGCGGTCCGGTCCGTTTCGAAGATATGGATGTAGTCATAGCGGCGTGAGGCGATCCGGCCGATCGACGTGTCGACGCGTGCGAAACCGGGAAAGGCGGCAATTTCAGGAAGGTTGGCCGGAACGGCGAGAAGCAGGGCGGCCTGCCCGTCGCGCAGGCCGAGCTTTTTTGTCAGTGGCGTTCCGGAATAGCCGGTGTCGCCCATCGGTCACGCCGGGTGCCGGCCGTCGGAACGGGTCACAGGGCGCCGCTCGCCTCTTGGCAGCGGAATTTGTTTGTCGAGCGCCATCGTCATATCGCCAGTCTTCCCCCTCGCGGAGGCGGAGGATGAGGCTTGCCCGGCAAAAACGCAACTGATAGAGCGGCTTTGCAATCACCGGAGCGGCGTGGCTTTGGATTGCCTCGATCCAAATCCATCATGATCCGGGAGCACAGCCGTGACTCGCCTCCAGGCCAATCTTTTCCTGCTGTTTTCCGGCGCGATCTGGGGCGCCGGTTTTGTCGCTCAATCGACGGCGATGGAGGCAATCGGCCCGCTCTGGTTCATTAGCCTGCGTTTCGCGATCGCGACGATCGTCGCGCTGCCGCTGGCGCTCGTCGAAGGAAGGCTCGCCAAGACGCCGCTTCCGCAAAAGTCGATTCGCAACTTTATTTTCATCGGCCTGGCGCTCTTCGGCGGCGCGGTGACGCAGCAGTTCGGACTTCTGACCACCAGCGTCACCAATTCCGGCTTTCTGACGGGGCTCTACGTCGTCTTCGTACCGATATTGACCGTCGTGTTCCTGCGCCGCAAGCCGCATTGGGTTATCTGGCCGGGCGCCCTGCTTGCGACCTTCGGCATCTTCCTCCTGAGCGGTGGGGCCCTTTCGAGCCTGACCGGAGGAGATCTTCTGACGATCATCTGCGCGCTCTTCTGGGCAATCCAGATGCTGCTCGTCGGCATCTTCGCCTCCGATACCGGTCGTCCGATGCTGCTGTCGATGGTGCAATTCGCTGTCTGCGCCGTGCTTGGTTGCCTGCTCGCAACCTTCACCGAACCCTTAAGCCTCGAGGTGATCGAAAACGCCCTGCCCCAGATTCTTTACGCCGGCGTTTTTTCGAGCGGCGTCGCCTTCATCTGCCAGGTTGTCGGCCAGCGCTACACGACGGCACCGCAGGCGGCAATCTTCCTGTCGAGCGAAGCCCTGTTCGCTGCCCTTTTCGGCGTGTTGCTGCTTGGCGAGGTCATCACGCCGATCGGCTATCTCGGCTGCGCGGTCATTTTCGCGGCGATGCTGGCGGTCGAACTCATTCCGGAACTGGCGAAACGGCGCCAGGAGGCGGAAGCAGCCGCTTGATTCGACCACAGCAAGAATTTTCTGTGCTGCGCGCAATCTGAACTTACGGTATTACTTATTACTGTCCAATAGCGCCTATTTTGCTTCGGAATGAGACCGCCGGGCGCGGCCGCGCGAACTTTGCAGCATTTCCTGTAGATTTTCTGCAAAGTTTGGCGGCGGAGCATTGCCGCATGCGGAACATGAGACATATCAGGCGCTTGCGATTCCTCGAACGAAATTGCGCACAGTCGCGGCATGATCGAGAGCGACAAAATATGACGCAAATTGTCCAGTCCCGCCACAACTGTGTTCAAAAAGCTGTGATTTCAACAGCTTGCGATACGTTCAGAATATCCCGCGCCAGCATGGCAACTGATCGGTTTTTGAGCAATGACAAGCGGCAATACCTCGTCAGAAAAGTTTTGCTTGCCAATTCAAAATAAACCCATCACTCTTACTGTGTTCGGGCAATCTGCGAACATGGGAAGATCTTGAATTATAAGCGGGCCGGAGACGCAAGCCACTCCGGGCGGCCAGACCGGGGGGAGGCTTGTTTTCCCTTCTTAATGGCTGGTCGCGATAACAGGACCCTTTCCTCAAATTTCGAGAACTGCCTGCCCCCACGCCCATTTTGGGCAAAACTGCAATGCTGCCCGCTCCGTCAAGCGGGTGGAGAGAAAAGGACCTGACGCATGGCCGAAACTGGCACTGTAAAATTCTTCAACACTGACAAGGGCTTTGGTTTCATCAAGCCTGACAACGGTGGTGCAGACATCTTCGTACATATTTCTGCCGTGCAGGCTTCGGGCCTGAGCGGCCTTACGGAAAACCAGAAGGTAAGCTTCGACACCGAACCGGATCGCCGCGGCAAAGGCCCGAAGGCGGTCAACCTGCAGATCGCCGGCTGATACGGCCTCTGCTGAAACATATAAGTTTAAGTTGCAGCCCGGCAATCATGCCGGGTTTTTTCATTCAGGCTCCGTTCAGTTTGGGCACCATAAAGTCCGCTCATGATGAAAACCGGAACTGATTCCGGCCCAATGCATAGGATTGAAGCCCATGAACAAATTCATCAAAGCCGCTGTCCTCTCGGTTGCCGCAGCCACCGTGGTACTCCCGACCTTCGGTACCGCCCAAGCAGGAGATCACGATGATGCATGGGCAGCGGGCGCCGTAGGCCTGGTCACAGGCACGCTCATCGGCGGCGCGATCGCCTCGCAGCCGCGCTACTACAGCGAGCCGGTCTATGTCGATCCGGAACCCGAATATTATGAGCCGCGTCCGGTCTACCGAGCCCGGCCGGTCTATCAGGCCCGCCCGGTCTATCGCCGGGTCGCTGTCGAAAGCTACGGTATCGAACCCTGGACGCCGGCCTGGTACCGCTATTGCTCGCAGCGCTACCGCTCGTTCGATCCGGACAGCGGCACCTTCGTCGGCTATGACGGCCGCAGCCATTTCTGCACCGCCGGCTGATCGGGGCGCGACAGTCTGAACAATGGCACACGCCTTATGCGAGGTGTGTGCCATTTTGATTCTGACGGTCAACTGTGGCGCGATTCAAAGTTCTACAGCGACCTATGCGCGTCCGATCAGACGCGCGGCGCTGCAGTGTCAGAGACCTCTGAGATAGGGATTGCTGCGGCGTTCCTCGCCGATCTGCCCGCCCGGACCGTGACCGCAAATGAAACCGACATGGTCGCCAAGCGGCAGGACCTTGTCTCGGATCGAGGCAAGCAGTTGCTGGTGATTGCCGCCGGGCAAGTCGGTGCGCCCGATCGAACCGTGAAAGAGCACGTCGCCGACATGGGCGAAGTTCTGCGTCCTGTTGAAATAGACCACGTGGCCCGGCGCATGGCCCGGGCAATGCAGCACCTCGAAAACATGATCGCCGAAGGAAACGGTATCGCCGTCTTCGAGCCACCGGTCCGGCAGGACGTTCTGTACCTTCATCGTCAAGCCGAAGCGTTCCGCCTGGCTCTCCAATCGCTCGAGCAAGGGCTGGTCGTCCTTGTGCGGACCGATGATCTCGAGGCCCAGCGCTTCCTTCAATTCCTTGGCGCCGCCGGCATGATCGATATGGCCATGCGTAAGCCATATTGCTTTCAGGGTGATGCCGTTCTCACGAATGGTCTGAAGGATGATGTCGACGTCACCGCCCGGATCAACGACGACGCCCTCCTTGGTTTCACTGTCGAACAGGACCGTACAGTTCTGCTCGAAATGTGTAACCGGGATAATACCCGCCTGTAACATGCGACCTCGCCTTGCTTTCGGATCGTTTGGGTGAAATGCCGGCGTAACCCCGCGCGTCCCAACCCGATCTTAATCCGTTCCGCGGCCACCTATAGCGACATATGGGCAGGATGACAGCCCAATTCAGCGCAACGCGGCGATTTCCGGTGCCGGTGGAGGCGAAGAGAATTGCACTGTCGTCAGCAGCAGGGCCAATACCGCCAGCTTCGACGCCACGACGACAATCACCAACGGGCGAAGCCTTTGGGCCGTTATCCTGCCTTCATGGATGAGTTCCTGCTCCATTTCATCACCCTCGGATTGCAACGGACCGCCCCTTCCGCGGACGGGAAAATATCGGAATTTCACGCGGCCTTTCGACAGTCGAGCCGGCCGGCCGTATCGGTTCGATCGCCGACGTGGGAGCAATGTGTCTCATCTTCGCACTTCGTGATGTCACGGGGGGAACATCCCGGCTCTACGAGGCGTTTCGCCTCCATCACGCAATAGGAGCAAGACGATGAAGACCCCCTCCACCCATCTGTTTCGAGCGGTTGCGGCAGCGGGTTTGATGCTCGCCGCCGGCATCTCGACGGGCTATGCAGCAATGAGCGCAACCGCCGTTACGGACCTCAACATCCGCGCAGGCCCGGGGCCACAATATCCGACAATCGGCCTTGCAACCCGCGGCAGCGCTGCGATCCTCGAGGGATGCATCCAAGGCAGCAATTGGTGTCAGGTCAGCGTCAATGGCGTGCGCGGCTGGGCCTATGCCCGATATCTCGCAACTGATGTCGGCGGGTCCACCGTTGTGATAGAGCAGCGTCGCGCTGACCTCGGCATTCCGGCCGTGACCTATGAAGTACAGCCTGGTGAACCGGCGGTCGCGACCACCGCAGAACCGCTGGAACTGATCGGTCCGGTCGAACAGGTTGATGCCATCACGCCGCCTCCGGCGGTGCGCACGTATATCACCGCAAATCCCACCGATACGGTTTACCTCGAAGGCGAGCCCGTTATCGGCGCGGCATTGCCGAGTACGGTCGCAGTCCGCGAGATTCCGGATTACGCATACAATTATGTCACCATCAACGGACAGCCCGTGCTGGTAGAACCGGCGACACGGCGTATCGTTTACGTCTATCGCTGACACAATCGAGGATACGACCTGCTCTTCCTCACCCAACATGAGGCAGCGCACTAGCGTCAGGGCGCTGCACAGGGAATGATTCGCCGAATCACGCGCAAATATGCGTTTCCTACCAGAGAAGAAGTTGGCGCGCGCTGGGAATTACTCGGATTTCTTCTACCAAAAGCACCTTTTGCTATTCGCCAATTCCTTCCGCCAGCACCAGAAGGCAAGTAAATAACAATATAGATCAAGGCACTGCAGTAACTTTTCGTGCAGCTTCCCAAGCACCGCTCAGGGCCACCCGCCTCCGCACAACCCTCGACGGCGAAATTGACAGTTTCCGCTTTCGGTCTCAACCTGTCCTTGCCGGATCATCGGCGCATCGCGGCTCTTGGACGGTGGCCGCACACGGAGGGTTCAATGGAAGCATTAATGCCTATCATTACCCAGTTAATCGCGGGGGCAGCTGGCGGCAACGCGGCCAGCGCCATGCTGAAGCAGCAGGCATTCGGGGTTGTGGCGCGCACGATCGTAGGAGCCATTGGCGGTGTCGGTGGCGGCTTCCTGATCCAGATGCTGGGCGGGGAAGCGGCAGCCACCGGCCTTGTCATGCAGGCAATTGGCGGCCTTGTCGGCGGCGGCGTGCTGAGCGGCATCGTTGGACAGTTCCTCGGAAAAACAGCATGATGTCTTCCTAAAGCGCGTCGCATTTTAACGGGAGCCAGGCGACGCGCTTTAGGTCTTTGCTTGCATGTCGTTGTCCCGAAACCGCTGCACACTTTCGGGCGACATGCGTTAGCGATATCGGTAGCAAGACAAAAGGCGGCCGCAAGTCGCCTTTTCTGTTTCTGATTGCAGTGTAGACGCCCAAGCCATTGGGTTTAAAAGGCTTTTCGGCACCGCTCTCATCCCTGTGCCTGTCACAGGGATGACGGCAAGAAGGCGTGCGCCAAACGCCTCACGCTACTGTCGTGTAGCGTGGCGTCTGACAAGACGCGCGTCGTCGTAACCTATTCCGCCGCTGCGGCGACCGGATTAACTTCCTTCGTATAGTCGCTCATCAACGCTTCGGTGATCGCGGCAGGCGCAAAGCGATAGGGGCCGATCTCCGATACCGGAGTGACCTCAGCGGCCGAACCGGTCAGGAAGCATTCGGAAAAACCGGAAAGCTCTTCCGGCATGATTACCCGTTCGACCACCTCGTAGCCCCGGCGCTTGGCAAGCTCGATGACCGTCCGGCGCGTGATTCCGTCCAGGAAGCAGTCCGGCACCGGCGTATGCAGAACGCCGTCCTTAACGAAGAAGATGTTGGCGCCGGTCGCCTCGGCCACCTGGCCGCGCCAATCGAGCATCAGAGCGTCCGCATAGCCTTTGGCTTCTGCCGCATGCTTGGAGATCGTGCAGATCATGTAGAGGCCTGCGGCCTTGGACTTCGACGGGGCGGTTCGTGGATCGGGACGACGATACTCCGCAATATCCAGGCGAATGCCCTTCAACTTCTCTGCCGGATTGAAATAACTGCCCCATTGCCAGATGGCGATGGCGACGTTGATGCGGCTGTTCTGGGCGGAGACGCCCATCTGCTCGCTGCCGCGCCAGGCGATCGGGCGGACATAGGCCTCGGAAAAACCCTGGCGCTTCAGCAACTCGTTGCTGGCACTGTCGAGTTCGTCGACCGAATAGGGAATCTTGAAGCCCAGAATGGCCGCAGACTGGTGAAGCCGCTGATTGTGTTCCGTAAGCTTGAAGATGCGCCCGCCATAGGCGCGCTCGCCTTCGAAGACCGCGCTCGCATAGTGCAGCCCATGCGTCAGCACATGTATTTTGGCATCCTTCCAGGGCACGAACTCGCCGTTGAACCAGATTTCACCGTCCAACTGATCATAGGGAATAGCTGCCATGGTATTATCCTCCGGCGCGTATGCACCATATCTACTGTTGATTATCTTGCTGTTTCCAGTTTATCGGCAAACAGACTGAGGGAGAATTCAATTTCACGATTTGGATTTGCGAACTGAAACGCGCGGCCTATCCTCCAACGGCGACACCAGGCCCCGATGTCTCGCCCGGCGAGCCGATCGCTATCAATGGCGTAAAAATATGTCAACAAAACTGACATATTTTGCGATATATTTCGTGAAGTGCAATTTGGTTGAAAGGAAATGACTGCGTGCCCGGCCGACCCAAGGACAAGACCGAGTACCTGACCGAAGTTGTCGGTGATGAGGAGGACACGATAGATTTCGAGATCATCGAACTGCTGTTCTTTGCCTATCGCGACTTCACCGGTGACCCGGACGCCATACTCGAAAAGAGCGGTTTTGGCCGCGCACATCACCGCGTCGTGCATTTCGTCAACCGCGAGCCTGGTATGACCGTTGCCGACCTTCTCGATACGTTGAAGATCACCAAGCAGAGCCTCGCACGCGTTTTGAAGCAGCTCATCGATTCCGGCTATATTCGGCAGGTAACCGGCCCTGAGGACAGACGACAGCGAATGCTCTACACCACGGAGGAAGGCAAGGCGCTGGCTCGGGCGCTTGCGGAGCCACAGTCCCGCCGCATAGCCGAGGCATTGGCAAAAACGGGTCCCGGCGCGCGTGAAACCGTGAAGCGTTTTCTCGCCAACATGAAGAATGCCGCCGCGGACTGATTTTCATGGGGGCCTGCGTCTTGAGCTTCATTCGAGCGAAGCGGACGGCCCCTGGAATCAGGGAATTGGGCGGCCGTCGCGCATCTGCTTGAATGCGCGATCCAGCCAGCCCGGCTTGCGGAAAATGAGGGTAGTCGAGCCATGACAGTAAAAGCGAAAGTCTCCGACGATGCGGCGCATCTCCTGATCGTCGATGACGATCGACGGATTCGCGACCTGCTCAACCGCTACCTGGTCGAGCAAGGTTTCCGGGTGACGACGGCGGCCGATGCCGACGAGGCGCGGCGCAAGCTGATCGGCATCGATTTCGACCTCTTGATCGTCGATGTGATGATGCCCGGCGAGAGCGGCGTTCAACTGACGCAGAGCCTGAGGCAGATCAAGACGGTGCCGATCATCATGCTGACGGCGCTGGCGGAATCGAATTCGCGCATCGAGGGCCTTGAGGCCGGTGCGGACGACTATCTGCCGAAGCCCTTCGAGCCGCGCGAACTCGTGCTCAGGATCAACAACATCCTGCGCCGCAACCAGCCGGCACAGGCGCCCAAGGTCGATCAGGTCATTTTCGGTCCCTACACCTTCTCCGTGGTGCGTAAAGAGCTCCGTCGCGGCGCCGATCATATCCGGCTGACCGACCGCGAGCAGGAGATCATGACTCTGTTCTCCCAACGCGCCGGGGAGACCATTCCCCGGCATGAACTGATTGGAGACGATGCCGAGGTCGGTGAGCGGACAATCGACGTGCAAATCAACCGACTGAGGCGCAAGATCGAGGACGACCCTTCCAACCCGATCTGGCTTCAGACGGTACGCGGCATCGGCTACCGGCTGAGTGTGGACTGACATGCGGAATATTCCGGCAAGCACGGCAGAGACTCATGGCGAGCTTTGACAGCATCAGGCGCGAAAGAACAGGCCCCGCCGACGGTGCCTGGAAACGCCTGGCGCGGTGGTTGCGCCGCCGCCTGCCGATCGGCCTTTATGCACGTTCGCTGCTGATCGTCATCATCCCGATGGTGCTGCTGCAGTCGGTCGTCGCCTTCGTCTTCATGGAGCGCCACTGGCAGCTCGTCACGCAACGCCTCTCGGCCGCCGTGACCAGCGACATAGCTGCAATCGTCGATCTGATCACGACGTTTCCGCGCGATGGCGATATCAACCAGATCGTGCGCATCGCCCGTGAACAGCTCAATCTCAACATTGCCGTCGAGCCCGGCGGTGATTTGCCGCCGCCACGCCCCAAGCCCTTCTTCGAAATCCTCGACCAGATCCTCAGCGAGGAGATTTCGGAAAAGATCCGCCGCCCCTTCTGGATCGACACGGTCGGCAACTCGAAGATCGTCGAGATCCGTATCAAGCTCGATGATGGCCGTATCCTCAGGGTCTATGCGCGGCGCAACCAGGCCTATGCATCCAACACCCATATCTTCCTGGTCTGGATGGTCGGCGCCTCGCTCGTGTTGCTGACGATCGCGATCCTCTTCCTGCGCGGGCAGATCAGGCCGATCCTGGCCCTGGCGAGCGCCGCCGAAAATTTCGGGAAAGGCCAGAAGATCGATGACTTCGCGCCGCGCGGCGCCGAGGAAATCCGCCGCGCCGGCCTTGCCTTCATCCTCATGCGCGAACGGATCGAGCGCCAGATCGAGCAAAGGACCGCAATGCTGACCGGCGTCAGCCACGACCTGCGCACCATCCTCACGCGCTTCAAGCTGCAGCTCGCACTCGCCGGCAACAATCCCGACCTCGAAAGCCTCAACCAGGACGTCGAGGACATGCAGAACATGCTCGAGGGCTACCTGGCCTTCGCTCGGGGCGAGGCGGAAGAGGACGTCGGCCAGCTGAAACTCAGCGACCTCATGACCCGCCTTGCGGCCGAGGCGGAGTTATACGGCAAGACGCTGACGACCTCCGTCGAAGGAGAAGACGACATCCGCGTGAGGCCCGCCGCCTTCACCCGCCTCGTCGCCAATCTCGCATCGAATGCCTATCGCTATGCCAATTCGGTACGGATCGAGGCGCGCCAGAGTGCCAAGTGGCTGACGATTACGGTCGATGACGACGGCCCCGGCATTCCGGAGCGGTCCAGGGAGGACGTATTCAAGCCATTCTTCCGCCTCGACGAGGCCCGCAATCTCGACAGTTCCGGCACGGGGCTTGGTCTCGCGATCGCCCGCGACATCGCGCGAAGCCACGGAGGAAACGTCACCCTCGGTGACAGCCCGCTCGGCGGTTTGCGCGCGACGGTGCGCGTGCCGACATGACCGGTCGCTCTACAGCGCCGCGCGTCCTATCAGATGCGCAAAGGACGCTGTAGCACTTTGAATTGCTGCATGTTTCGTTAAATCGAGTACGATTTACGGAAACATGCAGCAGAGCTCCGTTATCGTGAATAGGCCGCGGTAAGGCCGCGCCGATGATTGAAGCGGTGCCATGCATCGATCCGGCGCGGATGGCGAGTGCGCATTGCGTCGAGCGGGGCAAGCAGCCTGCCCTCGCGGCCGAGGGAGGCATCGAGGATTTCGATGATCCGGCGGTTTGGCCAGGGCTTGCGGGTGATCGTCAGCAGCGCGGCGAAGGCTTCCTCTTCCCTGCCCGCTCCCAACTGGTGGGCGATCAGGCCGTAGGCGAAAGCCGTCGAGCGGCTGACGCCGGCATGGCAATGAACCAGGATACGGCTCGATCGATCGTCGGCGACCGGTCTCATGGCCTCGAAGACGTCCTGGACGAGATCAGGGAAATGCTGGGTCGCGCCGGCATTTTCCTGATCGCGCATGCGCACGACGCGGTGCGCGACACCGGCGATGATCGGCACGTTCGTTTCCGGCAACTCCGGATCGAGAAGCGAGAGCACATGGCTCGCCCGCCACTCGCGCGCGACTTCCGTCGCGCGCCAGAGGCAGGAAACCTTGACGCGTTCGCGGATCATCTCGTCGTTGATCGTCATGTTGCTCACATCAGCTTCTTGCCGTTCGGCACCGGCTTGTCGGTCGCCGCCAGCACGATCGCGCCGGCCTCATCTTCAAATCCGAGGGTCAGCACCTCGGAGCGCACGGGGCCGATCTGGCGCGGCGGAAAATTAACGACGCCCAGCACCTGTCGTCCGACGAGATCCTCCGGCTTGTAGTGAATCGTAATTTGCGCCGATGACCGTTTTATGCCGATTTCGGGGCCGAAATCGATCTTCAGCTTGAGTGCAGGCTTGCGCGCCTCCGGGAAAGGCTCGGCCTCGATGATCGTGCCGACGCGTATGTCGACGCGCTCGAAATCGGCGAAGGAAATGGTTTCGGCCATGATCGTGCTCTTGAAATCGCGATGATTTATCCGGCCAGTTCCTCCGCCCGCTTGCGCGCGGCCGCAATGGCCTTGTCAAAGAGCGGCTGCATTCCGTCGTCGGCCATCAGTATGGCGAGCGCCGCGGCCGTTGTTCCGCCAGGAGAGGTTACGTTCTGGCGCAGCTGCGCGGCTTCGTCGGGGGACTGATGCAGGAGTTCACCAGCCCCCGCGACGGTTTCCCGAGCGAGACGCATGGCGAGGTCCGCCTTGAGACCGGCCTTGCGCCCGGCCTCCGCCATGCACTCGACGAGATAGAAGACATAGGCCGGCCCACTGCCGGAAACGGCCGTCACGGCATCGATGTCGGCTTCGGTCGCGATCCATTCGACCGGACCGCTGACCTTCAGAAGGTCATAAACCAGACCACGCTGCGCCTCGGTTACGCGCGCATTCGCGTAGGCGCCCGTCACCCCGCGGCCGATAATCGCTGGCGTGTTCGGCATCGCGCGCACGATTGCGGCGTCACCGAGATGGCTTTCGATGAACCGGAGCGTCTTGCCCGCGGCGACGGAAACGATGACTGTCTCCGGGCCGACAAGGCCTTTGAGCGGCGGCAATACGGCATCCATGATCTGTGGCTTGACGGCCAGGAAGATCACGCCCGCCTTGATGCCTTCCGGCGCGGACGTGGCATGGCTGACGCCATTGTCGGCGATAAGCTTGGCCATCGCCGGCGGCGGACCTGGATCGATGACGAGGACGTCGCCGCCCTTGACGCCGCTCTTTAGCCAGCCGCCAAGCATCGCGCCGCCCATATTGCCGGCGCCGATAAGGACGATTGGACCTGACACGGCTAGAGCCATCTCACGCTTCCCCGACGGTTTCGAACAGCACCGCATCGACTGCACGCTGCGCATCCATTCCGGACCAGACGACGAACTGGAACGCCTGGAAATAGGATTCGCACGCATCGAGCGCACTCGACAACAGCACCTCGACCTGCTGATTCGTCGGTTCCGCGCCGCCCGCGAGCAGGAGAGATTGCCGGAAGATGATGACTTCTTCTTGGCGCCAGAGATCGAAATGCCCCATCAGCACCTGACCGTTGATGTGGGAAAGCAGGCGGATCACCTCGTTGACCCGGCCTTCCGGCACCTTGATGTCGAAGGCGCAGGCCAGATGCAGCGCCTCGAACTCCTCCATCCAGGAGAAGGAAACGTGATAGTCCGCCCATTTGCCTTCGACCGTCATGGCGATCTCGTCTTCGCCGGATCGCTCGAACGACCAGTCATTGTTGGCGGCAACGAACTCGATCATATCGACCGGGTTGGACTGGCGCTCGACTTCCATTTCCAAAAGGCTCATGCATCACCCTAGCGGTGCGGCACAGGTGTGCACGATCGCGCTCACAAGACGCAACGCTGCAAACCCAATACCAGATACGGACACACTATGATTGCTGGACACACGGCCATCCTGGCTTACTTACCCTGCCCGGAGCTTACGTGATCCGTTTCGAATCATCATTTAAAATCAGTGTATAACGGCAGAGTCAGCCTGCCAGCCCCTCGGGCGAAAAATTGCGGCGAAGAGTGACGCCCGCGTTGCGATTTTGATTCAGCACAGATGCTTAAACGACTCTGCCATAACGACTTTTTGGCAGTGTCCACAGGTGGAAAACTTTTCCGATTTTATTAACCCTAAAGCGCCGCACGTCTCTTCCGACAAACAAAGGTCGGCTAGCACTTTGAATCGCTGCATGTTTCCTCAATTCGGAGCCCCACCTGAGGAATCATGCAACACGCGCGACAGTCTTCTGCCCCAAGACCGCAGGAATCGATCCGATGAACCTGGCTCACTCAAGAACAGCCCCGAAGACAGAGCGAGCAGAGCCGCAAGGAGCTCGGCCCGGCCAATCGGTCGTTACTTTTTGTTTCCGGTCTCTGCGAGGCGTGCTTCGAGTGCTTCGATGCGGGCAAGCAGGGCGTCGTTTTCCTCGCGCGCCTTGACGGCCATTTCCTTGATCGCCTCGAATTCCTCGCGCTTGACGACATCGAGCGAGTTCAGCCAGCTTTCGGCCTGCGCGCGGAAGGCGGTCTCGACCTCGCGTCGCACGCCCTGGGCAGCGCCCGCCGCATCGGTCATCAGCTTGGCAAAGTCGTCCAGAATGCGGTTGGCTCCATTGCTCATTGTCCAGATCTCCATTTCAGCATCGCGCGTAGCAGCGCGGTCTTGAAATTGAGGTAGGGTTGTCGGCGAAAGGATGCAAGAAAAATAAGACGGCGCCGGGGTGACGGGCTGCACACGGCGGCTTGACCCGCTCGAATTCGATCGCCATGTTCCGCCAAAACAACTGGCCGGCACGAGACAAGACCTTGGAAACAATCGCCACCCGCCTTGCCATCCTCCCTTTCCCGGAGATCGATCCCGTCATCTTCACGATCGGGCCGCTTGCCGTTCATTGGTACGGCCTCGCCTATGTCGCGGGCATTCTCATCGGCTGGCTTTACGCGCGTCGCATCGTCCAGAACACGGCGCTCTGGCGCAACGAGACCCCCGCCTTCAACCTGACGCAGCTTGACGATTTCCTGCTCTGGGTTGCCGCCGGCATCGTCCTTGGCGGGCGCATTGGATACATCCTCTTCTACGATCTGGGCTCTGTCCTGCAGAATCCGATCCGCGCCGTCGAAATCTGGAACGGCGGCATGTCGTTCCATGGCGGTCTCCTCGGTACGACGTTCGCAATGATCGTCTTCGCGCGGCGGAACGCCATTGCGGTCTGGAGCCTGTTCGATGTTGTCGCAACCGTTGTGCCGATCGGCCTGTTCTTCGGCCGCATTGCCAACTTCATCAACGGCGAGCTCTGGGGACGTTTGTCCTCGGCGCCTTGGGCGATCGTCTTTCCGACCGGCGGACCCTTCTCACGCCACCCGAGCCAGCTCTATGAGGCGGCGCTCGAAGGCATTCTGCTCCTTCTGGTGCTCGCCTATTTTGTCTATCGCCGCAAAGCGCTGAGGATACCCGGCCTGGTCACCGGCATATTCGTCTGCGGCTATTCTGCGAGCCGCATTTTTGTCGAATTCTTCCGCGAACCGGACGCTCAGATCGGCTATCTGGCCGGCGGCTGGCTGACCATGGGCATGGTGCTTTCGCTGCCTATGGCGCTCGCAGGCATATGGGCGATCGCGCGCGCACGCCGGGCAGCAGCGACCGCATAACTGGACGGGTGCATGACGAATCCTCTTGCCGACAAGATCAAGGCGCTGATCAAGGCCAACGGGCCGATCAGCGTCACCGACTATTTTTCACTCTGCCTCGCCGATCCGCAGCACGGCTACTATCGTGCTCGCGAACCGTTCGGCCGCGCCGGCGATTTCACCACCGCCCCGGAGATCAGCCAGCTTTTCGGCGAGATGATCGGCATATTCCTGGTGCATGCATGGCAGGAGCACGGCCGCCCCGAGCCCGCGATCATCGCCGAGATCGGCCCGGGCCGAGGTACGATGATGTCCGACATGCTGCGTGTCATCGCTCGCCTGGCACCTGATCTCTATCGGTCGGCCAGCGTACATCTCGTGGAGACGAGCGAGCGGCTGCAGAAAGTACAGGCCGAAACGCTCGCGGGACACGAGGGCAAGACTCATTGGCACGAGAGCTTCGAAACCTTGCCGGCAGGCTTTCTCCTGCTTGCTGCAAACGAGCTTTTCGACGCAGTTCCCATCCGCCAATTCATTCGCACCGCGCAGGGGTTCCGTGAACGCGTGATTGGTCTCGATGCTGATGACGAATTGACCTTTGCGGCCGGCGTCGCGGGCATCGATCCGTCGCTTCTGCCGTCGCCGGCGCAATCGGTCGGCGAAGGTACGATTTTCGAGATCGCGCCGGCGCGCGACGCTGTCATGGCCGTGCTGTGCGAGCGCCTCCGCGCCGGCGGCGGCACGGCGATCATCATCGACTACGGACATCTGGCGACCGGCTACGGGGACACGCTGCAGGCGGTGCGCGAGCATCGCTACGATCCTCCGCTTGCCAGTCCCGGCCAGGCGGATCTCACGAGCCATGTCGATTTCGAGCAGCTTGCCCGTCGCGCGAAGGCGGAGGGGGTGCAGGTCAACGGACTTGCCCATCAGGGTGATTTCCTCGTCGGCCTTGGGCTGCTCGAGCGGGCGGCGGCACTCGGCCGCGGCAAGGACACGCTGACCCAGGAAGGCATTCGCTCCGCCGTCGAACGACTCGCGGGTTCGGGAGCCGGCAAGATGGGCGAGCTGTTCAAGGTGCTGGCTGTCAGCAGTCCCGAAGTCACGCTGGCGCCGTTCCAGAAAAAGGCACAGTGACGATCAAACGTCTGCAGCGCCATGCCTCTTTTCAGACGCGTGACGACCACGGCAGAACTTTGAATTGCTGCATGTTTTACCCTCGAGTCGATTCCGGTTTTAGGAAACTTGCAGCGGGCCGGTGGCGGTTCGGCGATTGACAGTGCCGGCATGCCGCGTCAACATCGCGCCGCAAATCAGCCGCAAATCACCGGGCCGCGACGCGCCCCAAATTCCAATGAAACCTTAAGATAGCAAGGGCGAGAACACCTATGCAGGACGATGCCTCGCTTTCCCCGGTTCAGAGTCCGCTCTTCAGCGCCCAGGCGGGACCGGCGATCGCACACGGCTATTTCACCCGCAAGGGCGGCGTTTCCGAAGGCATCTATCGCGGCCTGAATGTCGGCCTCGGCTCGAAGGACGACCGCGAGCGCGTCGGCGAAAACCGGGCGCGCGTGGCGCGCTGGTTTGATGCCGAGCCGCGGCGCCTTGCAACTGTTCACCAGATCCACTCGCCGGATGCCGTCGTCGTTGACGGCAGCTATGATGGCGCGCGCCCGGATGCCGACGCGCTCGTGACCGCGACCCCGGGCATCGTGCTCGGCGTTCTTTCGGCCGATTGCGGGCCTGTGCTCTTCGCCGATCCGCAAGCCGGCGTGATCGGTGCGGCCCATGCCGGTTGGAAAGGCGCCCTCGGCGGGATTCTTGAAAGCACCATCGAAGCGATGATCTCCCTCGGCGCGCGCCGCGACCGGATCATCGCCTGCCTTGGCCCGTCCATCAGCCGAACACACTATGAGGTCGGAGCCGAATTCGTCGAACGGTTCATCGCCGCCGACGAGGACTACGCATCTTTTTTCAGCCCCTCGGGACGGAACGGCCATGCCATGTTCGACCTGCCGGGGCTAACGATCCGGCGACTGATGGAGGCTGGCGTGACGGCGGAAAACCTCAACATCTGCACTTACGCGGACGAGGACCGTTTCTTTTCCTACCGCCGCACGACACACAGACAGGAGCCAGACTACGGCCGACAGATGTCGGCGATCTGCATACGGGAGATTTGAAATGGCGCTTCAGTTTGCGGCAGAGGAATATGCAGCCCGCCTTGCGCGGCTGACAGCCAGAATGCAGGAAGAAAAGCTCGACGCCCTGCTGCTCTTTGCCCAGGAGAGCATGTACTGGCTGACCGGTTACGATACGTTCGGCTACTGCTTCTTTCAGACGCTGGTCGTCAAGAGAGACGGCTCGATGGTGCTCTTAACGCGCTCGGCCGACCTGCGCCAGGCGCGTCACACGTCCAACATCGAGCGCATTGAAATTTGGGTGGACCGCGTCAATTCCGATCCGGCGGTGGACCTCAAGAATCTCCTCAACGAACTCGATCTGCTCGGCTGCCGCATCGGCGTCGAATACGACACGCACGGCATGACCGGCAGAACGGCACGACTCGTCGACAATCAACTCGCCAACTTCGGCGAATTGATCGACGCCTCGCTGCTTGTCAGCCGCCTTCGTCTGATCAAGAGCCCCGCCGAAGTCGCCCATGTCGAAAAGGCAGCCAGCCTCGCCGACGACGCGCTCGAAGCGGCTCTGCCATTGATCCGCCCCGGTGGCAGCGAGGCCGCCATTCTGGCGGCTATGCAGGGCGCGGTCTTTGCAGGCGGCGGCGACTATCCGGCCAACGAATTCATCATCGGCTCGGGCGCCGACGCCCTGCTCTGCCGCTACAAGTCGGGCCGGCGCACGCTCGATGCCAACGACCAGCTAACCCTCGAATGGGCAGGCGTCAGCGCCCATTACCATGCGGCGATGATGCGCACCGTCGTGATCGGAGAGCCGACCAACCGCCACCGCGAGCTCTACAGCGCCTGCCGCGAGACGATCCAGGCGATCGAAATGGTGCTCCGTCCCGGCAACACCTTCGGCACCGTCTTCGACGTCCACGCCAGGATCATGGACGAACGCGGCCTCGCCCGCCACCGGCTGAACGCCTGCGGCTATTCTCTTGGCGCGCGCTTCTCGCCCTCCTGGATGGAGCATCAGATGTTCCATGTCGGCAACCCTCAGGAGATCGAGCCGGACATGTCGCTCTTCGTGCACATGATCATCATGGATTCCGACAGCGGAACGGCCATGACCCTCGGCCAGACCTATCTCACGACACCGGATAAGCCGCGCGCACTCTCACGTTACGGACTGGACTTCATTTCTGCGTAAGGAAATCCGCCTATGATTTCCGACCGAGACGGACGAACGGAGGCAGCTTCGTAGAAACTGTCGCGAAATCGGAACGGGATCAGGACGTGCGAACCACCCCTCCCGCTCCGACTGTTAGAGTCGAGACGGACGGTGGGAACGATGCGTAAGCTGATCATGCCTATCGCAAGCCTTGGTCTTGCAACAGCACTAGCAGCCTGCAACAGCACGGACGTGCTGATACCGCAGGTGGACGTGGGCGCCGGAACCTTCCGTTCCCCGCCCGTGACGCAATCCGATCTCGACACCATGTCGACGCAAACGGCCATCGTTCCGGTGCAAAGCGTGCCACCAAGCCCCGCCTTCTCTGCGCAGCCGAACATCTCCAACCCGCCGACGCAATATGCCACAGGCGACGCAACCTATACGGATCCTGCCGGCACGCTCGACGCCCAGGCAAACCGCCTTGCCGAAGGTGGGGCACCGATCCAGACAGGGCAGGCCCAGACCGTACAAGGCGAGACCGTACAAGGCGAGACTGGGCGAGACGAGATCGAACAAGACGGGACCACGCAGGTTGAGGTAAGGAAGGTCCAGACCACGCGCATAGAAAGCCCCGCTCCTCGGCAGGAGCCGGCCCGGCAGCAATCCTCGACGCCAGCAGCCGCAGCGCCGCAAGAGGTTAACCACGCTGCCGCCTCGCCAGAAGCCGCAAGCGGCGCGGGCATTCGCTTCCTGCCGATCATCGGCGCACCGGTCGAGGCCGTGACGCCGCTTTCAAAACAGCTCGGCGCCGACGCCCGCGCGCAGGGCTTGGCGATCAAGAGCTCCGCGGACGCGACGAGCGAGCACATCCTCAAGGGCTATTTTTCGGCGCTCAACGACGGCGGCAAGACGACGGTCGTCTATGTCTGGGACATTCTCGATGGCAGCGGCAACCGCCTGCACCGTATCCAGGGACAGGATACCGTTGCAAGCACGGCCGCCGAGCCCTGGAGCGCGGTGCCGCCGGAAACAATGCAGGCAATCGCCACCAAAACGATCAAGGCCTACCTCGATTGGCGGCAATCCAGAGCAGGATGAGAAACGGCGTGCCGAGGGGTTTTTCGCCGTATCCCCGGTCCAAGATACTAAAATCGATGACGATCTATGATTATCGGTGCGGCCGACCCAGAATTGTCGTGATCTTGGCGGCTGACACAAAGTTTTTAGGGTAATGGCCTTTGCGCCGCAGCATTCCCCCTTGCATTCAAGTTCAGGGACGCTAAAAAGCGGCCGATCAGCTCTGAACAGCGGCCGTCCGTAAAGATTGCCCGCGATCGGAATGGCTTACGGAATTTGCGCGGAGAAAACCGCCCCGGACTGCACCCGGACGGAGGCCGCGCCAGCTCAAGGCGGACCGTCAATGAAGGTTTTCGCAGGCAATTCGAACCGGCTGCTTGCCGAAGCGATCTGCAACTATCTCAACCTGCCCCTCGGCAAAGCTACAGTAAGGCGGTTCGCCGACCAGGAAATCTTCGTCGAAATCGGTGAAAACGTGCGCGGCGAGGATGTGTTCATCGTCCAGTCCACCTCGTTTCCGACCAACGATCATCTGATGGAACTGCTCATCATGATCGACGCGGTGCGCCGCTCGTCCGCCCGCCGCATCACCGCCGTGCTTCCCTATTTCGGCTATGCCCGGCAGGACCGCAAACCCGGACCGCGCACGCCGATCTCCGCCAAGCTGGTCGCCAATCTCATTACCAGAGCAGGCGCCGACCGCGTCCTCACCCTTGATCTACATGCCGGCCAGATCCAGGGCTTCTTCGACATCCCGACCGACAATCTCTATGCCGTTCCGATCCTGGCGCGCGATGTCAAGGAGAACTACGACTTGAAGAACGTCATGGTGGTCTCGCCTGACGTCGGCGGCGTCGTGCGTGCCCGCGCGCTGGCCAAACGGCTCGACTGTCTGCTGGCGATCGTCGACAAGCGCCGCGATCGCCCAGGTGAATCGGAAGTCATGAATGTAATCGGCGATGTCAACGGCAAGGACTGCATCCTGATCGACGACATCGTCGATTCCGGCGGCACGCTCTGCAATGCCGCCGAGGCCCTCTTGAAGAACGGCGCCACCAGCGTCACCGCCTACATCACCCACGGCGTCCTCTCCGGCGGTGCGGTGACCCGCGTCGCCTCGTCCATGCTGAAGGAACTGGTCATCACCGATTCCATTCAGCCGACGACAGCCGTCCAGTCGGCGCATAATGTCCGCGTAATCTCGACCGCCGCGCTCATCGGCGAAGCTATCAGCCGTACCAGCCAGGAAGAATCGGTTTCGAGCCTCTTCGACTGAGATCGTTCGGTTCGAGACTAGAGCGCCGCGCGTCTAACAAGACTCGCGGCGCTGCAGGCATTTTCGCTTATCGACCTTTGCCCAGGAGCTGCGCCACCGGCTGGTCGGCGAGATTGTCGATGAACCAGTTCGGATAGACGGGTGCCGGCACGGTCTCTGCGTCGAGTGCCGCTATCTCGCCTTCCGTCAACGCGAGCTCGGCGGCGCCGAGATTGTCCTCCAGTTGATGCAGCTTGGAGGCGCCGAGCAGCACGCTGGTCACTGCATCCTTCGCCAGCAGCCAGGAAATCGCCACCTGCGCGACGCTTGCCCCGTGCGCGTCGGCGATCGTGCGCATGCGCTCGACGAGCCGGAAGCCGTGCTCCTTGTCGAAAGGCAGTATGTCGAAGCCGGAATAGCGATTGTCGGGATCACCGAGATTATCGCGGGTGTACTTACCGGAGAGGAAGCCCGCGGCAAGAGGGCTCCACACCGTCATTCCCAGGCCGTAACGCTGCATCATCGGGACCACGTCGCGTTCGACGTCCCGGCCGAGCAGGGAATAATGCATCTGGCCATGCGTGAAGCGCGCGAAGCCGGCGGCCTTCTGGATTTCGAGCGCCGCCGCGACCTTCCAGGCCGACCAGTTTGAGAAGCCGATGTAGCGCGCCTTGCCAGAGCGGACGACCTCGTCGAGCGCCGACAATGTCTCTTCGAGCGGCGTGTAGGGGTCCTCCTTGTGGACGAGGTAGACGTCGATCCAGTCGGTGCCGAGCCGTTTTAGGCTCTGGTCCACGGACCAAAGAATGTGGCGACGGGAGAGACCGGCCTGCGTCAGCGGCATGCCGGTGCGAAAGCCGACCTTGGTGGCGATCACCACCTCATCGCGGCGCGATCTGAGCGCCTCGCCAAGAATGCGCTCCGACTGACCGGATGCGTACGCGTCGGCCGTATCGAAGAAATTGATGCCGGCATCCAGCGCCTTCCCGACCAGAGCAGCCGCCGCCTCGGCATCCGTCTTGTAGACTGCGCCGATGCTGCGGTCGCCCGCCGTGAAGGTCATGGCGCCGAAAGCGAGACGCGAAACCACGAGACCGGTATTGCCAAGTGTTGTGTACTGCATGTTTTCCTCCGTTCTGCCCGATGGGCCGCATTGCTGTTGGCGATGATCATGCCAAAACGGATTATTGCGAAAAATAGGATATCGCTATAAAGGTTATGAAGAAAAACTTCATAATGGCGCGACAGTGGCAGTCGACCCCTTCAGCGGTTTGATGGAATTTCTGGCAGTGGCGGAGCATCGCAGCTTCACCACCGCCGCGGCCAAGCTCGGCGTTACGCCGAATGCCGTCAGCCAAACGATCAAGGCGCTCGAGAATCGGCTTGGTGTTCAGCTCTTCGTTCGCACGACGCGCCGCGTGGCTCTGACGGAGGCAGGCAGCGCATTCCTGCTGCGCGTACGCCCAGCGGCATCCGAGATCGCCGAAGCCTATGATCTGCTTGGCGGTTTTCGCGACCGGCCGATCGGCAACCTCCGCCTGTCCGTCCCGCGCATGGCGATCCCGCTCGTTCTGACACCGCTGCTGCCGCGCTTTCGGCAGGCTTACCCGGACGTGTCCGTAGAAATCTCGATCGATGACGCGGCGATCGATATCACCGAACGCGGCTTCGATGCCGGCATCCGCATCGGCGAGGCCGTCGAAAAGGATATGGTGGCCGTCAGGCTCACTCCCGACATTACCTGGGCCGTGGTCGGCGCTCCGTCCTATTTCGCCAAACGGGGACGCCCGGCAACGCCGGAGGAACTGACGCGGCACGAGGCGATCCGCTACCGCTATCCCACTTCGCGCATGATCTATCGCTGGGAGTTTGAGCGCGCGGGGCGCGATTTCTCCGTCGACGCTCCTGGTGGGCTGACCGTCAACGACTTCCTTCTGCTCGTTGAAATGGCGGAAGCCGGGATGGGGCTGGCCTATCTACCCGAGCCGTCGGTCCGCGAGGCAGTCGCAGCCGGGCGTCTCGAACGCACGCTCCAGGCCTATCTGCCGAAATCGCCGGGCCTCTTCATCTATTTTCCTGCCAAGGCCCAGACACAGCCCAAACTGCGGGCATTTCTCGATCTGGCGGCAAGGATCGGACGTGGGCCGAAATAGCGCCTACCCGCCGGTGGACGCTGGAGCGGCCACGGCGCAACCCTCGCCTCCACCGAACAGACGTGAGCGCGTCAAAAAACGCTTCTCCCGGCCATTGTCGAGGGAGAACATCCCGCCCCTGCCCGGAACGACATCGATGATCAGTTGCGTGTGCTTCCAGACTTCATACTGGCTAGCGCTGATATAGACCGGCACGCCATCGATCTCACCGAGCTTCACGTCATTTTCTCCGACGATATAGTCGCCAGCCGGATAGCACATCGGCGACGAGCCGTCGCAGCAGCCGCCCGATTGATGAAACAGTATACCCGGATGATCGCGCCGGATTTCGCGGATGAGGTCGATTGCCGCATCGGTCGCAAGTACGCGCGACTCGCCATTTGGTTCCGTCATCATTTTCTCCCTTCCCGTACGACCGACAGGCCCCCGATGAAATATCGGGAGCCCGCCGGGAGGATCACCGGCGATCGCCGCCGCCGGGATCGAACAATGAGGATCAGAAGAAGCCGAGCGCCTTCGGGCTGTAGCTCACCAGCATGTTCTTGGTCTGCTGGTAATGGTCGAGCATCATCTTGTGCGTCTCGCGGCCGATGCCTGACTGCTTGTAGCCACCGAAAGCCGCATGCGCCGGATAGGCATGGTAGCAATTGGTCCAGACGCGGCCAGCCTGGATGGCGCGTCCAAAGCGATAGCAGCGGTTGGCATCGCGGCTCCACACGCCCGCCCCCAGGCCGTAGAGCGTGTCGTTGGCGATCTCCAGCGCCTCGGCCTCGGTCTTGAAGGTCGTCACCGAAACAACGGGTCCGAAAATCTCCTCCTGGAAGATGCGCATCCTGTTGTGACCGCGGAACACGGTCGGCTTGACATAATAGCCCTCGGAAAATTCGCCTTCGAGCACGTTGCGCCCACCACCGGTCAGCACCTCGGCGCCCTCCTCCTTGCCGATCTCGATATAGGCGAGGATCTTTTCGAGTTGCTCGCTCGATGCCTGTGCGCCGATCATCGTCGCCTGGTCGAGCGGGTTGCCCTGGCGGATCGCCTCGACCCGTTTCAGCGCCCGCTCCATGAAACGGTCATAGATGCTTTCCTGAACCAGCGCGCGGCTCGGGCAGGTGCAGACCTCGCCCTGATTGAGCGCGAACATCGCAAAGCCCTCAAGTGCCTTGTCGAAATAGTCGTCGTCCTCGTTAAGCACATCGGCGAAGAATATATTCGGCGACTTGCCGCCGAGCTCGAGCGTCACCGGTATGAGGTTCTGGCTGGCATATTGCATGATCAGCCGCCCGGTCGTCGTCTCGCCGGTGAAAGCGATCTTGGCGATGCGGGGGCTTGTGGCGAGCGGCTTGCCGGCTTCAAGGCCGAAGCCGTTGACGATGTTCAGCACGCCCGGGGGCAGGAGGTCGCCAACGAGTTCCGCCCAGACGAGAATGGAGGCCGGCGTCTGCTCGGCCGGCTTCAGCACGACGCAGTTTCCGGCGGCAAGTGCGGGGGCCACCTTCCATGCGGCCATCAGGATCGGAAAGTTCCAGGGGATGATCTGCCCGACGACCCCGAGAGGCTCGTGGAAATGATAGGCAACCGTGTCGTGGTCGATCTCGCCGATCGAGCCTTCCTGAGCGCGGATGCAAGCGGCGAAATAACGGAAGTGATCGATCGCCAGCGGAATGTCCGCCGCCATGGTCTCGCGGATCGGCTTGCCGTTGTCGAAGGTTTCCGCCCGCGCCAGAAGCTCCAGATTGGCCTCCATGCGGTCGGCGATTTTCATCAGGATGTTGGAGCGCTCCGTCGTCGACGTCCGCCCCCATTTTTCTCGCGCCGCATGCGCAGCATCGAGCGCGGCTTCGATATCGGCGGCATCGGAACGGGCGACTTGGCAAAGCGTGCCGCCGGTGACAGGCGTCGTGTTGTCGAAATAGCGGCCCGCGACCGGCTCCCGCCATTCGCCGCCAATGAAGTTTCCATATTTCTGCTTGTACGGGTTCTCGACAATCTTCTGATGCAGCATGATTTCCTCCCTTCGAACAGCAGTCCTTTGCTGTGCGAAGAAGGGTGAGGCCGAATATCGAACTGCGATAGAGAGCCGCCGCACTTGGCGGTGCCATCTGTTTCAGAATTGAGACAGGCCGGCTCGGCTCGCCGTGCTGCAGCGCAGCATCGGTCGGAATTGAACGAATTTTCCAGTTTGTCCGCCCCTCATCCGCCTGCCGGCACTTTCTCCCCGCAGCCGGGAGCAGCGGTGTGCCGCGGCCGCCCAAGTCCCCTCTTCCCCGCTGGCTGGGAGAGGGTTAGGGTGAGGGCCCTCCTCGCGCGGCCCTTCAGTTCAGCGAAAGCCGCTTCATCTTGCGGTAGAGCGTGGCGCGGCTGATTCCAAGAAGGTCAGCTGCCATCGAGACGTTGCCTTTCGCACGAGACAGCACGCGGCGAAGGGCCGCCCGCTCGGCATCCGGCAGTTCCCCTCCGTCACCGGGCGGCTCCTCCTGTAGCAAGTCGGAAGCGGGAACACCCGCTGCAATCCGCCTGTCGTCGAGGCCGAGCCGTTGCCGCGCGGCGCGGGTCGCACCAAGGACGAGGTCGTCGCGGTCGACCGCAAGCAAGGCCGGCCCTGCCCTGTCCACCGGTACGAGCACGATGCGCGCACCGGCAAAAGCTCGCCGGAAAAGATTGGCCTCGATGCGGGAGGCGGCGTCGCGCACGGCCTGGGAAAGGATCGACACCGTCGCCTCGGACGCGTCGTCGCGGCAGGTGGAAATGTCGATCGCCCCCGCAAGGTGGCCCGCCTCGTCCCGGATCGGGGCCGTAGCGCAACTCAGTCCGATATTGCGGCTCAAAAAATGCTGGTCACGCTGGATGACGACGGCGCGCTCGTCCGCGATGGCCGTGCCGATGCCATTTGTACCGACGCTCGCCTCGCTCCACACGGTTCCCGACCATAGACCGACGTCGCGAAATTCAGCATCGTCTCCGACCGCGCCGCGGCGTTCGAGCGCGACGCCCTTGTCGTCGGTCAACAGAAGACAGCACCCGGCCTTGCCGATGACAGCGAACAGCCGATCGAGTTCTGCGGTCGCTTCCGCAACCAACACGCCGGAGCGCTCGTACGCCTGTTGGAACTCGTTATCCGTAAGCCGCCAGGGCGAACGGACCTCCTCCGGCGCCAGTCCGTGCAGCGTCATGCAGCGGCGCCACGATGCCGCAACCGGCGAACTCGCCGCAGCCGACGATTGATGCGCGATCCTGTAGACGTGTTCGGAATGATCCCTGACAGCAGGCATACGCTCCCTCCCTAAAAGCGTCCTCCGGCAGCGACAGGTCTGCCGATCTCCCAATGGATACCCGCCGCGGTGCCACTATAGGCATCGATTGCACGGCCGGTCCAGCCAGACGAAGGTCGCGCAACAAAACCCCTTCATGGATATATCAACCGAGCGGTACCGATACGGCCCCGCGTGTCCATCTGACGCGCAAGGGACACCGTAGCACTTTGAATTTCTGCATGTTTTTTATCTTTGAGTCGGGAACCATAAGGAAAGATCCAATAGGATGTGCTACAGAGTCGCTTCCCCGCACGCCCCGCAACACTCGGTTGTCCGTCATGCTTCGCGATTTTTCCCCTCAAAGCCTGTTCATGGGCCTGCTGATCGCCTTTGTCGGCTTTGCGAGCTCTTTCGCCGTTATCCTGAACGGACTTGCCGGCGTGGGAGCAACCGACGCCCAGGCCGCTTCCGGCCTGATGGCACTGTCGATTTCGATGGGGGTATGTGCAATCGTCATCAGCATTGTGACGCGGCTGCCGATCAGCATCGCGTGGTCAACCCCTGGCGCGGCATTGCTCGCAAGCTCGACCGCCGTCGAGGGCGGTTTCAATGCCGCGGTCGGCGCCTTTCTCATTTGCGGCCTGCTGATCGTTATCGCCGGGCTTTGGAGGCCGCTCGGCAGAACGGTTTCCTCGATCCCCCCGGCGTTGGCGAACGCAATGCTTGCCGGCGTGCTCATCGGACTGTGCTTCGCACCAGCCAAGGCAATCGCCTTCAACCCCCTCTTCGGCCTGCCGATCGTTCTCGCCTGGGCGCTGGTCGGCAGCATCCACAAGCTCTATGCCGTGCCGGCCGCCCTCCTCGCCTTTGTCCTCGTCATCGCCTTCGGCATAGAAATGCCCGACGGCATCTTTGCAAGGCTTTCCTCGGCGCTGATCCCCCAAGCCGAATTCGTCTTCCCGGTCTTCAACGCCGCCGCCACGGTCAGCATCGCCCTGCCGCTCTTCATCGTGACGATGGCGTCGCAGAACATTCCCGGCATCGCCGTTCTCAAGGTCAACGACTACCACCCGAATCCCGGTCCGCTCTTTGCAACGACCGGCCTCTTTTCGATGCTGAGTGCGCCCTTCGGCGGCCACGCGGTCAATCTGGCGGCGATTACCGCTGCCATGTGCGCCGGCGTCGACTCCCATCCCGACCGCGCCCGCCGCTACTGGTCGGCGATCAATGCAGGCATTGCCTATATCCTCTTCGGTCTGCTCGCCGGCGCCGTTACCACCTTCGTCAGTCTCGCGCCCCCTGTGCTCATCGAGGCCGTCGCCGGGCTGGCCCTTGTCGGCGCCTTTGCAAGCTCCGCCATGGCCGCCTTCAGCGAAAGTCAGACGCGCGAAGCCGCCGCCATCACCTTTCTGGTAACCGCATCGGGCGTCAGCTTCGGCGGCGTCTCCGGTGCCTTCTGGGGTCTTATCGCCGGTGGCCTCATGCTCGCGCTCGCCCGCTTTTCCAAGCGAAAGGCGTGAACCGCCCCGCCTCGCCTTGCATTTCCGCCCATACTCGGCTATGGACCGCGCGTCCGCGCAGACACCCTTGGAGGCAACGCGGATGAAGCTGCCAGTCAGCTTCAGGTTTTTCCGCTTTTTGACGGACGAACTCTCCAAATAACCAGAAAGGTCTACCCATGAGCCAGACTTACGAGCTCAAGGCCGAGACGCGCGAACGGGTTGGTAAGGGGTCCTCCCGCGAACTTCGCCGCAACGGTCTTATCCCAGCTGTCATCTATGGTGACAAGCAGCCCCCGCTTTCCATCGCGCTCGCCACCAAGGAAGTGACGATGAAGATACACGCCGGCGGTTTCATGACCACCGTTGCGATCATCGACGTCAACGGCGAGAAGATCCGCGTCCTGCCGAAGGACTACCAGCTGGATCCTGTCCGCGACTTCACGATGCATGTCGATTTCCTGCGCGTCTCGAAGGACAGCCAGGTTTCCGTTCAGGTCCCGGTTCACTTCGAAAACGAAGAGAAGTCCCCGGGTCTCAAGCGCGGTGGCGCGCTGAACATCGTTCGCCATGAAGTCGAGCTGAACGTCTCCGCCGACAGCATTCCGGAGTTTCTGACGGTCGACCTCACCGGCCTCAACATCGGCGACACCGTCCACATCTCGGACATCAAGCTTCCGGCAGGCGCGACCCCGGTTATCGCCGATCGCGACTTCACGGTTGCCACGATCGCCGGCCGCGTGATGGAAGCCGAGGAAGAAGAAGAAGCAGCAGCAGAAGAGGCTGAGGGCGAAGCAGAGGAATAATCTGCGTTTCGCGTATCCGCCAGCCACACTGACGGCTGACAAGACAAACCCGCTCCATGTCACATGGGGCGGGTTTTTCATTTCCGGTCGACGTGAGACCGCCCGGACTTGGCTTTTGCCAAGCATCATCATCCGCTAATGCAAGTCTTCGTTCTCATGAAATCTCGGCGTGCAACTTCAGCAACATTTAAGGATTTAATGATGTTCTGCCGGCGGGGAGACGTCGGTGGCAGTCCAAGAGAACTAGCAATGAATAAAGTGGCAGCAACTGCCGAGGGGGGCATGCGATGATGCACTCGGTGGAAAACCGGTTTGTTGCGATCATCGGCGGCGCGATGTTTGTATTCGTCGCCCCTTTGCTCGCACTCTTCCTCACCATATCCAGCGAACGTGTCGCACGCGAGCGCCTCCAGAATATCGAGCTTCTGATGGAGGCAAGCGGCGAGGCACTCGGCAAGCCGATCTGGGATTTCGACCAGCAAGGCATCGACCGGATCGCCCGCTCGCTGATGAACGCCACCGATATTCGCGCCGTCGCCATTCGCGATGCGAGTGGAAATATCCTTGCTCAATTGCCGAAGGGAAGTACTGGGGGCACGACCGCAAGCCGCTCCCTGAAGACCGCGATCGCCTTTGACAGCGTCGAGGGCATCAAGGAGGTCGGGACGCTCGAGGTCGTCGTCCCAACGCCCGGCATCCTCTCGCGCTTCAGCAAGGACGAATGGACCGTTCTCGCCATTCTCCTTTTTGCGGTCGCGATCGTCTTTGCGGCGGCCCTCGTCGGCAATCGCTTCACGGTGATCCGCCCGCTGATGCGACTGACCGCCGCGATCGAGGCGACACGGCGGCTGGGATCCCGCCACCGGGTCGACTGGACCTCGGACGACGAAATGGGTTCGCTCGCCGCAAACTTCAACGAGATGCAGGATCGTCTGGAACGCGAGGAAACCGAACTCAAGATTGCCCATGACCGCGCAACTGAGACATACAATCTGACGCCGGCCATGCTCTTCTCGCTCGACGCGGCAAACAGGCTGAGCGCCGTCAGCGATTACTGGTTGCTTGCGACGGGCTATGCCCGCGAGGAGGTCATCGGCCGCAACTTCACCGATTTCATCGATCCGCTGTGGCACGAAGCCTATCGCCTTCGCGCAAAGACGACCGCGGTCGACAATGACAATATCAGCGAAGTAACACTGCCCTTCCGCAAGGCCGACGGCGAGTTCATGACCGTCCTGATCCTGGAATCGGAAATGGACCATGGTGGCAATCTCTCGCTATCCGTCATGACCGATGTCACGGCGCTCAAGCAGGCGGAGAGCCGCAACCATGCCCAGGCGATCACCGATCACCTGACCGGGCTGCTCAATCGTCAGGGCTTCGAAAGCGCGCTCGACGACGCGATCCGCAACGCCGACGCGTGCGGCATGCAGCTTGCCTGCCTGTTTATCGACCTCGACCGCTTCAAATGGATCAACGACAATTTCGGCCACGCCGCGGGCGACGCCGTTTTGCGCCGGACCGTGGAACTGATCCGCACGACGCTCGGCGTGGATGATGTGATGTCGAGGCTCGGCGGCGACGAGTTCGCCATTCTCGTTGCCGCAACGGATGTCTTCGCTCTCGCCAGCGAGATTGCCGAGCGCATCTGCGAGGCACTGCGCGAGCCGATGCCGATTGCCGGCAACGAACTGTCGGTCAGCGCGAGTGTCGGCGTTTCCGTCTACCCGACGCATGCGGCAAGCGCCTCAGACCTTCTCCTGAAGGCGGACATGGCTATGTATGCGCGCAAGCGCGACGGCAAGAACGGCGTGCGGATTTTCGATGCGAGCATGCTCGACGCCGCACGCGAGCGCCATGAGATCGAGCAATGCATCGAAACTGGCCTGAAAGAGGATTGGTTCGAGTCATGGCTACAGCCAATCGTCAGCCTGGCCGACGGCCAGATTGTCGGTTTCGAGGCTCTGATGCGTCTCAATCACCCGGAAAAGGGGCTGATGCCGCCCGGCAAGATCATCGGCATTGCCGAGGAGACAGGCACGATCGGCCGTATCGGCGACCGCGTGCTCGACAAGGCGATCCGCCATCTCGCCGCGATCTCCGAACTGGATGGAACGCAGAACACCTATCTGGCGGTCAACTTCTCGCCGCTGCAGTTCGAGCTGACGCTGCCCCACAAGCTCGCTGCGCTGCTGCTCAAGCACCACATTTCGCCGCAGAGGATCGTCATCGAGATCACCGAGGCGGTGCTGATGCTGGACAATCCCGAGGTTCACGCCGTCCTGAAGCAACTCAACGAGTTCGGCTGCCGCATCGCGCTTGACGATTTCGGCACCGGCTATTCGTCCCTGAGCTACCTCAATCGCTTCCCCGTCGATATCGTCAAGGTCGACCAGTCCTTTACCCGGTCGCTGAGTTCCGGCACCGCCGACGTCAGGCGCAAGAGCCGCATGCTCATCAAGGGCATTCGCACCATTTCGCATCAGATGGGATGCACGGTCGTCGCCGAAGGGATCGAGACGAAGGAGCAATGGCAGCTTCTGCGCAAGCTCGGCGTGGACAATGGCCAGGGTTATCTCTTCAGCCGGCCCATGCCGATCGATGGCATGCTGGCTCTCCTGGAGAATGACTCCGAAGCCAAAGCGGCCAATCCGGCATAGCGCCGATCGAAAAGGAGAAAAGGGCGTGAAGCATCTGATCCTGGCATTCCTGCTCAGTCTTTCCGCCACCGCTCACGCCGAGACGATCCATTTCGTCACCGAGGAATATCCGCCCTACAACTTCTCGACCGCCAGCGGCGCGAATGGCGCATCGGTCGAACAGGTCGCCCTGATCATGAAGGCCGTCGATCTCCGCTACGAGATTAAGGTCCTGCCTTGGGCGCGCGCCTTTGCGCTTGCCGAAAGCCAGCCTTTCCACTGCGTTTTCACCACCGCTCACGACGCAGAGCGAGACAGGAATTTCAAGTGGATCGAACCGCTGCTCGTCGATCACCTGACCTTGGTGCGGCGCAAGGGTGCGGCGATCGCGCCGCAAACGATCGATGAGGCCAAACAGTTCGTCGTCGGAACGCAGCAAGAAGACTTCTCCGCGACCTATCTGAAGGCGCATGGCTTCGAGAAGATCGACTATGCCGCCAGTCTTGACTCCACCATGAAGAAGCTCGCGGCCGGTCGCATCGATCTGCTCATGACGTCGGAAAAAACCTTCGAGACCATGCGGGCCGACGGCAAACCGGTCGAGGCGGCATTGGTGCTGGAAGGCAAGCAATACGGCATCGCCTGCCACCGGGATATGCCCGATGAGACCGTTGCCCGCATGCAGGCCGAACTCGACCGTCTGATCGCCAACGGCACGCAGGACCGGATCTTCGAGCGCTACGGCCTGCGCCCGAACCGCATCGAACAGGCGGCGAAATAGGCGTTGACTTTGGCCGGGCCGCGATGATTTTGGGTGTAAATAACGGAATGTGGTGGAATTGCCCCTCACCCTAACCCTCTCCCCCGCGCGCGGGGAGAGGGAACTGGGAGGACGCGGCATAACCCTTCTCCCCGCCCACATCGCGTGGAGCGGAATCACTAGGAGCTTGGCGACATGCTGATTATCGCGGGACTTGGCAATCCGGGTTCGAAATATGCCGGCAACCGCCACAATATCGGCTTCATGGCCGTCGACGCGATACAGCGTCGCCCGAGCTTTTCCTCGTGGTCGAAGAAGTTCAAGGCGGAAGTCTCCGAAGGCGAGATCGCCGGCGAGCGCGTGCTCCTGATGAAGCCTCAGACCTTCATGAACCTGTCGGGAGAGGCCGTCGGCGAAGCCATGCGCTTCTACAAGCTAGCGCCGAAGGATATCGTCGTGATCTACGACGAACTCGATCTTGCTGCCGGCAAGGCACGGATCAAGACCGGCGGCGGCCACGGCGGCCACAACGGCATCAAATCGATCGACGCCCACTGCGGCAAGGACTACCGCCGCCTGCGCCTCGGCATCGGCCACCCGGGTGTGAAGGACCTGGTGCACGCCCACGTGCTTGGCGACTTCGCCAAGGCGGATCAGGCCTGGCTTTCGCCGCTTCTCGACACCATCTCCGACAACGCGGACATGCTGGTCAAGGGGGAGGATTCACAACTCATGAACAAGATCGCGCTGGCGACCGGAGGCAAGCCGACTGATGAAAAACCGCAGGCGGCGAAGAAGCAGACGGCGCAGTCCCACATCCACCAGGCCCGCGCCGCCGCGCAGCCGAAAAAACTTCCGACCACCGGTCCTATGGCCGAGATGCTGAAGAAGATGTTCGGCTCGAAGGGGGATTGAGGAGGGCCGGCCGAACCTACTCCTCCGGCTCGGTCGTGAACATCAGCGGAAAGCCCGCTTCCTTGCCGAGATCGGTCGCCTCCTTGGCTTTGGTTTCGGCGATGTCCCTGGCGCAGACCACGACGACCGAGGTGCCGAGCTTGTGTGCCGTCATCATCACCCGGTAGCCGGTTTCCTCGCTCATGCGGAAGACGGCCTTGAGGACCATGACCACGAATTCACGCGGGGTGTAGTCGTCGTTGACCAGAATGACCTTGTAGAGCTTCGGCCGCTGCAGCTTAGGCTTCGATCTGGTCTTGGGTTTTGCGGCAACATCATTGTCACTCATCGGAAATCCACCCGTTGATGACATGAGGAGGCGATCACCATCGCGCAGCACAATATTGCGCGTCGGGCATCCGCATTCAAGGCAGAGCCAGGTGATAAGGGCCGATGCATGTTTCCTCAAATCGTTCCCGATCCAAGGAAACATGCGGCAATTCAAAGTGCTGTAGCGTCCTTTCCGCCTCTGATAAGGCGCACGGCGCTTCAGAAGCGCGCGAAGAGCTTGACCGCTCCTCTCCTTTATCCCATAGGCACCGCCAAGCAATCCGAGAAAGACAGGTTTTTAGCCATGGGCTTCAAATGCGGTATCGTCGGGCTGCCGAATGTCGGCAAGTCCACACTCTTCAATGCGCTCACCAAGACAGCAGCGGCGCAAGCAGCAAACTATCCCTTCTGCACGATCGAGCCAAACACCGGTGAAGTCGCGGTTCCAGATCCGCGCATGCGCAAGCTCGCCGATGTCGCGAAGTCAAAGGAAATCATCCCGACGCGCATCTCCTTCGTCGACATCGCCGGCCTCGTACGCGGCGCGTCCAAGGGCGAAGGCCTCGGCAACCAGTTCCTCGCCAATATTCGCGAGGTCGACGCTGTGGTCCATGTTCTGCGCTGCTTCGAGGATGACGACATCACCCACGTGGAAGGCCGCATCCACCCGGTTGCCGATGCCGAGACGATCGAAACCGAACTGATGCTCGCCGACCTCGAAAGCCTGGAGCGGCGTACGGAACAGATGCGCAAGCGCGCCGTCGGCAAAGACAAGGATGCGATGGCACAGCTTCCCGTGATGGAAGCCTCGCTGAAGCTCCTGCAGGAAGGTAGGCCGGTACGGACCCTGCTTTCGAAGCTCGATGCGGACGAACTCCGCACTCTGCAGGGCCTCAATCTTCTCACAGCCCATCCGGTGCTCTATGTTTGCAACGTCGCGGAAAGCGACGCCGCTACCGGCAATGAACACACCCGCGCCGTTGCCGAAATGGCAAAGGCCCAAGGTGCCGAATCTGTTGTCATCTCGGCCGCGATCGAATCCGAAGTTGCGCAATTGCCCGAAGAGGAAGCCAAGGAATTCCTTGCTGCGCTCGGCCTCGAGGAGGCCGGCCTCGACCGGCTGATCCGCGCCGGCTACAAGCTGCTCGACCTCATCACCTATTTCACGGTCGGCCCGAAGGAGACACGCGCATGGACCATTCCGCGCGGTACGAAGGCGCCGCAGGCCGCAGGCGTCATTCACACGGATTTCGAACGCGGCTTTATTCGTGCGAACACCATCGCTTATGATGACTATATTTCGCTCGGCGGCGAAACCGGCGCGAAGGAAGCCGGCAAGGCGCGCGACGAAGGCAAGGAGTACGTCGTCCAGGACGGCGATGTCATTCATTTCCGCTTCAACACCTGACGCGGTGACTATGCGGCACGGCGCCGTCCTTAAATTGTCTTCGATTTAAGGAAACATGCAGTCGAGCCGCATAGCAGCACATCTCCGGCAGCGAGGGAGGCCGGCATGCTCTACTTCGAGGACTTCACGCCAGGGCGGCGCTTCGACTATCAGCCAGTCGTGATGCAGGCGCCCGACATCATCGCCTTCGCCAGTGAGTTCGATCCGCAACCGATGCATCTGGACGAAGAGGCCGGCAAGCGCAGTATTCTCGGCGGGCTCTCAGCGTCGGGCTGGCACACGAGCGCGATCGGCATGCGCATGATGATCGACGCCTTTCTTGGCAATTCCTCCTCTCAAGGCTCGCCGGGCATCGACTTCATGGATTGGAAGAGGCCGGTGCTCGCAGGCGACGTGCTGACGGGCTTCAGCCTGGTGCTCGGAGCCAGGCAGTCGAAGTCGAAACCTGGCGTCGGCATCGTCAAGTTCCGCAACGAGATCAACAACCAGACGGGGGAAGCAATCGCGGTTTCGGAATGTTCCGTCCTTTTCCGCCGCCGCGACCGGGGGCAGCGGCTATGATGACGTTGGCGGAAATTTACGCAGCCGGCCGAAAAACCGTGATCGGCAGTCTGACATTCACGGCAGAAGACATCGTCCGTTTCGCGCGCAACTTCGACCCGCAGTCATTCCATCTCGACGAGGAAGAAGCCAAGCACTCGCTCTTCGGTGGCCTTTGCGCGTCCGGTTGGCACACGAGCGCCGGCTGGATGCAATGTTTCGTGCGATTCTGGAAGGATGAGATCCGGCGCCTGGCGGCCGAGGGGCTGCACGCGCCGAAACTCGGCCCCTCACCCGGCTTTCGCGAACTTAAGTGGCTGAAGCCGGTCTATGCCGGCGACACGATAACCTATGCGGTCACCTTTCTCGAAGCGCGGACCGTCGCGTCGAGACCCGGATGGCGTATCAACACCATTCTTTGCGAAGGCGAGAACCAGCACGGCGAAACCGTCATCCAGTTCGAAAGCAAGGTGATCGAATTCACCTGACGTTGAGTTGAGGCGCTGCAAGCGCTTCAATGCCCCGCGAATTCGATCAGCGTGCGGACGTTGACGCCGAGGGCTTCGAGCTTCTTGCGCCCGCCAAGCTCCGGCAGATCGATGATGAAGCAGGCAGCTACGATGTCCGCGCCCATCTGGTTCAGAAGCCTGACGGCACCCTCGGCGGTTCCGCCGGTGGCAATGAGGTCATCGACCAGGATCACCTTCTCGCCCGGCTGGATCGCATCCCTGTGCATTTCCATCTCGTCCACGCCATATTCGAGGCTATAGGCGATGCGAACAGTATCGTGCGGCAGCTTGCCCTTCTTCCGGATCGGCACGAAGCCGGCCGATAGCTGGTGGGCGATCGCGCCGCCCAAAATGAACCCGCGCGCCTCGATGCCCGCGATCTTCTCGATTTTGGTTCCCGCATAGGGGTGGACGAGCTCGTCGATCGCCCGGCGGAAGGCTTTCGGATTGCCGAGCAATGTCGTGATGTCGCGAAACATGACGCCTGGCTTCGGGTAATCCGGAATGCTCCGGATGGAGGAAATCAGTTCCAATTGAACGGTCGCGGTCATGACAGGAAAACAGCCTCTGCGAGTCTCAAGGAAGGCAAAGCCATAACATCAAGGACGTGCAATTTTATAGAAATTTCTTCGCGTTGCCGTCAGAAAGCTGACCCTTCGCCGCCAACCGCAGCTCCCGTAAAATCTCCGCGGGACAGGTGGAACAATTTGTCGGCGTCGGGTGTTAATGGTGCGCTTGAATTTTGCAAGGCACGCAATGGGGGCGTGACTGCACCTACAGCGCCGCGCGTCTTATAAGACTCGCGAAGGACGCTGTAGGAGTTTGAGTTGCTGCATGTTTTAATCGTCTACGATTTAGGGAAACATGCAGTCGAGCCAGCAGCAGAGGAAGGAGCAGCACCATGCGCTTGTTTGAATGCGGTTCGCTCGTCCCGGGTTGTGAATGGCACACCCGCGCCGACAATGATGCAGAAATCGTCCGTCGTGTTGTGGAGCACATGCGCGTGACCCATGGCGAAACGACGATACGCGAGAACATGATCAACAACATCAAGGTTCGGATCGTCGACGAAAGCAAGGCCGCCTGACCGGAGTGGAGCAAGGCCGCCTTTGCCCCCGTTCGGGTCGTGCGGGATGGGGAAGCGCGGAGCAGCCTCCTTCAACCGATGTCACTTGGTGTCTGGCACCATCGATTCGAGCCGGGCCGCGAGCGCTGCCCGGGTGGGGGTGAAATTGCGCTCGATCCAGAAGTTTTCCAGTTCCAATAACACCTTGCCGACCTTCGGGCCGGCTGGAACACCGGCCTTGAGAACATCGGCCCCGGTCACAGGAAAGACCGGGCGCTTCCACTTCTCCGCACGCGACAGAAGCCGCTGAAACGCAGCCGTTTCGGGAAGAAGTGACGGATCGTTTTCGGACTGGCGGCGCGAGGATGCCAGGGAAAGCCGCAGGCGCGTTGTGATCCCCTCGGCGCCATAGCGGTAAAGCTGGCGGTCGAGAGCCGCATCCGCAAGGGTCGCGGGAACCGCGGGAGCATTTGCAAAGCGCGTGAAATAGGCGGCCTCCGCCTTCGATAGACGCAATCGCGCTGCCATGGCCTCAAGCCGTTCCGCATCCGGAGGAACGATCGCCGCCAGCCTGAGCAGCGGATCCGGCTTCCAGGAAAAGGCCTTCTCGGCGGCAATCAGGCCGGGAATGGCGTCGATGCCCCATTTCTCGGTCTCCGGCAGGATCTCGGTGAGCACGCCGGCTTGGCGCATCCACAGGAGCGCGCGGCCGGGATCATCGGCGGCGAGCAGTTTCTTGGTTTCGGACCAGACCCGTTCCGCCGAAAGCGTCGCGAGCTTTGCGCGCGCCCGTGCGCAGGCTCTCAGCCCGTCCGCGTCCGGCCGGCCGGCGCCATAATAGGCGAAGAACCGGAAGAAGCGCAGGATACGCAGATAATCCTCCCGGACGCGGTCGGCGGCGTTGCCGATGAAACGCAGCGTTCGGCTCTCGATGTCGGCAAGGCCGCCGACATGGTCGATTACCTGGCCTTTGCTGTCCGCATAAAGAGCATTGATCGTGAAGTCGCGGCGCTCCGCGTCCGCCCGCCAATCGGTTCCGAAGGCCACTTCGGCGCGGCGCCCGTCGGTTGCCACATCGCGGCGCAGCGTCGTCACTTCATAGGGCGTCTTGTCGATGACGAGGGTGACCGTGCCATGGTCGACACCGGTCGGCACGACCTTGATACCCGCGGCCCTTGCCCGTTCAGCAACGTCCTCCGGCTGCCAGGTGGTCGCCATGTCGACATCGCCCGCAGGCAGCCCCATGAGGCTGTTGCGGATCGCGCCGCCGACAACGCGCACCTCGCCGCCGTCGACGTTCAGGACGTCGAACACGCGCCGGAGCGAGGGAGCCTGAAACCACGCCTCAGCGGCAACGGAAGTCATGCGTAAAGCCTTTCGTAGAGCATGCGGACGATGCCCGCGGTAATTCCCCAGATATTCCGTTCGCCGTAGGGCATGCGATAGAATTGCCGCTCCGCGCCCTGCCAATGGCTGCGTCCGCGCCCGTGGTTGACAGGGTTCATCAAGAAAGAAAGCGGCACTTCGAACACGCTTTCCACCTCTTCCGGATTGGGCGCGAGTTCGAACCCCGGCTGGACGACCGCGAGCACCGGCGTGATGCGGAAGCCAGACATGGCCATATAGTGCGGCAGGCGGCCGATCGTCTCGACGAAACGGGGGTCGAGGCCGATCTCCTCCTGCGCCTCGCGGAGCGCCGCAACTTCGATGGACTCGTCCTCGGGATCGACGGCCCCGCCCGGGAAGGCGACCTGGCCGGAGTGTTTGCGCAATGTCGACGTCCGTTGCGTAAAGATCACGCTCGCATCTTCACCGTCGTCGACGACCGGCACAAGCACGGCCGCATCCTTCAAATGCAGGGTTTCCAGGTAGGGCACGATGCTTGGATTGAGCAGGAAATCGCCGTGATCGCGCCAGGCCGTCTCAATCGGTCCACCTGTCTGGGCGAGCGCCCTGCGGCGAAACTCATCGGCGGAAAAGGGATGATTTGTCATTGCGACAGGGCTTCCAGCTCGGCCGCCGGCATGATCGGAAAGATCGCGCCGGCCGATTTGACGCAGAACATGTCGACGCCATTGATCTCGACCGTTTCGCCCAGCTCGACAATGTCGTACATGACGGGCCTCGATACGAGCGCCTCAAGCCGCCCACGCACATGAAGGTAGGGTTTCAATTCGCGATTTTCGCCATGGACGACGAAGCGAAGCGGATGCTCCGGCCCTGCCTCTACCACGTCGCCGACATTGGTGCGAAATGTCAGGACATTTCCGCCATCCTTGACAGTAACGCTCATTTCCACGGCGATGAACGGAGCATCGGCGATGCGGATGCCGACTTTTTCCACTGGCGTGACAAGGTAGGTCTTGCCGTCCTCGTCCTTGCGCAGGACGGTGGAAAACAGCCGGACGAGTGGCTGGCGACCGATCGGTGTTCCCATGTAGAACCAGGTTCCATCGCCGCGGATTTCCATGTCGATGTTGCCGCAAAACGGCGGATTCCAACGGTCGACCGGCGGCAATCCCCGCGCTTCACCACCCCTTTCGCCGGCGGCGCGGCCAATCAGCGCGGCAAGGCCGGCGGCGTCGCCCGTTTGCTGAATCTTGGCTTCTGCCATCGTTCCGTCCCGTTTGGTCCCGATCTTGCTTCTGAAGCATAACGCGTTCAGATGAACGTGCGAGGGATGCTCCGGCCTCCGGCTTTAGGCATTCCGTCCGCGTCGACGAGCATGCGGGATGCACGGCGAGCGTCCTGCAAGCTCACGACATAGTGCGTTGACGGCGGCTTGTCAGCCGTCCGCCAGGGTCTAAATTGAAAAATAGGGACTGAATATTAGGCAATGGCGATTCGGTTCAGCAGCGACGATCTGGGAGAATTGCGATGAGTGTTATGAAAAGCGCGACCGATGCGGCCGACGAAAAGGCAATCGTCGCGGCCGCGGAAGCCGCACTGGGCGAGATCGCGCTCATACGCGCCGAAGTCGGCAAGGTGATCTTCGGCCAGGAAAGCGTCGTCGAGCAGGCGCTGCTCGCCGTGCTGTCCGGCGGCCATGCGCTGCTCGTCGGCGTACCGGGCCTTGCCAAGACCAAGCTCGTCGCCACGCTCGGTACCGTTCTTGGGCTCGACAACAGCCGTATCCAGTTCACGCCCGACCTGATGCCATCAGATATTCTCGGCTCGGAAGTGATGGACCAGGACGCCGCAGGCTATCGGTCGTTCCGTTTCATCCCCGGCCCGATCTTCACGCAGTTGCTGATGGCGGACGAGATCAACCGCGCCTCGCCGCGCACGCAGTCGGCGCTGTTGCAGGCCATGCAGGAGTATCACATCACCGTTGCCGGCGTCCGCAAGGACCTGCCTCAGCCGTTCCATGTGCTTGCGACCCAGAACCCGCTCGAGCAGGAGGGAACCTACCCCCTGCCGGAAGCGCAGCTCGACCGTTTCCTGATGCAGGTCGATGTCGGCTATCCCGAGCTTGCCGCCGAACGGCAAATACTGCTGGAAACGACCGGCGTCGCTGAAGCCGAAGCGCGACCGGTGATCGACGCCCAGCGCCTCCTGCAGATCCAGAGTCTGATCCGCCAGATGCCGGTCGGCGAGAAGGTGGTCGATGCCATCCTGTCGCTCGTGCGCTCTGCCCGCCCCGGCAACGGCAATTCGACCACCGACAAGAATGTCGCCTGGGGGCCGGGTCCGCGCGCGGGCCAGGCTCTGATGCTGTGCGCCCGTGCGCGCGCGCTCTATGACGGCCGGCTCGCGCCTTCCGCCGACGATATCCTGTCCCTTGCCGAACCCGTGCTGCAGCACCGCATGGCGCTCACCTTCGCCGCCCGTGCGGAAGGCATGACCGTGCGCGACGTCATCGCCGGCCTGGTGAAGCGAGCCAAGGGTTAGTGTATGGCCTCGATCGGGCACATAGTCGCGCGTACCCCTTCCGGCGAAGTCCTGTCGCGCGCCCAGCAGCGCGCAATGCTCGTTCCGGACTGCCTTGTCGAAGCGCGCAGGATTGCCAACACGGTGATCTCCGGCTGGCATGGCCGGCGCAAGCGCGGCATCGGTGAAAATTTCTGGCAGTTCCGCCCCTATAGCGAAGGCGAAAGCCTGTCGCGCATCGACTGGCGCCGCTCCGCCCGCGACGACCATACCTATGTCCGAGACCGCGAATGGGAGGCAGCCCATACGATCTGGCTTTGGGCAGACCTATCGCCCTCGATGATGTACAAATCAGAGCTCGGCGCGGTCTCAAAGGAAAGCCGTGCGCTCGTGCTGATGCTAGCACTTGCCGAAATTCTTGCCCGCTCCGGCGAACGGATCGGCTGCCCTGGCGTCATGGAGCCGGTCTCGGCGCGCAACGCCGCCGAACGATTGGCAACCGCGATCATGCTGAGCCAGCTTTCCGAGGGCCTGCCCGAGACCGGCATGATCCGCAATGCCAGCGATCTGGTGCTGATCGGCGATTTTCTCGACCCTGCCGACAAGGTGATGGAGCGTCTTGCTCCGCTCGCACGCCGCGGCTTCCGCGGACATATGGTCGAGATCGCCGACCCTGCGGAGGAAGTCTTTCCCTATGCCGGGCGAACCGAATTCACCGACCCGGAGACCGGCGAAAAACTCACAGCCGGACGCGCCGAGATTCTGCAGGAGGACTATCAGCGCGCCTATCTCGCCCGCCGCGACAGCCTGGGCTCGAGCCTCAGGCATCTCGGCTGGACCTTCATTCCGCATAGGACCGACCGTCCCGCGTCCGAGGCGCTGGTTGCCGTGCACATGTATCTTTCCGGAATGCCTGGACGGGCAACGCATGGAGGTCTGCTATGATCGGCGGCCTTTCCTTCGTCTTCGCCAATCCCGCCATGCTGGCCGCGCTTGTTGCGCTGCCGGTGATCTGGTGGCTTTTGCGGATGACGCCGCCGCGACCGGCGGCCGAGGTCTTTCCGCCGCTGCGCATCCTCGCCTCGGTTCTGAAGCGCGAGGAGACCCCGTCGAAAAGCCCCTGGTGGCTGACGCTTCTCAGGATGCTGATGGCGACCGCCGTCATTTTCGCAATCGCCGATCCGGTCTTCAATCCGCGCAGCAACACGCTCGCCTCCTCCGGCCCGCTCGCGCTGTTGATCGACAACAGCTGGGCGACCGCGCCCGATTGGGAGCGGCGGATCGAGGCTGCCTCGGCGCTGATCGACGACGCGGAGACGAGAGATCTTGCCGTCTCGATCGTCTTCACCGGCGATCGGCAGCATGATGCGACGCCCGGATCGGCCGGGGCCGCGCGCAACCGTCTGGCTGCCGCATCGCCCGAACCGCTTCCGGCCGATCGCCGCTCCGCGATCGCGGCGATGCGGACGGCTTTCAAGGACGCCGCACCCGGCACGCTCGCCTTCGTCACGGACGGCATCGAAGCAGAAGACGGCAAGACGATGGAGGCGCTCGCCGGAATTCGCGCGGCCAATCTCCGGGTGATCGAGGCCGACGGCAGTCAAGCGATAGCGCTCACCAATAGCAGCAACGATAACGCCGGCATGTCGGTGACGGCGAGCCGGTTGAACACCGATGATCGCCGTTCCGTTTCGATCGTCGCTTACGATACGCGTGGCCGTGCCATCGCCGATGGCGCGATCGACTTCGCGCCCGGTGACGCGATTGCGAAGGGCACGATCGCCGCACCCTTCGAGCTGCGCAACGACTTCGCCCGCATCGGCATCGAAGGCGCCGCGACCGCCGGCAGCGTCCACCTGCTCGACGACGGTTTCCGCCGCCGTCGAGTCGCTCTCTTGAGCGGCGAGGCTCGCGATCTTTCCCAGCCACTGCTGTCGCCGCTCTACTATATCAACCGGGCATTGGCTCCCTATGCCGATCTCGTCTTGCCGCGCGAGACCGATCTTGCCGTTGCCATTCCGGAACTTCTCGAACAACGGCCTTCGGTCCTGATCATGGCCGATATCGGCCGCCTGCCGGAAGAGATGTATCCGCTGATGAAAAAGTGGATCGATAATGGTGGCACACTGATCCGCTTTGCCGGGCCGCGGCTTGCGGCGGCACCGGCCGACGATCCGCTCGTCCCCGTGACGCTGAGGCAGGGTGAGCGGGCGCTTGGCGGGGCGCTGACCTGGTCGGAGCCGCAGCCTCTCGCCGACTATCCCGCCAACGGCCCCTTTGCCGGCATGCCACGTCCTACCGACATTCTCGTCAAGCGGCAGGTCCTCGCCGAACCTACGGCTGACCTGGCAGAGCGGACCTGGGCAAATCTTGCGGACGGAACACCCCTGGTGACGACGGCGGCCCAGGGGTCGGGACGCATCATCCTCTTCCATGTCAGTGCAGAGGCAACCTGGTCGAATCTTCCGATTTCCGGGCATTTCGTCGAAATGCTCCGCCGCAGCGTGCAACTTGCGCGCAGCGGCGGCGTCGCGAGCGAAGGCAAGGCGCAGGCACAGACGCTGGCGCCCTACCGGCTGCTGAACGCCGACGGTGTCCTTGTTGCCGAGACCGGCAATGCGCGGCCGCTCCACGTCGTGCCCGGCAAGACGCCGCTTGCATCTCCGGAAAACCCGCCGGGGCTCTACGGCTCCGAAGACGGTTTCACGGCGTTAAACCTGCTTCCGCGTGACACGGAACTTAAGCGGATCGACATGGTGGCAGCAGGCACGCACAGCTCGGAACGGCTGACCGGCGAGGAAAGCTGGTCACTGAAGCCGGCTCTCTTGACGCTGGCGCTGCTCCTGCTCCTTGCCGACGCCGTCATCGTTCTCTTCATGGGCGGAGCCTTTTCGCGGATGCGGATGGCAAGGAGTGCCACTGCGGTCCTCTTCGTGCTGTGCGGCACCCTTGTCCTCCTGCCGCCGCAGGCGCTTGCGGATGACGCGCGTGCGGATGACCAACGCATCCTCGAACGCCTCGATACGACCCATCTCGCCTATGTCGTCACCGGGGAAGACGACGTCGACCGTCTCTCCGAACGCGGTCTCGCGGGCCTCACCGATTTCCTGACCTATCGCACGACGCTCGAGCCGGGTGCGCCCGTCGGGCTCGACATTTCCAAGGACGAACTCAGCCTCTATCCGATCATCTATTGGCCGGTCTCCGCCAATGCGCCGATGCCGAGCCCGCAGGCTGTAAGCCGCATCGACGCCTATATGCGCGCAGGCGGTACGGTACTCTTCGACACCCGCGACCAGTTCTCCTCGCTCGGAGCCTCGTCGAACGGGACGAGCGCGAACACGGAACGGCTGCAGGCGATCCTGGCCAATCTCGACATTCCGCCGCTGGAGCCCGTTCCGGCCGACCATGTGCTGACGAAAGCCTTCTATTTGCTCACGAATTTTCCGGGGCGCTACACCGGCAGCCCTCTCTGGATCGAGGCGCAACTCGACAACCGCGAAGAGGCAAGCGACCGCCCGGCCCGGTCCGGTGATGGCGTCACGCCGATCATGATCACCGGCAACGACCTTGCCGGTGCATGGGCCGTGGATACGAATGGCGTGGCGCTCCTGCCGACGGTTCCGCCTGACGAGATGCAGCGCGAATACGCTTTCCGCTCCGGCGTCAATATCATGATGTATATGCTGACCGGCAACTACAAGGCCGACCAGGTGCACGTGCCCGCCCTGCTCGAGCGGCTCGGTCAGTGAGGACTGTTTGATGACCGTCGACTTTGCACCATTTCTTCCCTGGCCCTATCTCGCGGCGTTGATCCTCGCAGCGGTCGCGCTTGCGGCGTTCGGCCTGTGGCGTCGCGTTCGCGGTGCCTGGTTGAGAACGGCGGCGCTGGCGGCGTTCTGCCTGGCGATTGCCAATCCATCGGTTTTCCAGGAGGAGCGCGAGCCGCTTTCGACAATCGTTGCCATCGTCGTCGACCGCAGCCAAAGTCAGGAAAATGACGGCCGCCGCGAGCAGGCCGACAGGGCGCTTGCCGACCTCAAGGATCGCCTCTCCCGCTTTCCGCAGATTGAGACCCGCATTGTCGAGGCCGCGGATAGCGCCGAAACCGAGGCACCTTCGACAAAGCTTTTCGGCGCTTTGGCGACAGCGCTTGCCGACGTGCCGCCGGCGCGGGTCGGCGGCGCCGTCTTCATCACCGACGGACAAATCCACGACGTTCCCGACGTCAATCAGAAACTCGGCTTTGATGCGCCGATCCATGGCCTGATCACCGGCAAGCCGAATGAATTCGATCGGCGTATCGAAATCGTCAGCGCACCACGCTTCGGCATCGTCGGCGAACAGCAGAAGATGACCTTCCGTGTTGTCGATGACGGCGCCGCTCCTGGCGGTGGCGCTGAAGTGACGATCCGCCTCAATGGCAACGAGATCGCGACGGAGCATGCCGAGCCGGGCACCGACGTGCCGTTCAGCTTCACCGTGCCGCGCGGCGGCAACAACATCCTCGAATTCGCGGTGAACCCGCTCGCCGGCGAAGTGACGGAGGTCAACAACCGTGCCGTCCACGTACTCGACGGCATTCGCGAAAACCTGCGCGTGCTCCTCGTTTCCGGCGAGCCCCATGCGGGCGAGCGCGCCTGGCGCAATCTTCTGAAGTCCGACGCGGCAGTCGATCTCGTCCATTTCACCATTCTGCGTCCCCCGGAAAAGCAGGATGGCACCCCGATCAATGAGCTTTCGCTGATCGCCTTTCCGACGCGCGAGCTCTTCGTCGACAAGATCAGCGAGTTCGATCTGATCATCTTCGACCGCTACCAGCATCGCGGCGTGCTGCCGATCCTCTACTACGACAACATCGCGCAGTATGTGCAGAACGGCGGCGCCTTGTTGATCGCCGCCGGCCCGGAACACGCCGGAGACGACTCGATTGCCGCGACGCCGCTTTCGGCAGTGCTGCCCGCGACCCCCACCGGCGTCATGAATGAAAAGGCCTACTTCCCCCGCCTCTCAGATGAGGGAAAGAAGCATCCGGTCACGCGCGGTCTCGAAGGCGCGTCGAGCGAGCCGCCGGGCTGGGGCCGGTGGTTCCGCACCGTCGACGTCGACCGTCCGCTCGGGCAGACGGTGATGGAAGCGGCCGACGGAAAGCCGTTGCTCGTCCTCAACCGCGTCGGCAAGGGGCGTGTCGCGATGCTTTTGTCCGACCAGGGCTGGCTGTGGGCGCGCGGCTTTGAGGGCGGCGGACCGCATGTTTCGCTTTATCGGCGCACGGCCCACTGGCTGATGCAGGAACCGGCGCTCGAAGAGGAGGCACTGACGGCGCGCGCCTCCGGCCGTACGCTGGAAATTACCCGCCAGACGATCGAAGGCGATCCTGGCCAGGCGACGCTCACCTATCCGTCGGGCAAGACCGACGAGATCACTTTGACCGAGCGCGAACCGGGCCTCTACAAGGCCGAAGTCAAAACGACGGAGACCGGCCTCTTCGAGGTGGCCAATGACGAGCTCACGACGCTCGTCCATGTCGGCAATGTCGATGCACCGGAATTCAAGGCGGCAATCTCCACGGAGGAAAAGCTCCGCCCCTGGGCGGAAAAAACCAAGGGGCTCGTGCGCCGGCTGGCAGATGCCGATGGCCCGGTCGATCTTCCTTCGATCCTGCCGGTGCGTGGCGCAGTCCGGGTGGCCGACGACGAGCGCCTCTCACTGCGCATGACGGACGAGACGGTGCTGAAGGGTATCAACTCTCTGTCCCTGTTCGGCGGTCTCTTCGGGCTCGCCGCCCTGCTCTTCCTGATCTCTTCCACCTGGTATCGAGAGGGTCGATAGAGGCGTGACGCTTCAGGCCGGAACGGCAAAACCTATTCCGCAGCGAGCGGGTGCGGAAGCTGCGGGGCACTGGCGGAAAGACACGCACGAATGTGCCGCCGTAACCAGACGCCGGCCGGATCATTGTCCGAATGCAGCGGCCAGACCATGGTAACGGGCGGAAACCGAAGCACCAAAGGCACCGGGCTAACCTCCAATCCCAACAACGGCCCGTAACGCTCGGCAATACGCGAAGACACGGTAGCAATGACGGGCGACAAACTGGCGGTCGCCAGGACGGACATGAAATCGGGGGCGGCGGCGACCACATTCAGCTCGGTGCCGGCATGTTCAAGTGCATCTTTCACGCACCCATGAAGGCTTTCTGATTGCGAAATCACCACGTGGTCGGCCTGCAGATAGGCATCGAGGGTCACCGGACTCGGCAAGGGCAACAGATCGCAATTGAAGCAGCACAGCACCTCCGCCTCGTAGAGCACTTCGGAAATATAGCGCGAGTTCGGTGCGTAGGTGCAGCCGACGGCCATGTCGATCGTACCTGCGCTCAGCATCGAATCCACCTCGTCCGGAGTACAGGTCCGCACCAGAAGGCGGATACCGGGGGCCATTCTTCGCAGCAGCGCTGTCAAGTCCGGAAGCAGTAGAAGCTCGGCCTCGCAGGATAAGCCCAGGCGGAAAATTCGCCGCTCGGTTGCTGGATCGAATATGTCGGCGGCGAAGAGTGCGGCCTGCGCCTGCTTGAGTGCCAGGCGGATCGGCCCGGCCAGCGCCCGCGCCCGCGCGGTCGGCTGCATGACCTGGCCAATCCTCACGAAAAGATCGTCCTGAAACAGAACCCTCAACGTCGACAGGTTGTGGCTCATGGCCGGCTGCTGGATCTTGAGGCGGCGAGCCGCCTTGGTGACGCTGCCCTCCTCCATCATTGCATCGAAGGCGATCAACAGGTTGAGGTCGAAGGAGCGCAGATTGAAATGATCGATGACTTCCATGACCCGTATCGATTTGATTGCTGATCGCTCCATACATAGCTTTTGCCTGAGGTCTTGCAAGAGCCGGATCAGCAATCAGAGCGGGATGAGGAAAATGTGAGCGGTTTCCCGCCCGCATCCCGCTCCAAATTATTAGGAGTTGAAGCTATGCATACGCGCCGATCGATCCTAAAGGGAACCGCCACCGCTCTTATCGCGGCGAGTTCGATGCCGATTATCTCAACCCTCGCCGCCGCCAAAGCGCCCTTCGCCGAGGTCCAGGCTCCCGCTTTCTATCGCATGAAGGTGGGCTCGATCGAGGTGACGGCGCTTTCAGACGGAACTATCCCGATACCGCTTGCAAGCCTTTACAGCAATACGACTGACGAACACGCGCAATCCGCGCTGGCCGCAGCATTTCAGGGCACAGACAGCGAAACGTCCGTGAACGCATTTCTGATCAACGCTGGCGAACGTCTCGTCCTGATTGACGCGGGGACAGGCAGCTATCTCGGCCCGAAGCTTGGTAAGCTGATCCGGAACATCGAGGCATCAGGCTACCAGGCAAGTGACATCGATGACGTGATCCTCACGCATATCCACACTGACCATTCCGGAGGTCTCTCCGCCGATGGCGAGCGGCTCTTCGCGAACGCCATTGTGCGCGTCAACAAGCGAGACATCGATTTCTGGCTCGATCCCGCCAAACGGGAAGGCGCAACCGGTCCGCTTAAGAACCAGTTTGTCGAAGCGCAGCAAAGCCTCACGCCCTATCTGGACGCAGGTAGACTGGAGACCTTCGACGACGATGCCGCGCCAGTCGCGGGCATCGGTTCCATCCTACGCTCGGGCCACACGCCGGGCCATAGCTCGCTGGTGATCGAAAGCGAAGGAGAGAAGATGGTCTTCTGGGGAGATATTACGCACGGCGATGTGCTGCAGTTCGACGAACCGGGCGTTGCCATCGAATTCGATGTCGACCAGCAGAAGGCAGTCGAGGCACGCCGAGCCGCATTCGCGGAAGCAGCATCGGACCGCTATTGGGTCGCCGGCGCGCATATTGCCTTCCCCGGGATAGGTCACCTGCGCACGGACGACACGAACTACGACTGGGTACCGGTCAACTACTCGGCTGGTTGATCCACGAACGGAAACGGTGCAAATTTGCGCTCGTAATCCCAAACAGCGATCCGGTGGTGCCATCGGATCGCTGTTTGGTGTCAGTAGAAACGCAACTTATAGAAATCAGGCAGCAGCGCCTTCGGCCTGCGCGTCCACCGCGAGTTCGGCCACCGGAGCGGCACTGTCGTCGCGCCAGGCGATCAGGCCTTCGAGCCGCGCGTGAACGTCCGCCGCCATCGGCACGACCAGAACCCTCGCCGGGTCGACGGGCCCCGGAAATTCGAGTGCACCGTAATGCACTTTCTCGAAACCGAGCGGCTGATAATAGGGCGGGTCGCCGACGAGGATCACCGCCTCGGAGCCCTTCCGCCGCGCAGCCTCGACGGCAATGCGCACGAGCTCGCGGCCAATGCCCCGGTTCTTGTGCGAGGGCCGCACGGCGAGCGGGCCGAGCAGGTGCCCCCTAACCTGCCCGGCCATGACCGGCGTCAACCGCACGGAGGCGATCGTCTCGCCATCGTCGGCGCAGATGAATGACAGCGAGCGGTCATGAGGACCCTGCTCGCGAATCCGGGCTGCAGCGCGCACGAACCGCCCGGGACCAAAGGCTTCTTCGTTGATGATTTCGATGGCTGCGTCGTGTGACGCGTCTTCACTGAGATAGACGATGTCGTGCTTTTTCATGGATGTCGAAAACCAAGCATGCGAACGGACAATAAGGATGGCGCGCCCCGAAAGGGCGTTGGCAGCATCAGCGTCGTCGCAGGCTTCCCGACAGAATCATGGTTACGATCGTTCCGAACACGAAAAAAATTGCCCGATCGCGATAGCAGAAAATTGCCGTCTGTCAAAGCCCAAAACGCAGTGTTCAAAATTTGACACCTATCGCCGCCCCGCCGCTGCGTTATCTATCAATTGTAGGAGAAACATGAAGGAGCTCAGGCATGGGCAGGCTGGTCAACGGAGTCTGGCAGGACGTCTGGTACGACACCGAGACGACGAAAGGCCATTTCAAGCGCAGCGAGTCACAGTTTCGCAACTGGATCACTGCCGACGGATCGCCGGGGCCATCCCGCGAAGGCGGCTTTGCGGCCGAGCCGGACCGCTACCATCTCTATGTCTCGCTTGCATGTCCCTGGGCGCATCGCACGCTGATTTTCCGCAGGCTCAAGAAGCTCGAGGACATCATTTCGGTCTCGATCGTCGATCCCCTGATGCTGTCCAACGGTTGGGAGTTCAAGGGCGAGAACGGCGGCACCGTGGACCATCTCTTCGGTTCCGACACGCTTTGGCAGATTTATGTGCGCGCCGACCCCAAGTATTCCGGCCGCGTGACGGTGCCCGTGCTTTGGGACAAGAAGAAGAACACCATCGTCTCGAATGAATCTGCCGAAATCATCCGCATGTTCAACTCGGCCTTCGACCATCTTACCGGCTCGATCGAGGATTTCTGCCCCGAGGAACTACGCGCCGAAATCGACCGGCTCAACGCACGCGTCTATGACGCGGTAAACAACGGCGTCTACAAAGCCGGGTTCGCCACCAGCCAGCAAGCCTATGATGAGAGCGTCAAGGCCCTGTTCGCCATGTTGGACGAGTTGGAAGGCCGCCTCGCCTCGCAGCGTTATCTTTTGGGAGATCGGATCACCGAGGCCGACTGGCGCCTGTTCACGACCCTGGTCCGGTTCGACCCGGTCTATGTCGGCCACTTCAAATGCAACATCCGGCGCATTGCCGACTACCCGAACCTCTACGGCTACCTGCGCGACCTCTACCAGGTCCCGGGCGTCGCCGAGACCGTGAACATGCGCCATATCAAGGAGCACTATTACCGCAGCCACACGATGATCAACCCGACAGGCGTCGTGCCGGCAGGCCCGGCGGTTGACCTTACGACGCCGCACGGGCGCGATCGCCTCGATCGTGCAGCACGTCCAAGCGAGACTGCAAGGCGCGTTGCCGGCACCCGTTGACGCTTACCACACCGTGTCGGGTGCATCCGTTCCGGCAAGTTCGGCAATCCGCCGGCGCGTTGCGGCGGTCGTGTCTTTCGGCAGTTCGTTGAGCGCGAAGAAGCCGGCGGCGACTATCTCCAGGTCGGGAACCTTCGGCCGTAGCTGGCGCACGTTGTCGCAACGAAAGAAGATGACGTGATCGCGCTTGCTGGTGCCCCGGTTGTAGTAGACCTGCACCAGCAGCGGCGGCGACGTCAGTTCCAGATTGCCTTCTTCCCTGAGTTCGCGGGCGAGCCCCTCCACCGCAGTTTCATGGCGATCGAGGCCGCCGCCCGGCAGGTGCCAGCCGGGAAGATAGGAATGCCTGACGAGGAAGATCCGCCCTTCTCTGTCGAAGCAGGCGGCCCGCACGCCAAGCGTCATGCCGCGCGAGAGCGCAAAATAGGCATGCGCGAACCGCGTCAGCAGGCGAATTCGCCAGTTGCGCATTTCCGCCGGTCGCTGCTGCTTCAAAGAAGTCTCCTTGTGGGCCGCGGCATTCATCCGAAATCGTTACAATCTGGTGATTCCACTCTGATGGAATATGCGCTAGACGGGGGTGATGTTCAAACTCGCGCATATTTCGGACGTCCATCTCGGGCCTTTGCCGGACCTGTCCCTGAGGGAGCTTGCTTCCAAGCGGATCACCGGTTTCGTCAACTGGCACAGAAACCGAGCGCGCCATTTCTTTCCCGGCACGCTCGCCTGCCTGATGGATGACATCGAGAAGCGCAATCCGGACCATCTGGCGATCACCGGCGACCTCGTGAACCTCGCCTCTTCCCTGGAGATCGCGGCCGTGACCGCGTGGCTTGCGGCGGCAGGCGACCCCGGGGACATCTCCATCGTGCCAGGCAACCACGACGCCTATGTGCCGGGTGCCTACGAGAAGACGACACACGCCTGGTATCCCTACATGCGCAGCGACGAGGCTCCGCTCGGCTGGATCCGAGACCATCATTGCTTTCCTTATGTGCGCGTGCGCGGCCCCGTGGCACTCATCGGCTGCTCGACCGCCGTCGCCACGCCACCCTTCGCCGCGAGCGGCTACTTCGGTCAGCGACAGGCGCGTGCAACCGTCAACCTGCTACAGGCAGCGGGCGAGGCTGGCCTCTTCCGGGTCGTGCTGATCCATCATCCGCCGATCCGCGGCGCGACCTCGATGCACAAGCGCATGATTGGCATTCGCCGGTTTGCAGCGGCCATATCGTCCGGCGGCGCCGAACTCGTGCTGCATGGCCATACCCATCTCAACACTGTTTACTACCTGAAGGGACAGACCGCGCCGGTGCCGGTCGTCGGCATTGCCTCTGCGTCGCAGGGGCCGGGGGGCAGCAAGCCGGCGGCCGCCTACAATCTCTTCTCGATAGCGGGCGAGCCCGGCAACTGGAATCTCAGCCGCGAGCGCTTTGCGCTCAATGCCGACGCGAGCGGCCTCGAACTCGCCGAAACCACCCTTTTCTAGGTTCGGTCTGCCCGCAACGTCGACAGCCTTGCAGGAAAATTCCGCTCGCGGCGAATAATTTGCTACACCTATGCGTCATACTGCGGTTCGGCAGCCGGGGGACGCGTGCGTCGGTCGGTTGCCGGCTATGCTGCGCGACGTTCCAGGGAGACAGGCAATGATGTTCCGGAAGACGACTTTCTTTGTCCTTACTGCATTTATGGCTTCGATCGCCGGCCAGTCGGCCATGGCCGTCGGCGACACCAGCGAACCGCCGCGCAAGACCAAAACAAGCACCCAATGCAAGAACGGCAAGATCTGGGATACGCGCAAGGGCCAGTGCGTCAACGCGAAGAAGAGCGGCCTCAGCGACGACGTCCTGTTCGAAGCCGCACGCGAGCTTGCCTATGCCGGCCAGTACGACAATGCGATCAAGGTGCTAGAAGTCGTAAGCGACCAACGCAGTGCCCGCGTGCTCAACTATCTCGGCTACGCCAATCGCAAGGCCGGGCGCATGGAACTCGGCATGCAATACTACAAACGCGCGCTGCAGGCCGACGAGAACTACGTTCTCGCCCGGTCCTATCTCGGCCAGGCCCTGGTCGAGCAAGGACGGATCGACGAGGCCAAGGTGCAGCTCGTCGAGATTCGTGATCGTGGCGGCGAAAACACCTGGGCCTATAGGGCTCTGCTTCAATCCCTCGGCGGCATCCGTCATCATTACTGACAAGCCGGCGGAGACGGCCCGCTCTACGGCATGTTTCCTTAAATCCTACTCAGCAAATTCAAAGTGCTACGGCGTGCTTTGCGCGTCCGATTGGACGCGCAACGCTGTCGGCGAGCAGCTCAGCCTTCTCCGCTGCAGGCCGTGGCCGCGAGGCGATGGGAAACTGACGCCGGAACGCAAAAACCTGTTTCCGTTCCGGCTCTTCCCTTGCAGACTTCGGATCAAATGTTTCATATCATTGGGCAGTGCATTTCGCACCGTGAATAGATGCCCGATCCGGTACGTCTCATTGGAAGAGCAATGCGCCCAGCGGCAGAGACGAAAGACTTCAGACGGGATTTGGTCAGCCTGCTGCCCAAGTTGCGCCGCTTTGCGCTGACGCTGACGCGCAACGCCAATGATGCCGATGACCTCGTTCAGGTGGTTTGCGAGCGGGCCATCGCACGCAGCCACTTGTGGCATGGGGAAGGCCGGCTGGAGAGCTGGGTCTATGCCATGACACGCAATCTCTGGGTCGATGAAGTCCGCAAGCGCAAGGTCCGCGCCGGCGGCGCAGCCGTCGACATTTTTGACCAGAGCGAGTTGCGCGTGGAGGCTGTTGCCGAAAAGGCGGTCTATGCCAACCAACTGCAGAAGATGATCCTTTCCATGCCGGAAGGCCTTGCCAGCGTCTTCCTGCTCATCAATGTCGAAGGTCACAGCTACCGCGAGACCGCAGATATCCTCGGCGTTCCGATCGGTACCGTGATGAGCAGGCTGTCCACCGCCCGCCTGCGGCTCGCCGCCATGCTGTCCGAGAATACCGAAAGGAGGGCCTGACCATTGCAGCAGACGACAGGTCAAGCGCTTGAAGTTCGGTTGTCCGCCTATATCGACGACGAGCTCGGCGACGCCGAGAGAGCCGAACTCGATGCTTTGCTTGCCCGTGACGAGGACGCCAAGGTCATGCTCGATAAGCTGAAGGCCGGCAGTGCCTTTGGCAACAAGGCGTTCGAGGACTTTCTCCATGACCCGGTGCCGCTGGCGCTAGTGCGCCAGATCAAGCAGGGATCCGGCATCAATCCGAGATCCGAGCGCGTCGCGACGGCAAACCTGCCGGCGCGGACGATTCGCGTCTGGCCGCGAGCCTTGGCCGCGGCCATGGCGCTATTGCTTCTCGGCGGTGCCGCGGGGTTCCTCGCCGGCAGCGCGCATTACGTCGCCGAGCCCGAAAGCGCCGCCTCCGCGCGCCCGTGGATAGATGAGATCGCCGACTATCATCGCATCTATTCCCGGCAGAAGGAGCACCTCGTCGAGGCGCCTGCATCGGACGGGCCGAAGATCGAGGCCTGGCTCGCCTCCAGCGTCGGCGTCGGCTTCAAGACCCCGGATCTCGCAAGCAAGGGTCTCACCTTCGAGGGTGCAAGGCTGTTGGTGGTTGACGGCAAGCCCGTTGGCCAGCTCGTTTACCGCGATCGCGAGGGCGATATCTACGCGATCTGCTTCCTCAAGGGTGGCGAGGAGCCGCAAACGGACCAGTTCCGCGAGGACATCCGCGACAACCTCGGACTGGTCTCCTGGCAGAAAGGCGATGCATCGCTCGTGGTCGTCGGCCCGTCTGCGGATGCCGGGCTCCGCGAGCTCGCAGAAGCCGTGGCGGCGAGCATTTGATTAGCGGTGGTTGGCAAAATGAAAAAGCCGCACGGTCCGAAGAACCGGCGCGGCTTTTCTGCATAGGCTGATGTTGGCGGTCCTTATACCGCCTTCATCTCCGGCACCCGGTTGGCCGCCGAGACAATCGCTTCCAGCGAGGCAGCGACGATATTGGTGTTGATTCCAACGCCGAACAGCTTGCCGCCGGGATATTCGACCTCGACATAGGCAATGGCCGCGGCATTCGAACCATGCTGCAGCGAGTGTTCCGAATAGTCGGCCACCGAAAGCTCGATGCCGAGATAGATCGACAGCGCATTGATGAAGCCGTCGATCGGGCCCGTGCCCTTGCCCTCGATCCGCTTGGTCTCACCCCTGTCGGTGATTTCGGCGGCAACGACACGCAGGCCCTTGTGCTCACCGACCGGATAGGTGTGGTGGTCGACGAATTTCAGCCGCGCGTTGGGCTGCTCCACATAGCGCTCGAGGAAACGGGCATGGATGCGCTTCGACGGCAGTTCCTTGCCCTCTTCGTCGGTGATGCGCTGGATGTCCTCGCGGAACTCGACCTGCAGGTTGCGCGGCAGGTTGATGCCGTAGTCTTCCTGCAGGATATAGGCGATGCCGCCCTTGCCGGACTGGGAATTGATGCGGATGATCGCCTCGTAGCTGCGGCCGACGTCACGCGGGTCGATCGGCAGATAGGGCACTTCCCAGAGCGGCTTGTTGGCCTGCTTGATCGCCTTCATCCCCTTGTTGATCGCGTCCTGATGCGACCCGGAGAAAGCCGTGTAGACGAGTTCGCCGACGTAAGGGTGGCGCTCGGGAATGACCATCTGGTTTGAATATTCGTAGACTTCCTTGATCCGCTCGATGTCCGAGCAGTCGAGCTTGGGGTCGACCCCTTGCGTGAACATGTTCAAAGCCAGCGTCACCACATCGACGTTGCCAGTGCGTTCGCCATTGCCGAAGAGTGTCCCCTCGACGCGGTCAGCGCCAGCCATCAGACCCAGTTCGGTGGCAGCAATGCCGGTGCCGCGATCGTTGTGCGGATGCAGCGAGATGATCAGGTTCTCGCGGTTGTCGAGATTTCGGCACATCCACTCGATCTGGTCGGCATAGATGTTCGGTGTCGCCATCTCGACGGTCGAGGGCAGATTGATGATCAGCTTGTTGTCCGGCGTCGGCCTGACGACTTCGGTGACCGCGTTGCAGATCTCCAGCGCCACTTCGAGCTCGGTGCCCGTGAAGCTTTCCGGCGAATATTCGAAGCGATAGCCGCCGCCGGCCTTCGCGGCCATGTCGGTGATCATCTTGGCGGCATCGGTCGCGATCTGTTTGATGCCGGCGACGTCCTTGCCGAACACCACGCGGCGCTGCAACTCACTGGTTGAGTTATAGAAATGTACGATCGGCTGGTGCGCACCACGGAGTGCCTCGAACGTGCGGGCGATCAATTCCGGCCGGCATTGCACAAGCACCTGCAACGACACGTCGGCGGGGACATTGCCCTCCTCCACGCACCAGCGTGCGAAGTCGAAATCGGTCTGCGAGGCGGACGGGAAGCCAATCTCGATTTCCTTGAAACCCATGTCGAGCAGCAAATGGAACATGCGCGCCTTGCGGTCGTGCCCCATCGGATCGACCAGCGCCTGATTGCCGTCGCGCAGATCCACCGAGCACCAGATCGGCGCTTGCGTGATGGTCTTGGATGGCCACGTCCGCTCCGTCAGCGCGATCTGCGGGTAAGGCTGATATTTCACCGCCGCCTCGGGCATGCCGGTCTTGATGGAATGCGATTTCAGAATCATGTGCAGCTTCTCTTCGTCACTGGGGCGTGGCTTGCCGCCTGCAATAGCCGATCATCGAAATCATTGCGATCGCTAACGCCGCGGGGCCGCGCCTTTTTGTTTCAGCTCTCTTGGGATTCGAGGAGCATCTGCCGGCTAGGCTTTTCGGCCGCCGGGCGCTCCTCAGCGAACCCGGCAACCGCGAATAAGGCCGAGAAGAAGAAGCGATGCGAGGGCGCGGGACGGCGCACGATTGTCATCGTGTCCGGAGAAGATCGCTGCGATCTTATATACGTTCGCGCCAGTCATGGGGAAAGCCTATACACGGCTTGTGGCGGCGGGGCAAGGGAGCCGATGCGCGAGGCACAAACGTTGCTCCTACCTCGAATGCCCCTCACCCTAAACCTTCTCCTTGCATGCGGAGAGAGGGGATTTTGGGATCGAAGCATTGCCGAGAGTCACCTTCTCCCCGCATGAAGGGAGAAGGTGTGGCAGGCGGATGAGGGGCGGATTCCGATCGAATCCGCCGATATCAAATGTCCGCGATCGACGTGATGATCCGCGAAACGAGCCCGTAGGCCTTCGCTTCTTCCGCACCGAGCCAGTAGTCGCGGTCGGTGTCCTTGGCGATCTTCTCGACCGGCTGGCCGGTTGCCTCGGAGAAGATTTTGTTCAGGCGCTCGTTCATCTTGAGGATTTCGCGTGCCTGGATCTCGATATCGGAGGCCATGCCGCGTGTACCGCCGGACGGTTGGTGCAGCAGGAAGCGCGTGTTCGGCAGGCAAAGACGCCGTTCCTTGGGCGGACCGACATAGATCAGAGCACCCGCCGAGGCGACCCAGCCGGTGCCGATCGTCCAAACATTCGGCTTCACGAACTTGATCATGTCGTGAATGCTGTCGCCGGACTCGACGTGGCCGCCGGGAGAATTGACGAAAATGCGGATATCGTCATCACTGGCGGAAGCGAGCGCCACGAGCTGCGAGCAAACCTTCTGCGCCAGTTCCTGGGTGATCGTCCCGTAGATGAAAATCGAACGCGACTTGAAAAGGTTCGCCTCCGTTTCCTTGCCGAGCGGCAATTCGGTCTTTTTCTCTTCCTGTTCGTCGTCGTTCATCCGCATCCTCCGGACTCCTCATGAAATGTCTTCAAAGTCAGATAATGCGACTCGACGGCGAAAACAATGCAAACGCACGGGCGAAGACCGGCTCAAATGGCCAACGCTGCCGCCATGGTAAATGCGAGGGCCGTCAAATGCCGTATGGACAGGCCGACAAAGCCCAATAAGATCAGCGGGTCATCGAAGCGGGCGAGAACGCAGGAGCTTGGCACCGCTTTGACCGCAAGAATCGATCACCAGGCCGGAGTGACCCGAGCCGTGATCCGGATAAGGCGGGCTGCCTCCCGGGCCCGCCGATCAGTGGGGACCAGAATGAAGAGACATATCCTAATCGCCGCCGCGGCAGTCAGCACCTCCGCTGCGCCAGCCTTTGCCCATCTCAATCCCGCCGAGCACGGCTCGCTGATGGCGGGCCTTTCCCATCCATTTTTCGGCGCCGACCATGTCCTTGCGATGGTGGCTGTCGGGCTTTGGGCCGCGCAGATCGACGGACGGGCGCTTTGGACGATACCGGCCGGCTTCGTCGCCACCATGGCGCTCGGCTTCGCGTTCGCCGTGACCGGCACACCCCTGCCCCTCGTCGAACCGGTGATCCTCGCCTCGGTCGTCGCCTTCGGCCTTATCGTGGCGACGGCGGTGCGGCTCGATGCCGCGAAGGCCGCAGCCGTCGTCGGCGTCCTCGCCCTGTTCCATGGCCATGCCCATGGCGGCGAGATAGGCGCAGCCGAAATCGCCCCCTTCGCTGCGGGCTTCATGGTGGCAACCGCGCTCCTGCACGCAGCCGGCATCGGCCTCGGCATCCTGCTCGGCAAGCTTTCCGGCAACAAAGCTCTCGCCCGCCTCCTCGGCGGCTTCACAGCCGCAGCGGGCGCGGTCTTGATGCTGGGATGATGCATGAAGAGTGAAGGGGCTGGGGCAGCGCATCGGCCTGTCGGGAGAGACGGCTGAATGCTGGTGATTCGCCCTGCGCTGCTGGAGGAGATCGATGCGCTTGCCGACATCGGCCTCTCAGCATGGCTGAAGGGAATAAAGCCACTCGTGTCCGCGCAAGTGGCCGCCAAGATCGCGGCAAGCAATCCCTTCCTGCCATTCCTGCGGGAACTCGGTTCGCGCGTGCTGGTGGCCGAGATCGATAGCGAACCGGCGGGTCTCGGCGCCAGCGAGCGTGAAGACGATACCATCAGCGATATCTGGATTGCGCCGACCTTCGAAGGGCGCGGCGCCGGATCCGCACTGATAGGAGCGCTCGAGGCAGAGATCGCCGCTCGAGGATACGCCGAGGCGCACATTCACGTGGCCGCCATGAACGAGCGAGCCCTTCGCCTTTATCAGCATCTCGGATACCGCCAGCTTTGGCGGGAGGTTCTGTTCGACCCGATCCTTGAGAACAATCTGGAGAAGATTGGCCTCTCCAAGCCTCTTTGATCTCGACCCTCAAACGGCGCGAAATGCGCCAGTCACCCGCGACCGCGATAGGTCGGCACACCTTGGTCCGGCAGCCAGACGCCCTCCGGCGGCGCGCCGGTCTGCCAGAAGACGTCGATCGGAATGCCGCCGCGCGGATACCAGTAGGCACCGATCCTCAGCCATTTCGGCGAAAGCAGCGATACCAGCCGCTTGCCGATCTCCATGGTGCAATCCTCATGGAAAGCGCCGTGATTGCGGAAGGAATGCAGGAAGAGCTTGAGCGACTTCGACTCCACGAGCCAGCCATCCGGCACATAGTCGATGACGATATGCGCGAAATCCGGTTGTCCGGTCATCGGACAAAGCGAGGTGAATTCCGGTGCCGTGAAGCGGACGACGAAGTCCGTGCCAGCATGACCGCTTGGCACCCTTTCCAGCACCGCCTCATCCGGGCTCTGCGGCAGGTCGACCTTTGCGCCTAGTTGTGAAAGTCCCGATACGTCCGTTTTCGTCATTTCCTTACTGCTCCACTAGATCACGAGGATTTGGGTCGGTACGACCCAAATCCTGGCCGTGATCGATGCTAAATAGTAAGAGCGGGATGCGGGCGGAAAACCGCATACACTTTTCCTCATCCCGCTCTGGTCTTCACGCGCACACCGTGCGCCTTCTCGCCTTCCGGCTCGACATGAATGGCAATTCTCGCGCCAGGATGAACGACGCGAATCGCGTCCTCGACCCGGTCACAAATGTCATGGGCGTCGCCGACGGGCATCGCTTCGGGCACGACCATGTGGAAATCCACGAAGATCGCCGGACCGGCCTGCCGTGTCTTCAGATCGTGAACGCCGAGAGAGCCGCCGGCATTTGCCGCGATTGCCTGCTTGATCGCCTCTTCCTCTTCCGCCGGCACGGCCTTGTCCATCAGCCCGTCGACCGAACGAAAGATAACCTTCCAGCCCTGGAGCAGGATGTTGCCGGCGACGATCACTGCCAGCAGCGGATCGAGGATGGCGTAACCGGTGGCAATGGCAAGAAGAAGGCCGGCGAGCACGCCTGCTGATGTCACGACGTCGGAGAGAATATGATGTCCGTCGGCGCTCAGCGCCGGTGAGCGATGACGGGTGCCGGCGCGGATCAGCAGATAGGCCCAGATCGCATTGATGACGCTGGCGGCGAAGTTGATCGCAAGACCGAGCGCCGGTGCGCTCAAGAGCTCTGGCGCCATCATCTCGGGCACGGCCTGCCATAGGATTAGAAGCGCCGCCACGACAATCAACACGCCTTCGATGACCGCGGAAAAATACTCCGCCTTGTGATGTCCGAACGGGTGGGTCGCATCCGCCGGTTTCGCGGCATAGCCAATCACCACATAAGCGATCACTGCGGCAATCACGTTCACGATGGATTCCAGCCCGTCGGAAAGCAGCGCAACCGAACCGGTCACCCACCAGGCGAGCATCTTCAGGCCCATGACGCCGACGGAAAGCGGTATGCCCCAGAAGGCCAGCCTGAGGACGCTTCGATTATCGGGTGCGGTCATCTTCATTCCTCGCGCAGATGCAAACGAGTTGCAAATGCAAGCCCATTCAAACGCAAAACCGCCCGCGCGAATTTTCGCGCAGGCGGGTTCCAAAGACCATATGGGCAATAATGACCCTCTTGTCAAAGGGCCGTGTCGTGCTGGCTAACGCCGACGCCGATTCAAAGGCGTCAGGCGGCTTTGGTCTTGGCCCGCTTGGCGAGATGCGCAACCACGTTCTCGATCATTCGTATGCCGGCGTCGCCGCCGAGCGTCATGATCGATTCCGGATGGAACTGCACTGCCGCCACCGGCTCTTTCATGTGTTCGATGCCCATGATCGTGCCGTCCTCGCTCTCTGCCGTGATCATGAACTCGCGCGGCAGGCTGGAAGGATCGGCAAAGATCGAATGGTAGCGTCCGACCGTCACCTCCCTGCCGAGGCCGGAGAAGACGATGCCGGGTTCCAGCACGCGGATGCGCGACGGCTTGCCGTGCATGGGAATCGCCAGTTGCCTGAGGTCGCCGCCATAGGCTTCGGCCAGCGCCTGCAGGCCGAGGCAGACGCCGAAGATCGGCAGCTCGCGCGCCCGCGCCTTCTTGATCGTCGCCTTGCAGTCGAAGTCCTTCGGGGTGCCCGGTCCAGGGGAGAGCACGACGAGGTCCGGCTTGACGCGGTCGAAGATCTCGTCGGCAACCGGCGTGCGAACGGTGGTGACGGTCGCGCCCGTCTGCCGGAAATAGTTCGCCAGTGTATGGACGAAGCTGTCCTCGTGGTCGACGAGCAGAATATTGACGCCCGCGCCGACCGGCGCAACGTCACGCCCGACCTTGGCGCTGTTGGCGGATTTGGCGTCGCGGATGGCTGCAATCATAGCGGATGCCTTCAGTTCGGTTTCGGCTTCTTCTTCTTCCGGATTGGAATCGTAGAGCAGCGTGGCGCCCGCTCTCACCTCGGCGATCCCGTCCTTGATGCGGATGGTGCGCAAGGTCAGGCCGGTATTCATGTCGCCATTGAAGCCGACCATGCCGATTGCGCCACCATACCATGCGCGCGGACTCTTCTCATGGCTTTCGATGAAGCGCATCGCCCAGAGCTTCGGCGCGCCGGTGACCGTCACCGCCCACGCATGGCTGAGGAAGCCGTCGAAGGCGTCCATGTCGTCACGCAAGCGGCCCTCGATATGGTCGACCGTGTGGATCAGCCGCGAATACATCTCGATCTGGCGTCGGCCGATCACTTTCACCGAACCCGGCACGCAGACGCGGCTCTTGTCGTTGCGGTCAACGTCCGAACACATGGTGAGTTCGGATTCGTCCTTCTTCGAATTCAGCAGCTTCAGGATCTGTTCGCTGTCGGCGATCGGGTCGTCGCCCCGCTTGATCGTGCCGGAGATCGGGCAGGTCTCGATGCGGCGGCCAGAGACCCGGACGAACATCTCCGGCGAGGCGCCGACGAGATATTCCTGGTTTCCGAGGTTGATGAAAAAGGAATAGGGAGAAGGGTTGATCGCCTTCAGCCGCTTGGAAATCTCCGAAGGGCGGCTCTCGCAGCGCTCGTAGAACTTCTGTCCCGGCACGACTTCGAAGAGATCACCGCGGCGGAAGCTTTCCTTGGCCTTGACCACGAGTTCCGCATATTCGCCCGGCCGATGATCGCCATGCGGCGGAATACTGTCGACCGTGCGGAACGGCTCGGTCGCGATTTCCGCCGCCTGGCCCTCGGTCGAAAGGCCATCCTTGGCAAAGTCGTAGCGGTCGATCCATGCCTTCGCCGCATAGTGGTCGACGACGAGGATTTCATCGGGCAGGAAGAGGACCATGTCGCGCTGGTCATCGGGCCGCTGCAATTTGAGGTCGATCGCGTCGAACTGGAAGGCAAGGTCGTAGCCGAAGGCGCCATAGAAGCCGAGATTGGCATCTTCGGCCGAATGGAAGAGGTTCGTCACGGCGCGGAGAACCGTGAAAACCGTCGGCATCTTCGAGCGCTCTTCCTCGGTAAACACGCGGTCCGGCTGGTTGATGGTAAGATCGAGGCGACGCGCCGTCGACGCATCAATGGTGATGTCTGCGACCGATTTCAGATGCTCGCCGATGAGCGCGAGCAGCACCTCGCCGCGACCGTTATAGGCTTCGATCCAGATCGAGCGACCGAAGGAAGAGATGGCGAGCGGAGGATCGACGACGGCGGTGTCCCAGCGTGTATAGCGGCCGGGATATTCGTAGTTGGAGGAGAAGACCGCGCCGCGCCGCTCGTCGAGCTTGTCGACACAGGACGAGATCGCGTCCGTGTAGGAAGCATCGCGCCGCCTGCGCGTGATGACTATGCCGCCTTCGGTGGTGTAGCTCTCCGCGCCGTCTTCCAGAATTACCGTTGCCATTCGCCTCGCTCCGTAAAAGCCCGGTCTTTCCACGCGGCCAGAATACGAAAAAGCCGCCTCGAAATCTCCGGGCGGCTTCATGTCTCAATCACGCATGACTGGTCAAGGCCGCCTCAGCGAGCCCACCACCAGATCGAAATGTTGCGTTCGTTCATCATGGGCGAAAGTGTTAGCGCGGCTTGCGTATGCGCGCAAGCGGGAAAACGAGCGTTTGCCCGCTGCTGACATTGTCCCCACGAAAAGAGGCGGCCCTTTCAGACCACCCCGGTTGGAGACCGTCTGATGCTGATCAGAATTTGGCCTTCGCGGTGACAAGGAACGTCCGGCCGCGACCGGTTTCGACCGTGTTGCCCGCGATCGTGCTCGATGCCGGCGTGTAGGTCTTGTCGAAGAGGTTCGTTACGCTTCCCGTCAGTTCGAAGCCGTTTTCGAACTTGTAGTTCGCAAACAGATCGACCAGCCCGTAGCCCGCGACGAAGGGCGACCCCGACGGCGCGTTCGCCTCGCCGATGAAGGCGTTGGAGACGGCATAGAAGCGCGATCCCACCGTCAGCCGCTGCTCGTCGAGGAAGCGCGCCCCAATCGTCGCACTGAAGATGTCATCCGGCAGGAAGCTCTGCACGCCGAAACCGTTGATCTGAGACGGCAACTCGCTATCGGTATGGGTATAGGCGAGATTTCCGAAGACATAGCCGGCATCATAGGCGGCTTGCAGTTCGAAGCCCTGGACCGTGGATTCGCCCGGGTTGTTGACGAAGAAAACCTGCATGCCGCCGCCACCCAGCGCCGCAGTGATATAGTTATCTACCCTCTGGTGAAAATAGTTCGCCTTCAGGCGGAAGCTGTCTCCCGCAGCGATGACATCATCCAGTCTAATGTTGGCGCCTATTTCCCAGCCCTTGGATATTTCCGGCTGGAGGAACGGGTTGGGGAAAAACATCTGGAACCCGCCCGGGTGCGAGCCGCCGGCGAAAGTTTCGTTCACCGTCGGCGCCCGCGAAGTTTCCGCATAGGTCACGTAGGGCTGCAGCCAGTCGGTCGGGTTTAGCGCAACTGTTACACTGGGATTGAGGCGTCCGTCCGACTCGTCGACGCTGTAAGGGCCAGCCGGCATCCCGAGTGGATTGAAAGCGGAAACAACGCCATTTCCGTCGATCGTGTAGCGGTCGTAGCGCAACCCCGCCGTCAACTCGGCCATGCCGTAAGTGAACGTGTTCGTGCTGAAGACGCCGGTTGTCGAGTTCTTGCCCTCACCGTTTACGCCTCCCGAAGGCTGCGCCGCGCTGTTGATGACGTCGTAGTCGTCCTGGAAATATTCCACACCGTAGTTGGCTCGAACGGCTACCTCGCCGAGGTCGAACAGCGACGTGTTCGAGATGTCGAAGCCGGTGCCGGTGTCGGTGATTTCTCGTCCCTTCGCCGAGCCGCCGCCGGTGATGTTACCGTCATATTGCATCTTCACCCGGTTGTAGTAGGCGTTGGCACGGAAATCGATGAACTCGTTGTCGGGTGTGTACGCATAATTCGCGCCGAGCGTCTGATTCTTCACGTTCTGGAAATAGGAATTCGCAAAGAAATCATTGTCGTAGGCCATCGCGCTGAACTTGAACGAATGGTCCTTGTCCGGCGTGATTTCGGCCTTCAACAGGCCCGAGAGCAGATCTTCTTCAGTAAACGGGACTTCGATGCCGTCGCCGTTTTCGTAATTGCCGGGATCGCTCTTGCTGATACCGCCGAGGACCGAGAAGACGTCGTTGAATCGATAGGCGCCGAGCAGCGATTCCGACCAGTCACTGCCGTTCGTTCCGTAGGTGACCGCAGCATGGCCGCCATAGTTCTTGCCGTCCTGGATCAGATCCTCGATGTCATAGGTTCGGAAGTTCACCGACCCGGCCAGCGCGCCGCCGCCAACGCCCGTAACGGCGCCACGCGTGACGTCGATCCCGGCAAGAAAGGCAGGATCGAGGTAGGCGAAGCCTTGAGCTTCGTGACCGGTAAATCGGAAATTCTGGCGCACGCCGTCGATCATCATGTTGACACGGCCGGATCCTTCAAAGCCGCGGATATTGACTGCGACACCGGGATTCTGCGGGTTGTTGGCCGTTGACGTTCCGGGCACGCTGCGGAGCAGGTCGTCAGTCTCCTGCCCTGCCTGCAATGCGATCTCGTCCGTTGTCACCGTGCTCGAAGGGCCAGGCTTGGCATAGGGATCCGCATCACGCCCGCCTTTTACCACGATGGTTGAGAGATAGGTTTCGCCTTTTGCGGCTTCGGCTTTCTCGGTTTCCGTCTGTGCGGCCGTAGTATCTTGAGCGAATGTGTTGGAGGCAGCTGATAGTGCGAGTGTCGCCGTGCATGCGAGAAGAGCCAGGCGATGATGCCGGTTGAGCATGGACCAGTCCTTTGAGATTTTGGCCGGGCTTGCTGTTGAGCGGCAAACTCAAGGGGCTGGCTGGGCGAGTGTTTGGATGCGTGCGACGTGTCAGCGCGTCGCCTCATTTACGCCACATAAAAAACATGAGTGAAATTGTCAATATAAATCTAGGGGTATCGTCTGGGCCGGATTCACGCTCGCAGCTGCCCTTGTCCTCAGTTTGAGCACATTTTGAAAGAGGATCTGCTCTCATGCGTTCTGGCTTCGGCCCCAACGGATGCGAAGGACCTGCATGCGCCACACCGTCGGAATGATCCTGTTGCCCGTCTTGATTCTCTCAGGCGCAAGCCTTCCCAAGAAGGGTCCGGTGCCGGTCCCGAAACCCGCAATCCCCAGCGAGCAAGCAACGCCAACGCCGGAACCGAAGCCTGCCGTGCCGCCCAAGGGCGCCGAAGTTCCCGCCAATGGCAAGACGGGTTCTCAGCCAGGTGGAGAACAGAAAGAGGGCATCCCCGGGGACACAACCAAGGACGACAGCATTGAGACAGTATTCCTGCCGGTGAAAGAGGAGCCTGCCGAAGAGCACGCATCCTGCCTTGCCGACCTCAAGGCGCTCGGGGGCACATTCACTGACACCAAGCGCATCGACGACGGCAAGGGCTGTGGTATCGACAAGCCGATTCGCGTGACGGCAATATTGCCGGGTGTTGCGCTGAAACCGGAGGGGACGATGCGTTGCGCAACGGCACTGGCGCTTGCCCGCTGGACCAAGGAATCGGCAATCCCCGCCGCCGCCACGGCCTTCGGACCGGATACACGGATCACGGCGCTGAACCACGCATCGACTTATGTCTGCCGCCGGCGCAACAACGGGACGACCGGCAAGATTTCGGAACATGCCCACGGCAACGCTGTCGACATCGCCTCGTTCACGCTGGGCGACGGCAGGACCATCGCCATTCAGCCGCGCGACGAGGATGGCACACTGACAGGCGCGTTTCAGCGCGCGGTTACGGCATCGGGCTGCCTCTATTTCACGACTGTCCTCGATCCGGGCAGCGACGCCGCCCATGAGACGCACCTGCATTTCGACATCATCGAACGCAAGAACGGCTATCGCTACTGTCGATAGGCGGTTGTCACGTGCCGTCTATGCCCGTTGTCGCCTTTTCGGATCCAAGCGCAACGAACTCGCCGGAGAAGAAACCGGCGACCTCTTCTTCCGCAAGCAGATCGGCCCTCACCACAAGGCGCGCCCTGCCCCGCCGTTCCAGGAGGCGCATGAAAGCGGGCCATTGATCGGCGTCCTCAAGACTTGAGCGCGCCGAGAAGGAGCCGGCGATCGGCTGCAGGTAATCCATGCGGTTGCTCTGGATCACCAGGCGCGTGGCGATGCCGCTGAGACGGAGCCGGAGATGGAGGAGCGACCACGCGGCAAGGATCGACAGCGCCGAGGCGCTGCCACCGAAAACCGTTTCGCGGTGATTGATATTCGGTGCAAGCGGCGCGCGGAGGAGCACGTTCTCCCACTCCGCCTTGACCACTTCGACCTGCATGGCCGCCGACAGCGGAATGTGCGCGTGAAGGTAAGCCTGCAGTTCCGAAGGCGTCATGATGCTCTCGTATTGCTCGCCAACAAAGGAGTCTCGGCTACGGCAAGCTATCAGCAAACTAAGGACGAAGTCGTGCAGTGAATCAAGCTGTTACGCCGATACCTGCGCGCCTCGGCATGCATGCGGCACCGTCACGCGACGCGCAAGATAGCGGCAACTCGATTGAAATCGCCGTGGGCGAGAACAATCTATGGCGTGGACTGCAGAACTGCCGCATCATTCGCCCGCCATCGACCTGACAGAGGAACAATCCATGCCGCTAACCATGCACAAGCTTTCCGTGCCCGCCTTCATCCGCGGCTTTTCCGCCCTCGGTGGCCTGCTCGACAAGGCCGAAACCTTCGCTTCGGAGAAGGGCATGCCGCTCGCCGAGCTCTTTGAGGCACGACTCGCGCCGGACATGCTGCCGCTCGCCGGACAGGTCCAGCGGGCGAGCGACACCAGCAAGAATGCCATCGCGCGGTTGACGACGATCGAGGCGCCGCGCTTCCCGGACGAGGAACGGAGCTTCGCGGAACTGCGCGAACGGATCGCCAAGACGGTCGCATTCCTCGAAACGGTCCAACCCGCCGATCTCGAAGGCAGCGAGAACCGCGAAGTGACGCTGAGCTTCCCCACCCTCAAGATCACCTTCAGCGGTGGGGACTACCTCTTGAAGTTCGTGCTGCCGAACTTCTACTTTCACGTCACCACCGCCTACGACATCCTCCGCCACAAGGGCGTGCCGATCGGCAAGGCCGACTATATTGGCGGTCTTGGCTGAGATGCGTACACAGTGGGCGAAACGTCACGCCCGCTGCGCCACCTTCAGAACAACCCCTCGATCAGCCCCTCCTCATTGAGCCGTATCCTCTCCGAGGACGGCGCTTTCGGCAGGCCCGGCATCGTCATGATTTCGCCGGTGATGACGACGATGAAGCCAGCGCCGGCCGCAAGCCGCACCTCGCGGATCGGCACGGTGTGGCCGCTCGGCGCGCCGCGTAGGTTCGGGTCCGTCGAGAAGGAATATTGCGTCTTGGCCATGCAGATCGGAAGGTGGCCGTAACCCTGCTCCTCCCAGGTCCGGAGCTGTTCGCGCACCAGCTTGTCGGCAATCACCTCGCTCGCGTGATAGATGTCCTTGGCGATCGTCTCGATCTTCTGGAAGAGCGGCATGTCGTCCGGATAAAGCGGCGAGAACTGCGAGTGGCCCGCATTCGCGAGGTCCACGACCTTGTGCGCAAGTTCCTCGATCCCTGCCGAACCCTCGGCCCAATGCTTGCAAAGAACGGCTTCTGAACCAAGCGTCCTGACATAGTCCTTGATCGCCTGGATCTCGGCCTCGGTGTCGGAGGTAAAGTGGTTGATCGCAACGAGCACGGGAACGCCGAATTTCTTGACGTTCTGCACGTGCCGCCCGAGATTGGCGCAGCCTTTCTTGAGCGCTTCGATATTCTCCCGGCCCAGGTCGTCTTTCTTCACGCCGCCATTCATCTTGACCGCCCGCACGGTCGCGACGACGACCGCGGCGTCCGGCTTCAGGCCGGCCTTGCGGCACTTGATGTCGAAGAATTTTTCAGCTCCGAGATCGGCACCGAAGCCGGCCTCGGTAACGACGTAATCGGCGAGCTTCAGGGCAGTTGCCGTGGCGACCACCGAATTGCAGCCATGGGCAATATTGGCAAAGGGGCCGCCATGGACGAAGGCCGGGTTGTTCTCGAGCGTCTGCACAAGATTCGGCTGCATCGCGTCCTTGAGCAGCACCGCCATCGCCCCGTCCGCCTTGATGTCGCGGGCATAGACCGGGCTCTTGTCGCGCCTGTAGCCGATGATGATGTTGCCGAGCCGCTTTTCGAGATCCTTGATGTCCATCGCGAGGCAGAGGATCGCCATGACTTCCGAGGCGACGGTGATGTCGAAGCCGGTCTCGCGCGGGTAGCCGTTGGCGACGCCGCCGAGCGAGCCGACGATCTGGCGCAGTGCCCGGTCGTTCATGTCCATTACCCGACGCCAGGCGATGCGGCGAATGTCGATCGACTGCTCGTTGCCCCAATAGATGTGATTGTCGATCAGTGCCGCAAGCAGGTTGTGCGCCGCCGTGACGGCGTGGAAATCACCAGTGAAGTGAAGGTTGATGTCCTCCATCGGCACGACCTGGGCGTAACCGCCGCCGGCCGCACCGCCTTTGCTGCCGAAGCAGGGGCCGAGCGATGCCTCCCGGATACAGACGATCGTCTTCTTGCCGATGCGATTGAGGCCGTCGCCGAGGCCGACGGTGGTCGTCGTCTTACCTTCGCCGGCGGGCGTCGGATTGATCGCCGTCACCAGGATGAGCCGGCCGTTTCCGTTGTTCCGCTGCGCGGCGATGAATTCAGCGCTGACCTTGGCCTTGTCGTGGCCGTAGGGCAGCAGGTGCTCCGACGGAATGCCTAGCTTTTCGCCGATCTCCTGGATCGGCTTTTTCTTTGCGGCGCGCGCGATCTCGATATCGGATTTGACCTCCGGCATGGCTGCTCCCCCTTTGTGGCACGCCCAATCCGCCTCGTCCGCGAAAATGGGCGCGCTTTGTTTCTTTGCGCTTACGCTTACACGCCGCGCATCATCGGGCAAGGATATCGCGCATTTCCACCAGGTTGGACCGCACACGAAGGATGTAGAAGCCCATCGTTGCCAGATGCGTCGGCATGATCCAGCCATCCTCGCGGCCGTTCGAGATGATAAGCGGCTGGATGTTCAAGGCGGAGCGCAGCTGCCGGATCGTCTCCGTCCAGATCGGCGTCAGGCCGCGCTGGGCGACGACATTCTCGAAGTCGGCACCGGCGGCTGAAAGAATGCCGTAGTAGCCATAGAGCTGGCCGAAGGCGAACCAGAAGCGGTCGTCCGCGCGCGTGTCGAACCAGCCGCCATTGTGGAATTCGGAGCGTTCGCGGATGATCGCCGAGGTGTTGCCGAGGTCGTTGGCGATGCGGTCGAGGAACTCGACCATGTTGTCGGACCGACCGTCGAAGATCGCCTCGCACTTGCCGAGCGAGAGATTGAACTTCCTGAAATCGCGCATCGCCGCCCGATAGAAGCTCGGCGTCGGTGTCTTGGGTCCGAACGGGTTGATGCCGAAATACCAGGTCTCCTCGTCGAACTGGATGTTGCCGCGCGCGCTTTGCAGGTCGTTGTTGATGCCCGACGTGCCGCGGACGCGTCCGAGCGAATCCACGAGCTCCACCGACGTTCGGCGTATCGCCTGGTTGATGCCGCGCTGGAACGACGCCTTGTTGTCGAGCCAGGGCGTGTCGTCCCAGTCGAGCCCGAAGAGGCCGAGCTTGTAGTGCAGCATCGAAGATATCCAGGCATTCTGGTTGACGTTGAAGTCGATGAGATCGGCCGCGACGTCGACGATCGCCGAGGTTTGGCAAACCGTTCCCGCCGGCAGCTGCGCCACGGCGAGCGCCTCGGTCGTGTTGGCCCCGCCCGATGGATCGGCCGCTGCCGCCCGGTCGGCGGCGGCCCCTGCATTTGGCTGCCCCGGCGTCGTTGCGCCGGGACCTCTTACCGGCGACCCTGCCGGCACCTTGCGCTCGGCAAGCTTGTAGCGATCGACATAGTCAGGATTGAAATTGGTCCATGCCTGCGTCTGCCAGACGAAATAGCCGTAGAACAGGATCAGACCGAGCAGGATAAGGCCGATCGGTCCCTTGATGATCCAGCTTCGCTGCCGGTACCAGTTGCCCATTGCCACGAAAGGCCAGAGGAGCCAGGCAACAGCAAGGCCGATGCCACGGCCGATCGCCGTGAAAACCCGCTGGAAGAACGCAACGATCGGATCGAACATGTCCTATTCCTCTTTGAGGCCGTAGAGCTTGTGCCGGAAGGCGGCCTTGTCCTTGAGATACGTACTGGTCAATGTCGCCACAACATATTCCCGGAACTTTTCGCTGTAGCGCTCGTAAGCGTCATAGAATCCCTGCTTGTCGAACACGAAGCGGGAGACGAAATCTCGGGGAACGAGCTGTGAGATGAGGCGATTCACCAGCCATTGATCGGTATGCATCGGCGCGGCGCGCACCAGCAGAAAGCGATGTTCCGGCGGGACCTCCGCCATGGTGATCGTGCCCGTTGCGGCAATCGTCCGGGCCATTTCCTGAAGGAAGGGGTAGGTTCCATCGCGCGACACAAGCGCCGCGTTACGGTGGATCCAGGTCTGCAGCCAGATCCGATCAGCATTCATGAGATCGGCCGTCGGATCGGTATCGTTGATCAGCCCGCGAATGATCATATCCGCCCGGTGCTGAAACAGCCCGGATTCCTGCACCCAGGAGGCCTGCGGCAGTTGCAGCCGGTTGGTCCGGGCGAGAAACTCGTAGATGCGGGCATGATCGTTGATGGCAATGTAGCTCACCTGCCATGGCCGCGACCGCCTGAAACCGGGTACCGAAGGATCGCAGATCACCGTCGTCGTCTTCTCGTCGAGGAAGACATAGACGCCGCCGAAATGATTGGCCCAGAAGGCCTCGTGGCGGAAAACGAGTTCATTTGGCACGAGGACGTTCTGCCGGATGTCGCCCGTCATTTTTGCCAGCTCGACCATCCGGTTCAGCATGGCGTCATCGGCCCAGGCGGTCGGTACCTTCTTCAGCCGGTCCACCAGTTCCCTGAGCTCGGTTGCCTTGCCGAGCATGTCTTCCGCGGAAAGGACCCGGAAACGAACTTCATTGATCGACAGGAGGTCGTCGATGTCCTCGACCACCGAAACCGAGTCCTCGATCTCGCCGTAGAGCGCATCCTTGATGGTTACCGCGTTGATCGCGCGGCTGTTGGCGTTGAAGAACTCATGCATCAGCGCCGCGGTGTTGGAGAAACTCGTATGGACAACGGGAAGGTCCGCCTGAGCCGGCGTTAGGATAATGAAGCGCCGATTGACGCGATTCGGGTCGAGATAATCGCGATCCCCAAGTTCGTCGGCGATCTCCGGCGAGAAACCGGTCATGTCAATGCTGAAGTGATCGAGCGCCGTTGGTTTCAGGCCCAAGCCCTCCAGCGCCTTGTTGTAGCGGGCGATAAGATGAGGCTCGGATATGTCGAGCAGCCGACCATAGATCAGCTCGGCTTCGAGGAGGCGTTTCATGCGGAAATGCTCCTCGCCATGGCAATTGAGCGCTCCTGATCCTCATCGCTCATGCCTGCCACCTGCCCTCCCTCTTCATCGCCTCGATTTCGCGGATCGCCTTTTCGCGCTGGCGCTCACGCCGAATGATGTCGCCAATAGCGGCATCGTCCGACTTGTCGGTGTAGCGGAACTCGCTGTCGGCGTAGCGGTTGATTTCCTGCAGCACCATTTCGATCGTGATCGGACCGCGCAACTCCTCGATCATCGCCTTCTTCTCATCGTAGGACTTGTGCATGAAGGCGCCGGCATCCTTGAACCAGTCGTCGGGAAGCTCGACGTCCATCGCCCGCATCTTGATCGCGTCGGTGATGTTCCTGATCGCCCGGCCGGTGAAGCGCGGCTCGGCTTCCTTGATCATGTGCAGATAGGCGCCGACGTCGGCGAGCGTGGCAATCTTGCCCTTCTCTTTCTCGTAGCGCTCCCAAACGGCGGCGAGGCCCTCCTCCTGCGGCCGTGCATGGGCTGCATAGGACTGCGAGACCGCGCGCTTGATCTCCTGGCCGGCATAGAGATCGTGCTCACCAAGCGGGATCTTGTGGTTCTTGCCGACAAGCAGCGCGAATATGTCGATGTAGTCGCCTTCCGTCTGCGGCCCATCGACGAGCCAGCGCGCGCCCGCACGCTGACGCAACGCGTCATCGACGTTCTCCGGGTAGTTCGAGAACATGCCGAAGGTGCAGTTGCCGCGCACCACGGTGGAGGCACCGGCAAAGCTTTCCATCAGCACCGCCGTCACCTCGTGCTGACCGGCCGAAGCACGGTCGTCGGAACGCCTGGCCGCCACCTGATCGACATCATCGATCGTGCCGAAGCCGATCGCCCGAGGATTGATGACGTTGTTGACGAATTCCTTGCAGTTCTGCCCAGACTTTCCCTGATAGGAGGAAATCTGGTCGACGCCGAAATTCTCATAATGGAAAGCGTAGCCGGCGACGCCGCAGTAATCGTGGAGCATCCCGGCGAGCATCTGGATGAGAATGGTCTTGCCGGTGCCGGGCATGCCGTCGCCGAAAAAGGTGAAGAGAAAGCCGCCAAGTTCGACGAAGGGATTCATCTGCCGGTCGAAGTCATAGGCCATCAGCATCTTGGCAAGCTTCAGTGCCTGGTACTTCGCAATGTGGTTGCCGATGATTTCCTCGGGTTTCTTGAACGTCATCACCAGCGGCTTGCGCTTCTGCCCCGGTGCAATATCGAAACCGTTCAGGGTGAAATCGTCCTGGTCGAGCCGGATATGGACGTTTTCGAAGCTCTGAAGGCCGGTGAACCGCGCCTTGCGGGCGATCAGTCCTTCGATCGCGACACGTGAAAAGGCGCGCGTGCGCGCCGTCAAGGAAAGATCGTCCGGCGCACCGGCAATGCTGCGGTCGAGCGCCGCGACCATGCTCTTCAGCGCATCCTGGGGCGTGTCGAAGAGAAAGTCCGGCTCTGCCGCATCGTCGACCGGTTCGCCTTCGCTCTGCAGGGTCGCACCCAAATAGGCCGCGAGCGTAAATGCGGCAACATAGGCGGCGGCCGAAAGCAGTGCCTTGAATTGGCCCGCCTCTTCGCCGCCGAGCGGCGAGGAGGCGTTGCGCGCCTGCAATTGCTCGAGATTCGTCTGTCGCGCGAAGACGTCGGCGACGGCAAGCGCCACCTGAATGCCGCGGCGCGTCCGGTAAAGGACGGCATGCTGGGCCGGCGACAGGAGCGGATCGGCGCCGCGCACCGACTGGATCGTGCGCTGAAGCTCAACCTCTCGGGTGCGGCGCTGGCCGGCGGTCGAAACGGTCGAGACGAAGCGGCGGCCAGTGCCGGCGAGCGGCGTCCCCCCTGATGCGTCATCCCGTTCAAGGATGACAAGCTTGGTGACAAGGCTCTGGGCCGTCGCCTGATGCTTGGCGATGTCGTCCTCGTGCAGCGTCGTCAGGCCGGTATTCAGCGTCATCGTCAAACCTCGCTCACCACCTGGTTGCCGGAAATCACGTGCACCTTGTAGTCCCCGAAGACCTCGCCCGCCTCGCCTTCGGCGTAAAGCGCCTGATAGGCGTCGTGCGGCACGAGCGCATGCTTTTCGTAGCAGCTGACGCCCATCCGGGCAGCCTCCAGGTTGTCAGTGTCTATGTGGAATTCCTCCTGCGCCGGCGTCGAGGACCAGAAGCCGCGCTCCGCAGGACGTTCGGCCTTGGAGAAGACCTCCTGCACCGTCCAGGTCAAAAGCCAGGCATTTTCGGCCTTCCGCACCTTCGAGAGAATATCGTTGATCCTGGCGTTGTTCTCTGTAATCCCGGCCGAATAGAACGGGCCGAGTACGATGCGCCGAAGCTGTTTCGGGTGAAGCTCCGGGAAATCCTTGTCGAGATTGGTGGCGATCGTCACCGGCGTCAGCGAATAGGCGCTGTTCTTCGAGGCGAAGTCATCGAAGCGGCTCGCAAGGTCAGGATTGAGCAGACCGCCGACCGGAAGCGGAATCTCGATGTCCGGATTGAGCTTGCCGTCACGGGTGACCAGCATTTCGACGATGTTTTCCGAAGAATCCTCGATCGTCGCCATGTAGACCATGGGGAGCGTCTGAGTTCCATCGAAGGCGCCCCAGGAGACGACGTAATAGGGCCGCATCGTCTTCGGGTTGACGGCGACCCGGATCGTCTCCGGCAGGATGAAGGGCGAAAAGATGTCGCCCTTGCCGATCTGCTCGAGATAGAGCCTTTCCGCCATTCGGGCTTGCAGCGCCTCGGGAAAGGACTTCTGCCTGAGGATGAAGTCGGCCATCTCTTCGCGGAGCGCATCGGCAGGCGGAATGTTCGCCAGACGCTCTTCCGCACTCTGCCGGTCGTTTTCCAATTCGAGCACGTTCTGGAACACCGGGAAGCCGCTTTCGGCGCGCGAGATCCGGAACCGCTCGACGAAGCCGATGCGGTTTTCCCAGCAGGCGATCGACGCCTTCAGGCGGGCGAGATAGGAAACGATGATCTCCCCGACCACCGTGTTCTGGTAAAGCGGTGAGTTGCGGTCGCCGAGAAACAGTTCAAGCCCCGCCAGCGCGGAACGGATGGAACTGAAATATTGCCGTACGGCGGCGGATGCGGCGGTGTTCATGCCTAGTCCCTCGGCAGGCGCCGAAAGGCGGTCGGAAATCTGGTCATTGCCGCCTTGCCGATCACTGCTTCACGTAGTTTGCCGCGTTGTGCTTGTCCATCACCGTTTGGAAGCGACGGGCGAAGGCGTCGTCGGCGAGTTTCTTGCGCCGCTGGATATCCTGCGTCGCGAGCATGTTCTTTTCATGCATTTCGAGCAAGTCGCCGATGTGACGCTGTGCCGCCGCGCCGATGCCGGCCATGGTCTCCTCGGCCGCGGTGTCGACCTGGCTACCGAGCGTGTTGATCTTGTGGGCGACATCCTGCTGCGCCGCCGTCTTCAACGAATCCTCCAGCGACTTGTAGAGCACGATGCGCTGTTCGGTATCAATCGTCAGCTTGTTGATCAGCGTATTCTGCGCGGCGATCTGATTGTTGAGGGAATCGACGAAGGTCTGGAACATCGACGTGTAGCGCTCGAGCGTCTGGCTCTCTGCGAGCAGCTCCTGCTCCTTCGCCTGCTTCTCGTTATATTCCGTCGCAAGCGTCGAGCGCTCGCCCTCCAGTTCCGTTCTCGTCTTCTGGTCGGTCGACGCCGCGATCCTGTTCTCGATGTCGAGCAACAGGGGATTTAGCTCCTCAATGCGCTTCTGCGTCTCCTCAAGCGCCGCCATCGTGCCCTTGCGGCGATCGATCACCTTGATGAGGCTGTGCTCGGAGGTCTTGTAGCGCTGGTCGAGGACCGCCCTCTGGTCCTTGAGGATCCCGACGATCGTGTCGGACTTGGCGAGAAGCTCCTGCAGGTTGCCGGCAAGCGACATGTTGCGCACGCGATCGGTCCGCAAGCGCTGCATCTTCTGCTTGGAGAACATGCCGATGAACTTCTCATAGCCGGTATAGCTCTTCATGCTTTCGAATTCGGCGCCGAAGACATTGGTCGCATCTTCCAGCCCGATGATCAGATCGGCGATATTGGCTTCCATCACCTTCTGCTGATTGATCACGTCCTGAATGCGGGCGTTCTCGATGTCGAAATTGACGTCGCCGAGTTTGGTGTCGGCCTTGGCGAACTGGTCGAGAACAACGCCAGATTGCTCAAGCTTGCCGCGCATCTCCTGGACGACATTCTTCGTCTTTTCGATTTCCGCGTCAAAATTCTGAAGAGTCGCCATTCCTTCCCCCTTTAATCCGGCCCTTGATCGGGACAGTCACCGCATCGGCGTGCCGAATTATTCAGCCTTCGATTGCAGTTATATAAAGGACGTTTAGCCGGTGAGAACAAGTGCCGCACGCAGGCTTTTTCATGCGGATGGTCGAACAGAAGGCGAGCAATGGCGGCGGCCGTCTACCGGGCAGCCGAAGGGCCCTTGAGATAGGCGATCACATCGGCGATTTCAGCGGGCTTCTTCAGCCGTCGCGCATCCGGTCTTCCCAGTGACGGCGGCAATAGGAAACGTATTTCTCGTTGCCGCCGACATCCACCTGCGCGCCCTCGCGCACAAGGTTGCCGGCGCCGTCGAGGCGTACGACCATCGTCGCCTTGCGTCCGCAATGGCAGATCGTCCTGACTTCGCGCAGCTCGTCAGCGATCGCCAGCAGCGCCATGGAACCGGGAAAAAGCTTGCCCTGGAAGTCGGTCCTGAGGCCATAGGCCATCACCGGAATGCCGAGGCGGTCGGCAACACGCGCAAGCTGCCAGACCTGGTCTTCGCCGAGGAATTGCGCTTCGTCGACGAAGACACACGCGATCTTGCCTGACCCGTCCGCATTCAGGCGTTCGACAAGGGCGTAGAGATCGTCATGGCCGCTGAACGGGACTGCGTCCGAGGCCAGCCCGATGCGCGATGAAATGCGGCCGGTTCCGGCGCGGTCATCGAAGGCGGCGATCAGCATGACGACGCGCATGCCCCGCTCCTGGTAGTTATAGGAGGCCTGCAGCAACAGCGTGCTCTTGCCGGCATTCATCGTCGCATAGCTGAAATAGAGTTTGGCCATATTCCCCGTCTCCAGACTTCCGACAGCGCCGTGCGTCTTTTCGGACACATGCAGTAGTCCGCTTCTTGACGGGGCTTTCGGCCGATGGCCAGAGCGGGTCAGCATGACCCACAGATTTTCGCTTCCGCGCGATTCCTTAAAGCCACGCCGCTGGTCCAAGCATGACGACAACCCCTGCGCGTCGGCGCAAGCGCGTGACGCAAAATGGCTTCCTTTTCTTGGATATTGCGACATCGGGCGTCGCATTGTGCATCCCGTCAATGTATTGACGCAATACACTTCCTTCGACATCAAGGCGCTTGAATTCAAGCTCCATTGGTGTTTGGCTAAAACAATAAATAGAGGCAGGGGAACGACAACGATGATAAGGATACGCTCTCTCAAATTCATGCTGGCTGGTGCCGTCTGCATGGCAGCCCTGACCGCCGGAACTGCCGTCGCGGCCGAACCGGAAAGCTGCAGCACCGTCCGTTTCTCCGACGTGGGCTGGACTGACATTACGGCAACGACCGCAACTGCGACGACTATCCTCAAGGGCCTCGGCTACGAGACGGATGTGAAAGTCCTGTCGGTTCCCGTCACCTATACTTCGCTGAAGAACAAGGACATCGACGTCTTCCTCGGCAACTGGATGCCGACGATGGAAGCCGACATCGCGCCCTATCGCGAGGACAAGTCCGTCGAGACCGTGCGCGAGAACCTCGAAGGCGCCAAGTACACGCTGGCGACCAACGCCAAAGGCGCGGAACTCGGCATCAAGGATTTCAAGGATATCGCCGCGCACAAGGACGCGCTGGAAGGCAAGATCTACGGAATCGAACCGGGCAATGACGGCAACCGTCTGATCATCGACATGGTCGAAAAGGGAACCTTCGATCTCAAGGGTTTCGAAGTGGTCGAATCCTCCGAGCAAGGCATGCTGGCGCAAGTCGCCCGCGCCGAAAAGGACGGCGAGCCGATCGTCTTTCTCGGGTGGGAGCCGCATCCGATGAACGCCAATTTCAAACTCAGCTATCTGTCCGGCGGCGATGACATCTTCGGCCCGAACTTCGGCGGAGCGACGGTGCACACCAACGTGCGTGCCGGCTACACGACCGAATGCCCGAACGTCGGTGCCCTGCTGAAGAACCTGAAGTTCTCGCTCCAGATGGAGAACGAGATCATGGGCAAGATCCTGAATGACGGCGAAGAGCCGGAGGCAGCGGCAGCGGCATGGCTCAAAGCCAATCCGACGGCAATCGAACCCTGGCTTGCTGGTGTGACCACCAGGGATGGCGGCGACGGACTGGCTGCGGTGAAGGCCGCCCTCGGTCTCTGATCGACCAGAGGGCCGTGTGTCCTGCAGCACGCATAAAGATCGCTGTAGCACTTTGAAGTGCTGCACGTTTTATCCTTCAATCGGTCCGGTTTGAGGAAACATGCAGCGGGCGGGGACCACCCCGCCTTTTTTCACCGCTTCGCGCGATCTGGTTTTTGACCCTGACTAGAGGGATCCAAGCTCGTGGAATTTCTGACTGAATACCGCATTCCGATCGGCGGCTGGGCCAAAGCGTTCGTCGATTGGCTGACAACCAATTTCGAACTGTTCTTCGATCAGCTCGCAAATTTCCTGTCGGCGGTCGTGGCCGTCCTGCTCTACATCCTCCAGACACCGCACCCGCTCATAGTTGTTGCTATCGTCACCGCGCTTGCTTGGTGGTTGCGACGCTCAATCGGGATTGCGCTCTTCACGTGTCTTGGGCTGCTGCTGATCATCAATCAGGGCTATTGGCAAGAGACGACCGAAACGCTGGCGCTGGTGCTCGCGGCGAGCTTCGTCAGCATGGCTGTCGGCATCCCTCTCGGCATTGCCGCAGCGCGACGTGCCTGGATCTACTCGATCATGCGTCCAATTCTCGATCTTATGCAGACCATTCCCACCTTCGTCTATCTCATCCCGGCGCTGATCCTCTTCGGCCTCGGTATGGTGCCGGGCCTGATCGCCACGGTCATCTTCGCGATCCCGGCGCCGATCCGATTGACCCGCCTCGGCATCATCTCCACGCCGCCGTCGCTGGTCGAGGCAGCCGAATCCTTTGGCGCCACGCCGTGGCAGGTGCTGCGCAAGGTGGAGTTGCCTTTCGCAATGCCGCAGATCATGGCCGGGCTTACCCAGACGATCATGCTGTCGCTCTCCATGGTCGTCATCGCCGCTCTGGTGGGCGCCGACGGTCTCGGCGTACCGGTCCTCAGGGCGCTGAACACGGTGAACATCGCCAGGGGTTTCGAATCCGGCCTCTGCATCGTCATTCTCGCCATTGTTCTCGACCGTCTGTTCCGCTCGTCCGATGAAGGAGAAGGCGCATGACAGACGCGGTCGTTTTCAAGAATGTCGACATCATCTTCGGCAAGAACCCGCAGACCGCCCTGCAAATGGTCGACCAGGGAAAAAGCCGCGACGAGATCGGTGCGGCCACGGGTCTCGTGCTCGGCGTCGCCGGTGCTTCGCTGACGATCAACGAGGGCGAGATCCTGGTCCTGATGGGCCTCTCCGGTTCCGGCAAGTCGACGCTGCTTCGAGCCGTGAACGGCCTTGCGCCCGTGGTGCGCGGCGACGTCGAGATAAAGACCGCAAACGGATCGCTGAACCCCTATCGCTGCACCGCGAAGTCGCTGCGCGACTTCCGCATGCACACGGTTTCCATGGTGTTCCAGCAGTTCGCGCTTCTTCCCTGGCGCACCGTCGCCGATAATGTCGGCTTCGGCCTCGAGCTCGCAGGCATGCCTGAGGCAGAACGCAAGAAACGCGTCGGCGAACAGCTCGAGCTGGTCAACCTTACGAAATGGGCGGACAGGAAAGTCAACGAGCTTTCGGGCGGCATGCAGCAGCGCGTCGGACTTGCCCGCGCCTTTGCGACCGGTGCGCCCATCCTCCTGATGGACGAACCATTCTCGGCGCTCGATCCGTTGATCCGCACCCGTTTGCAGGATGAATTGCTCGAATTCCAGCGGCGGCTGAAGAAGACGATTATCTTCGTAAGCCACGATCTCGACGAAGCCTTCCGCATCGGCAACCGCATCGCCATCATGGAAGGCGGACGCATCATCCAGTGCGGCACACCGCAGGAGATCGTGAAGAACCCGGCCAACCAGTATGTCGCCGACTTCGTCCAGCACATGAACCCGATCACCATGCTGATGGCCAAGGACGTCATGCGGACCGGCGTCGAACGAGGCGCGACAATAGCCGGCGTGACGGCGACGGCGAAACCGACGACTCCCCTCGTTGATATTCTGGACGCGATGTCCCGCCAGCCGGGCAGCATCGGCGTCGTCGACAACGGCTCGGTAGTCGGCACGATCGACGCGCAAAACATTGTCGAAGGCCTGACGCGTCATCGCAACAAAAGTTGACGCAACACGCCGAACGGCGAATAAAGGCCTGGAGCAACCGCTTCGGGCCTTTTTTATTGTTCGGAGCGACAAGCGGCGAAAGGAAGACGTTCATGAGCGAAAAACCCAACGTTCTGCGCGAAACCGATGATGAGGCCCGCAAGCTCGCCCGGACATTGCTTCGCTCGGCGAAAAGCGGCTCGCTCGCTGCGATCGAGCCCGAAAGCGGCGGCTTTCCTTTCGTCAGCCGCGTGCTGATCGGCATCGACATCGATGGCGCGCCGGTCGTTCTCGTCTCGCGACTGGCAACGCACACGCAGGCGCTGCTCGCCGACCGGCGCGCGTCGCTTCTGACGGGCGAGCCCGGCAAAGGCGATCCGCTCGCCCACCCGCGCCTGACCGTTCAGTGCGAGGCGGAAGAGGTCGCACGTGCATCCGAGGCCCACGATCGCATCCGCGCGCGCTTCGTCCGCCGCCATCCCAAGGCCAAGCTCTATGTCGACTTTCCCGATTTCGGCTTCTTTCGCCTGAAACCACTGAGGGCAAGCCTCAACGGCGGCTTCGGACGCGCCTATGCGCTGACGGCCGAAGATCTCGCCATTGCTTCGCCCGCCGCAGCCGCGCTCGCCGAAATGGAAGACAGCGCGATCGAGCACATGAATGCCGACCATGCCGACGCCGTGAAGCACTACGCGACCGTCCATTGCCGCGCGCCGGACGGTGACTGGAAGGTCGTCGGTATCGACGCGGCAGGCCTCGATCTCTTCGATGGCGAGCGGTTGAAGCGCCTCGAATTCGAGGCCCCGATCCAGGGGACGGGGGAATTGCGGCCGCTTCTGAAAAAACTTTACGGTTAATCGGCGTCCAGGTACCCCCATTTTTCGCACTGGGTGGTTGCCCTTTTATGCATCACGTCTAATTATCGTGCTTCATCAATCATAACTACGTGTGATGTAATTTTCGCATGGAGCACGCAATGCAGCCCCTTCCGCCTGAAAAACACGAGGAAGCCGAAATAGCAGCCGGTTTCCTTTCGGCCATGGCAAATCCCAAACGCCTCCTCATCCTTGACTCTCTCATCAAGGAAGAGCTGGCGGTCGGCGCCTTGGCCAACAAGGTCGGGCTGAGCCAGTCGGCCCTTTCCCAGCACCTTTCGAAATTGCGCGCCCAGAATCTGGTAAGCACTCGTCGTGACGCCCAGACGATTTATTATTCGAGTTCCTCTGACGCTGTCATGAAGATCTTGGGCGCCCTCGCAGAAATCTACGGCGAAGACAATGCCGTGGAAGAAAAAGTCCTCGTCCGCAAATCGGCGTAATCTCCCAATACGTCCGCCCCGCAGGACACACCTTAAGAAGCCCCCACGAGCAATCGCGCGGGGCTTTTATTTTTTCGGCGAACCACGGAAACGCCGACCGTCTTCTCTCGAGACGCAAAAGCCACAGGCTTGACGCTATCGGGCGCGCTGATAGTTTGACCAAAGGGTAAAAGAATCCGACCTACAGCGCCGCGCGTCTTATCGAACGCGTGGACGCTGTAGCACTTTGAATTGCTGCATGTTTGATCCCCCGATCGGGTACGATTTGAGGAAACATGCAGCGGCCAGCGACGCGCACCACCAGCAGTCAGAATTCGCGGAGGAGAAACAGGACATGTCGAACCGATTGAATACAACGCCGAACGATCTGCGCGCCTTCTGGATGCCGTTCACGGCCAACCGGCAATTCAAGAAGGAGCCGCGCCTCTTCGTCGGCGCCAAAGACATGTACTACACGACCCATGATGGTCGCACGGTGCTGGACGGCACGGCCGGCCTCTGGTGCGTCAATGCGGGTCACTGCCGGCCCAAGATCACCGAAGCGATCCGCGAACAGGCCGGCGAACTCGACTATGCTCCGGCTTTCCAGCTTGGCCATCCGAAAGCCTTCGAGCTGGCGAACCGGCTTGTGGACATCGCGCCTGAGGGCATGAACCATGTCCTCTACACGAACTCGGGTTCGGAATCGGTCGATACGGCGCTGAAGGTCGCGCTTGCCTATCATCGCGCCAAAGGCAATGGCTCCCGCTTCCGGCTGATCGGCCGCGAGCGCGGATATCACGGCGTCAACTTCGGCGGCATCTCTGTCGGCGGCATCGTCGCCAACCGCAAGATGTTCGGCACGCTTCTGACCGGCGTCGATCACCTGCCGCACACCCACCTTCCGGCAAAGAATGCTTTCACCCGCGGGGAACCGGAGCATGGCGCCGATCTTGCTGCCGAACTGGAGCGGATCGTCACCCTGCATGACGCCTCCACGATCGCCGCCGTCATCGTCGAGCCCGTTGCGGGGTCGACGGGCGTGCTCATCCCGCCGAAGGGCTATCTCCAGAAGCTTCGGGAAATCTGCACCAAACACGGCATCCTCTTGATCTTCGACGAGGTGATCACCGGTTTTGGCCGCCTGGGCACGCCCTTCGCTGCGCAGTATTTCGACGTGAAGCCAGACATCATCACGACCGCAAAAGGCATCACCAACGGCGTGATCCCGATGGGTGCTGTCTTTGTGACGTCGGAGATTCACGACGCCTTCATGACCGGGCCGGAACATCTGATCGAGTTCTTCCACGGCTACACCTATTCCGGCAACCCGATCGCCTCCGCTGCTGCACTCGGCACGCTCGACACCTACAAGGAGGAAGGCCTGCTCACGCGGGCCGCCGAGCTCGCACCCTATTGGGAAGAAGCTCTGCATTCGCTCAAGGACTGCCCGCATGTCATCGACATCCGCAACATCGGACTGATCGGCGCGATCGAACTGGAACCGATCGCCGGAGAGCCTACGAAGCGTGCATTCTCTGCCTTCCTGAAGGCCTATGAGAAGGGGCTGCTTATCCGCACGACCGGCGACATCATCGCGTTGTCGCCGCCGCTGATCATTCAGAAGCAGCAGATCGACGAATTGTTCGACAAGCTGCGAGATGTCCTGAAGAATAACATCTGAGCTTTCGACATCACGCTTTCTCAGGCCCTTTCCCCGCATGCGGGGAGAGGGTTATTGTTATGAATCAACCGCTGCATGATTCCTTAAATCGAGATCGATTTAAGGACAAAATCATGCAGCAATTCAATAGTGCTATAGCGGCCTTTGCGCGTCCGATTGGACGCGGCGCTGGAGAATGCGGAGTGCGCGCATGTCCGAGATGTTGGAGCGTATCATCGATCAGGGCGTGGGCCGCGCCCCGGCAGACATCGTGCTCAAGGGCGGCCGTTTCTTCGACCTTGTCACCGGCGAACTTGTTGCCTCCGACATCGCCATTTGCGGCGACCGCATCGTCGGCACCTACGGGGATTATCAGGGACGCGAGGAAATCGACGTTGCCGGCCGCATCGTCGTTCCAGGTTTCATCGATACGCATTTGCATATCGAATCCTCGCTCGTCACCCCGCACGAGTTCGACCGCTGCGTGCTGCCGCTCGGCATCACGACGGTGGTCTGCGATCCGCACGAGATCGCCAACGTCCTTGGTACCGAGGGCATCCAGTTCTTCCTTGATTCGGCGATGGAAACGATCATGGACATCCGCGTCCAGCTATCGTCCTGCGTGCCGGCAACGCATCTCGAGACGGCCGGCGCCGACCTGCCGATCGAGCGCCTCGTGCCCTTCCGCCACCACCCGAAAGTGATCGGGCTCGCCGAGTTCATGAACTTTCCCGGCGTCATCCACAAGGACCCCGTCTGCCTGGCCAAGCTCGATGCATTCCAGGGCGGGCACATCGACGGCCATGCACCGCTTCTCTCCGGCAAGGAGCTGAACGGCTATCTAGCCACCGGCATCCGCACCGACCACGAATGCACGACCGCCGACGAGGCGCTCGAAAAGATCCGCAAGGGCATGCACATTCTCGTGCGCGAGGGCTCGGTCTCGAAGGACTTGCATGCCCTGATGCCGATCATCACCGAGCGGCTGTCTCCCTACCTCGCGCTCTGCACCGACGACCGCAATCCGCTCGATATCGCCGAACAGGGCCACCTCGATCACATGATCCGCACTGCGATCGCCGCCGGCGTCGAGCCTCTGGCGATCTATCGCGCTGCCTCGATTTCTGCCGCCCGCGCCTTCGGCCTCAGGGACCGCGGCCTTGTCGCGCCGGGCTGGCGCGCCGACCTCGTGGTCATCGACAGCCTGGAGAACTGCAAGGCCGAGATCGTGTTTTCAGGGGGGAGACGGGTTACGGATGCGCTGTTCGCGACGCGCAAGCCAGTCGAGCCGGTCGGGCTCGACAGCGTCAAGGCTGGCGAGGTCAAAGCAGCCGATTTCGCGGTTCCCCTTACCGAGGGCCAGACCTCGGTGATCGGCGTCCTGCCCGGCAAGATCATAACCGAACACAGGCGCTTCCATCTGCCCGCTGAAGGAAATCAGACTGGAATCGATCTCGGCCAGGACATCATCAAGGTGGCCGTCATCGAGCGCCACGGCGTCAACGGCAACCACGCCAACGGTTTCGTTCAGGGTTTTGGGCTGAAGAAGGGCGCGATCGCCTCGACCGTCGGCCATGACAGCCACAATATCTGCGTGGTTGGCGTCAGCGACGAAGACATGGCGATCGCCGCCAATCGGCTCGGCCAAATCAAGGGCGGCTTCGTCGTTGTCGAAGACGGCAAGGTGACCGGTGAGATCTCCCTGCCTGTCGCGGGCCTCATGAGCCTCGAACCCTATGAGCGGGTGCGCGACACCCTCCATCACCTCCGGCAGGCCGCCTTTGCCCTCGGCGCCACGCTGCAGGAGCCCTTCCTCCAGCTCGCGTTCCTGCCATTGCCGGTGATTCCGCACCTGAAGATCTCGGATCGCGGGTTGGTCGACGTGGACAAGTTCACGCTGATCGGGTGACGGTCACCGCAACCGACCGCAGAAGACGTCGAGCGCAGAAAGCGCGACTACGTCGTCGACCAAGTGCGGTGCGAAGCCGGGCATCGGGACGGCTTCGCGAACAATCACATCGACCGGCAGACGCACCTCCTGCGGTTCCCGCGTGAGATTGAACACGAACAGCAGCCGTTCGCCATTCTTCTCCCTCGTGAAAGCCAGAATGTCATGGTTGATGGTGAGAAATGCCATTTCGCCATCAAGAAGCGGTGCGTGCAGTCGACGGAAAGCGAGGGTTCGGCGATAATGCTCCAGCACCGATCCCGGAACGCCCTCCTGCGCGTCGACCGCGAGCAGCCGCTGTTCCTCACGCACCGGCAGCCAGGGTGCCCCGCGGGAGAAGCCCGCATTGGGCAATTCCTGTTCCCACACCATCGGCGTGCGGCATCCGTCGCGACCCTTGAAGGCCGGCCAGAAGCGGATGCCGTAGGGGTCGCGCAGTTCCTCGAAGGCAAGTTCCGCCTCCGGTAATCCCAGTTCCTCGCCCTGGTAAAGGCAGATCGACCCGCGCAACGCGGCAAGCAGGGAAATCGCGATCTTCGCCACCCGCTCCCGCTCGGCTTCATTGCGCGCGAACCGGCTGACATGGCGGGTAACATCGTGGTTGGAAAAGGCCCAGCAGACCCAACCGTCGGCGACCACGGCCTGGAAATTCTCGACGCAGCGACGGATATGGCCTGCCGTGAATTCGGGTCCGAGAAAATCGAAGGTGTAACACATGTGCAGCTTGTCGCGGCCGCCCGTGTAGGCGGCGACCGTCCTCAGCGAACGGGCGCCGTCGCCCACTTCGCCGACCGTTGCGCGTCCGCTGTATTCATCGAGCATCGCCCGCAATCGGCGCAAGAAGCCGACGTTCTCCGGCTGCGTCTTGTCGTAGAGATGATCCTGCATGCCATAGGGGTTGACATCCGGCGCATCGTGGCTCGTTGCATTCGGATCGGGAACGAGCGGCGGATTGTCCCTGAGGTTCCGGTCGTGGAAATAGTAGTTGGCGGTATCGAGCCGGAACCCGTCGACGCCGCGATCGAGCCAGAAGCGGACGGTCGAGAGTACGGCCTCCTGGACCTCCGGATTGTGGAAGTTGAGGTCCGGCTGCGACGACAGGAAATTGTGCAGGTAATACTGCTTGCGGACGCCGTCCCATTCCCAGGCTGGGCCGCCGAAGATCGAAAGCCAGTTGTTCGGCGCCGTCCCGTCTGGCTTCGGGTCGGCCCATACATACCAGTCCTCCTTGGCATTGGTCCTGCTCGACCGGCTCTCGATGAACCAGGGATGCCGGTCCGAGCTGTGCGAAATCACCTGATCGATGATCACCTTCAGGCCGAGACGATGCGCCTCCGCGAGCATGGCGTCGAAATCGGCGAGCGTGCCGAACATCGGATCGACGTCGCAATAGTCGGAGACATCATAGCCCATGTCGGCCTGCGGTGACCTGAAGAAGGGCGACAGCCAGATCGCATCGACACCGAGCGAGGCGATATGGTGAAGCCTCCGGGTGACGCCGCGAAGATCGCCGATGCCGTCGCCGTCGGTGTCCTGAAAGGAGCGCGGATAGACCTGATAGATCACCGCGCCCCGCCACCAGTCATCCGCTGATATCGATGCTGTCGCCATCGGCAAATCCCCTCGTTTCGGCTGTCTCCAAGCAGATGTATCTTTGGGAGTTCTTCGAGTAAACGACGATGGTGGCATTCGCTTGCAGGACATCGTCTTGCGGGTGGGGCATTGATCGCGCGGGAGGCCGCTGATCAACGCTTTTTGCGTGCCTTGGATTCGTAAGGATTATCCGACGCGCGGAAATGCACCCGGATTGGCACGCCCGGCAGGTCGAAGTCGTTGCGAAGCCCGTTGATCAGATAGCGGGTGTAGGATTCCGGCAGGGCCTCGGGACGCGTGCAGGAGATCATGAAGCCCGGCGGACGGGCCTTTACCTGCGTCATGTATTTGAGCTTGAGGCGGCGCCCGGAAACGGCCGGGGGCGGATGCTGCACCTGCTGCGATTCGAGCCAGCGGTTGAGCCGCGCCGTCGAAATGCGCCGGTTCCAGACCTTGTCGGTGTCGATGATCGCCTGCATCAGCCGGTCGAGGCCATAGCCCGTATGGCCGGAAATCGGCACCGCGCGGATGCCGCGCGCCTGCGGCAAGAGACGCTCGGTCTTTTCACGAAGATCGGCCAGCACTGCTTGCCAGTCCTCGACAAGATCCCATTTGTTGAAAGCGATCACAGCCGCCCGTCCCTCGCGCAGGACCAGATCGACGATCTGCAGGTCTTGCTTCTCGAAGGGGATCGTGGCGTCGAAAATGATGACGACAGTCTCGGCGAAGCGGATCGCCCTCAGCGCATCGGCGACCGACAGCTTCTCGAGCTTCTCCTGGACCTTGGCCTTGCGGCGCATGCCGGCCGTGTCGAACATCTTGATCGTGCGGCCGCGCCATTGCCATTCCACGGAGATCGAATCGCGGGTGATGCCCGCCTCTGGTCCGGTCAGCAACCGGTCTTCGCCGAGGAAACGGTTGATCAGCGTCGATTTGCCGGCATTCGGCCGGCCGACGATCGCCACGCGCAGCGGCTTCGTCTCGTCATAGGCGGGCTCGGCATCCTCGTCTTCCGTCTCCTCGCCCGGAGCGGTTGGGCGGATGTCGACATCGGTCACCGCCACGTCTTCCTTCGGCGGAAATGCCCTCTCCTCGCCGAGCGCGGCCACGATCGCGTCGCGGAGGTCGATCATACCCTCGCCATGTTCGGCCGAGATCGGGCAAGGGTCGCCGAGACCGAGCGTGAAAGCATCGTAGAAGCCGCCATCGGAGCCGCGCGCTTCAGCCTTGTTGGCGACGACGATGACCGGCTTGCCGCGACGGCGCAGCATTTCGGCGAGCGTTTCGTCGGCCGGGGTCAATCCTGCCTTGGCATCGATCACGAACAGCGAAAGATCGGCCTCGTCGATCGCCGCCTCGGTCTGCGCCCACATACGGCCCTGCAGGCTCTCGGGCGCCGACTGTTCTAGGCCGGCGGTATCGATGATGCGAAACTTGAGATCGACAAGCTTGGCGTCGCCGGGACGGCGATCGCGGGTGACTCCCGGCGTATCGTCGACGAGCGCCAGCTTCTTGCCAACCAGGCGGTTGAACAAGGTGGACTTGCCGACATTGGGGCGCCCGACGATGGCGACGGTAAAACTCATCTCAAAATCCGTTTCAAGATCACGATGATTTTTGGGTCAAACCGACCCAAAATCATAAACGTGATCGATTCTAGTAGGCTAGAGCGGGATGCGGGCGGAAAACCGCACACACTTTTCCTCATCCCGCTCTAGGCTTTGCCGCTCGCAGCGATCACGTCAAGCAGCATCTGCGCACGGCCCATGACCCCGCGCGGGCTCTCGGCGTCGTCGGTGATCTGTTGGAACCAGCTTCTTGCCTTGGTGAAGTCGCCCGCCTTGTAGGCCGCGAGCCCAAGCGCTTCCCGGGCGGAATGGCGCATCGTGTTTTGCGGAACGGCCAGTTGTTCGACCTCCGACGACACCTGCTCATAGGTTCCGTGGTCGACAAGCAGATAGGCGGCGCGCAGGCGCGCGGCGTCACGCAGCGCCGGCGGAATGCGCGTATCCTTGCCGATTTCGGAGAAGGCAGTGATCGCCGCGTCGGTCTCGCCCTTCTGCGCCTGCAGGGTCGCAGACCGCAACCGGGCCAGCACAGGATAGGAACCGTAGCCGTCCTTTTCCAAAGCCGTCAGCGCCGCAAGAGCCTCATCCGACTTGTTCTCCCGCGCGAGATTGAGCGCGGCGAGGAAGGCGTCGCCCGATTGCGACGAGGATGTTTCCTGCCAATAGTCGTAACCGACCTTGCCGACGGTGCCGAGAACGATCAAGGCAGCGAGCGCGACGATCAGCCCGCCGAAGCGTGTCCAGATGGCTTTCATCTGGTCCGAACGGAGTTCTTCATTGACCTCGCGGATAAAGCTGTCGTCTTGGTTCGCCATGTCCCTGTGTTCCGGCTGCCCGGCCTTCATGCTGAGAATTCTGCGCCTTCTACCCGATTTTGCGCCGCTTGTAAGGGGGAGAAGATCATTTAGCCGATGGCGATGGGCGCTACGCCGATCATCAGTTCGTGCAGCCTCCAGACAATCGCAACGAAGAGCACGGCACCGAGGAGGATTGCGCCGGCATCGTAGCGATAGGAAACAACGGTGGGATAGCTGATCTCGCCGGCTAGCCAGCGCTTCTTCATGGATATGCGGAGTATGACGCCCCAGGCCAGGAAGGAGCCGAAGAGCAGGACGGACGACGTCTCGCCGTTGGCAAGCAGATGGGCGAGCGCCCAGATTTTGATGGCGAGGATGGCCGGATGTTTCGTTGCGACCCGGATCTTGCCGGCCGGCAGGAAGGCGGCGGCGAGACAGATGCAGGCGATCAGCATCAGCGTCAGGGCGATATGAGTGAGAAAGACCGGCGGCGTGTAGAGGATGCCGGTGGTCGCGCGCGCCTGGTCGAAACCGAAGGCGATAAGCACGAGGCCAATGACCGCCGAGATGCCGTGGATCGCATGCCAGGTCCCGACGCCCTTCCGCTCGATCACCGCCATGCGCACGCCGGGCGCGAAGCTTCGAACGAGGTGGATGCCGAAGAAGATCACAATGCCCAGTATCAGAAGCGCCATGTTTCACCCGCCGCAATTATTCATTTGTTTACCAAGCCATAGCGATATCGATCGCGGATTTCCAGATGGATCAAAGGATTGCCGCATTCCTGCAGAAGGGACGGCAGGAACAATTCCTTTACTGATTCTCCCAAGATGCCTCCGGAATGACGCGCCAGATCCTTGCTCTCTCCCTTTGCCTTTTTCCCGCCCTCGCCATTGCCGAGCCGCTGCTGGCGCCGGCGCCGGGGGCCACGGCGAACAAGCAACTCGTAATCGTCTCCTTCGACGGCGCACATGACAACGCGCTGTGGGAGAAGAGTCTCGCCATGGCCAAGCGCAGCGGTGCCCACTTTACCTATTTCCTCTCCTGCACCTTCCTGATGACGAAGGCCGACGGCAAGCAGATCTACAAGGCACCGGGCCAGAAGGCCGGGCGCTCGAACGTCGGCTTCGCGCAAAGCCGCGATGAAATCGCGACGCGCGCCGGGCATATCTGGCAGGCCCATCTCGATGGACACGATATCGGCAGCCATGCCTGCGGCCATTTCGACGGCAAGGGCTGGAGCGAGCGCGCTTGGCAGCAAGAATTCACCGCGTTCCGCGAGGCACTAATCGACGCCTGGAAAAAGGCCGCCAGGGCAGAGGCCGAGCCGCAAGGCTGGGCGGAGTTTGCCAGAAACGATGTCAAGGGCTTCCGCGCGCCCTACCTTTCGTTGAGCGACGGCCTGCTGCCGGCGTTGAAGACGTTCGGCTTCACCTATGACGCAAGCCTGGTGACCAAGGGGCCCGGCTGGCCGTCGGTGCAGGACGGCTTGCCGCGTTTCGGTTTGCCTCTCATTCCCGAAGGCCCGTCGCATCGGCCGGTGATCGGAATGGACTATAATCTTTTCGTCCGCCATTCGATGGGGGTCGAGAACAAGAAGAACAGCTCCGTTTTCGAAGAACGCACGCTTGCGGCCTACCGCGATGCCTTCCGCAAGGAGTATGACGGCGGCCGTGTTCCGCTGCAGCTCGGCTTCCATTTCGTCGAGATGAATGGCGGCGCCTATTGGCGCGCGCTCGACCGTTTCCTGGCAGAGACCTGCGGCAGGCCGGATGTCGCCTGCGTCAGCTACGCGGAAGCGCTTCCCATCATCGAGAGCGCAAAAAAGAAGGCGGATCGCTCCGCCTTCTGACGGCCACCTCTTAAAGGGCCAGCTCCTCCTTGCCGCCGACCTCGATGAACTGCTGGTCGATCTCAGGCAGCGGCTCCTCGTCGAGGATCGCTTCGAAGGCGCGCAGGCGCTTGTAGATCGAGAGGAGCTCGACGATCGTCGGCCACGAGTTGACGAGATACTGGAACGAAGACGTCACCTGGCCGAATGCACCGGAAATCTGGTTCAGGGCGCCGAGCGAAATCCTGCCGGCGATGATCGACGGAGCGAGAATCAGCAGCGAGAAGATGTTGTTGATCTGCAGGTAGAAGATGCGGGCGATATTGAAATAGAGATAGTGGAAGTAAAGCCGGAAATAGTTCCGGCGGACATTGTCGAACAGATCGGCGACCGTCGGCGGCTGGGCGCGGTCGGCGTGATCCTCGCCGTAGACGAGTTCCTTACGGTAGGCGGCCTCCACGCGCTGATTGCGGAACTCCAGCCCCGGCAGCTTGACGCCGACGAGAGCCAGGAACACGGTGCCGAACAGCGACCAGAGCACGGCTGCCGTCACCAGCGGATAGGGAATGATGCCGACAATCGGAAGCTCGGTGACGTTGGCCGACAGTCGGATCAGCACCGGCGTGAATGCGATCAGGGTCATGACGCTATCGATCAGGCTGACGCCAAGCCCCTCGACTGTAGTCGAGAAACGCATTGTGTCTTCCTGGACGCGCTGCGAAGCACCTTCGATATGGCGAAGCCTGCCCCAGTTGTCCATGTAGTATTCGTTCATCGCTGTGCGCCAGCGGAAGATGTAGTGGCTGACGAAGAAGCGCGTCATGACCGCAACGGCGACGGCCACCATCGCGATCGCCAGGAAGGTGGCAATCTCTCCGTAGAACTGCTCGGCCGTCACCACTGCCGATTTCGAAACCGCAGCCTGCACCAGATCCCAAAACGGGCCGTACCAGTTGTTGATCGCGACACTGACCTGAACCTGGAAATAGGTAACAAAAAGGATCAGGGCGGATCCCAGGATGGACCAGGTCTGCCAGCGATGCGGCGAGTAGACATACCAGAACGCCGTGAAGAGCCCGACGACCACAGCGAAGTAGATGTAGAACCACAGGAAAGCCGGCGACCAGAACGCCGAAATGCCGACGATGGGCGGCGCGTCAACCGCCAGCGGTGGAAGACCGAACTCCGCTCCCAGCCTTTCGCCCCAGCCATACCAGAAGGCAATGGCTAGCAGCGACCAGACGGTGACGGAAATGAAGAATTGCTTCGGCTTGGGGAAAAAGGATTGGAACAAGGTGCGGCACTCTCGCTTCTGAGGAGGGACAATGACTTGCCCCTTGATGTGCCGAAACTAGGGCAATTCGCCCTAGGCAACAATTAGGTAATGTGAATGTTACTGTTATTTCATCAATCTGCGCGCGTTCAAATTTTTCCTGCGCGTCAGCCGGATGACCTTGGAAATCAACGATCCAGCGCGGGGTTGATCTTGCGCAGTTCGAGGACGACCACGCTTCCGCAGCAAAAGAGAACGCCGGCTGCTACGAGCGTCGGCAGGGTAAAATCGCCGGTCCGTTCGGCCAGCCACCCCGCCACCAGCGGTCCGATGATCTGGCCGATGCCGAAAGCTGCGGTCATCAAGGCCAGCGCCCGGCGCGGGCTTTCCGGCGCAAGGCGCCGGCCGATCTGCAGCCCGTAGGCCGTGATCATCATGAAGGTGGCGCCGAGCATCAAGCCGCCTATGAGCGGCGCGAAGGGCAAGGGCAACGAAACGGTCAGAACAAGCCCCGCAGCCTCCACCAGCAGGCCGATGGCGTAAACGCCGGCAAGCCCGAAGCTCGGTACCGCGAAGCGCCAGAGATAAACCGAGACCGCGGCGCTCGCGCCCGTCAGCAGCCAAGCGAGGAATTCGACGCTGTGGCCGCCGCTGGCATCCCTTGCCATGGCGACGAGAAACGTGGCGGTGATCACATAGCCGAAGCCGAAGAAGCCGTAGGTAAGCGTCATGACCGTCAACGGCCGCGTCCACGTCAGCGGTCGTTCGCGTTCACCCCCGCTCGCGGCAATATGACCGCGCGGCAGCAGCGCAGCCACGACGACCGTGCCTACAAGCGCGACGAGCGCACCGGTGAACCAGTCGGCCTGCGACGTGGAGAAGCCGGCGGCCGCAAGCAGCGCGGCCCAGACACAAATCGAGGAAAGGGCGATGCCGAGACCGACGCCGCCGAAATGCACCGACGGTACATGCTCCGATCTGGCGCGCAGCCCCTCTCCCAGCACGATCCCCGAGATGAAGATCATCGCGAAGGCGCTGGCGAGGCCGGCAAGGAAACGAATGACCGAGTAAGCGAGCACGGAGGACGTCATCCCCATGGCGGCGAGCAATAGCGTCGTCGCCACGAGCGCCGCGAGGCCGATCCGCCGTTCGCGACCATGAGCCCAGCCATAGGCCGCAAGCACGGCGCCGGCGAGATAGCCAACGAAGTTCGCCGATGCAATCAGCCCGGCGTCCCGCGGCGAGAGCCCAGCATCTGCCATCATCGCCGGCAGGATCGGCGTGTAGGAAAAACGGCCGAAGCCCATGGCAACTGCCATCGCGATGGCACCGGCGACCGCCGTAGCCGCGAGATTGTCACTCGGAGCGGGATGCACGACGGAAGACGCCGGCTCTTTGCTTCCGCGGTGCTTTACCTCATGAAGGCCGGCACCGGTTTGCTTCGAAGGGACGTGATCGCGGTCCGGCAGTTTGTGAAGCGTGCTCATGGTCTTCTTATTGCACCGCAGCAAGAAGACGACAAATGACTATAATTGAACGTCCTATTGAAGGAATCGAACGATCCACGGGGTCAGTGGTGCGTCAGCCCGGCAAAGTCACGACCAGCGGCCCGCCGCGCGTGACGACGACGGTATGTTCATACTGGACCGTCGGGGCGCGCGGCTCGCTGTAGAGCGTCCAGTCATCGTCTCCGCCTTCCGCCCAGTGAGCGCCCATCGACAAGAACGGCTCGACGGTGAAAACCATACCATCGGTCATGTGCCGCCGCTCGGACGGGTCCGGCCAGGTGGCGATCTCGCCCGGCTCCTCATGCAACGAACGGCCGATGCCGTGGCTCGCGAGGTTGGTGACGAGCGAATAACGGTTCTTGCGGGCAAAGTCGCCGATGGCATTGCCAATCGCAGCCAATGGTTGACCCGGGCGCACCTGCTTCAGTCCGACCCACATGGCGCGCTTGCCGTCGCGGCAAAGCCTGTCGATTGCTGTGGTTACCGGCGGCACCGGAAAGGAAGCGCCCGTATCGGCGAAGATGCCGTCCTTCTCGGCCGAAACATCGATGTTGACGAGGTCGCCGGCGCGGATCACGCGGCTGCCGGGGATGCCGTGCGCAACTTCCTCGTTGACGCTGATGCAGGTTGCGCCGGGGAACTTGTAGCAGAGCTCCGGCGCCGAGCGCGCGCTCGCATCCTCCAGCACCTTGCGGCCGATCGCGTCGAGCTCCGCCGTGGTGATGCCGGGTTCGAGCGCCTCGCCCATTGCCTGGAGAGCATTGGCGCAAATGCGGCCAATTTCCTTCAGCCGCTCGAGATCTTCGTCGTTGTTGAGGGTCATGGTATCTCACTTTCGCGGCCACATGTAGCGTGCCGGCGCGGCATATGCCAGCGCCGACAGCGGACGTTCAGGCGCCGGCAGGCTGCGATCGGCGTTCCTCCGCCAGCATCTCCCGGACCAGCGGCGCGACCTTGGTGCCGTAAAGCTCGATGCCGCGCATGATCTGGTCGTGCGGCATCAGGCCGATCGCCATTTGCAGAAGGAAGCGATCATTGCGGAAGAGCTTTTGATGCGCGACGATCTTTTCCGCCACGGTCTCGGGATCGCCGAGGAAGAGGTTGCCGGTCGCGCTGCGCGCCTGGTCGAAGTGGGCGCGGTTCGTCGGCCCCCAGCCGCGTTCACGGCCGATGCGGTTCATCACCTCCCCCTGCGGTCCGTAAAACTGGTCAGCCGCCTTCTCCGTTGTGTCGGCGATGAAACCGTGAACATTGATGCTGGTCTTCAGCTTCGCGATGTCCTGACCAGCGCGGCGCGCCGCCTCGCGATAGAGATCGAAGAGCGGCGCGAAACGGCGGGGCTCGCCGCCGATGATCGCAAGCGCCATCGGCAAGCCGAGCGCGCCGGCCCGCGCGACCGACTGCGGCGTGCCGCCGACGGCGATCCAGAGCGGCAGCGGATTCTGTAGCGGGCGCGGATAGACACCGCGGTCGTCGATCGGCGGACGCAGCTCGCCCGACCAGGTGACTTTCTCCGTCTCCCGGATCGCCAGCAGCAGATCCAGCTTTTCGGAGAAGAGCTGGTCGTAGTCGTCGAGCGACTGGCCGAAGAGCGGGAAGGATTCGATGAAGGATCCTCGTCCGGCCATGATCTCCGCGCGGCCGTTGGAGAGAAGGTCGAGCGTCGAAAACTGCTGGAAGACCCGCACCGGATCGTCCGAGCTCAGCACCGTCACGGCGCTGCTCAATCGGATCTTGGCTGTACGCGAGGCCGCGGCCGCCAGGATCACCGCCGGCGCCGAGGCCGCATAGTCCGGTCGGTGGTGCTCGCCAAGACCGAAGACATCGAGCCCGACCTGATCGGCAAGCTCGATTTCCTCAAGCAGATTGGCGAGACGCCGCCGTCCTTCGGCTCCCTTGTCGATCGCATTCGGATCGACGTCCGCGAATGTGTAAAGCCCGAGTTCCATGATGCCTCCCTGTTGCTGTTTGCAGAGAAATAGTTGGCATCACATCGAGCCGCAAATGCCGTTGAGGAAACGCACCGTTTCCAACGGGAGTGTTCACTTCATTGCAGCAGTAGGCCGACCGCATGAAGCGCAGTGGATCGGGCCTCGTTTGGCCCATTTTGAGCGATGGCGGCAGACTTCAATCCATCCTCGCCAAGACCTGCTCCAGATTTGCAAAGAACTTCTGCCATCCCGCGTTGGCGCCTCCGTAGGCCTGCCGCTGTTCCGGCCGGAAGCCCGACTGCTCCATGCGCAGCTGTGTCCCCGTGCTCGTTGGGGTGAGGGTGAAAGTCACCACGCTCTTCAGATCGTAGGCCGGATCCTCGTGGGCGAAATTCCAAGTGTAGGTCAGCTTTTTGTTCGGCTCTACGGTTAGCACCTCGCAATCCAATACTCCGCCCCAATCTCCGCGAAGATTGAAACGGTGACCCACAACCGGTTTGAAATCGTTCTTCATCAGCCACTCCTCGACCAGATGTGGCTGGGTGAGCGCGCGCCAGATCTTTTCCGGCGGATGAGGGATCTCGCGTTCGACCACGACGGAGCGCGTTTCGGGCAACGTTTCATTCATTGGTCCATCCTTTTCAGTAGGTCTTCGAGGTCGTCGAAGCGGCTTTGCCAGAACCCGGCCATCTGGCTTGTCCAATCGACCAGCGGGGCAAGCGCGCCGAGTTGGGCGCTGTAGTACGTATGGCGACCTTCGTGGCGGTCGCGCACCAAACCCGCCTGCTTCAGGACCCCGAGATGCTTTGAGACGACGGGTTGCGACACCCCGGCCCGCGCCGTCAGGGCTCCGACCGTCCTTTCCCCCTCACGGCAAAGGCGTTCAAAGAGAGCCCGCCGAGTCGGATCGGCAAGCGTCCTGAAGAGAACATCGTGAGCGTTCGACATTTGGGATCAATACCCCGCTGGCTATTGATCAATATATAGCCGGCGAGCTATGCGTGAGTCAAGTCGATCCCGGGTCGGTTGATGATCCTCCTACAGGAGCCGTTGGTCGGGGGCTAAATCGCCGTTGTGCTGGGCCTCATTCGGTCCAGGAGTGCGCGCGTGTGCGGGAATGGCAGCGCTCACCATGGCGCGCGGAGTCGCATATCTCTCCAGCTATACCTTCGAGTATTATCGATATGCGCCACGTCCGACCCCGCACCGAGATCGACCTCGTCGGAAAGGAAGCGGGGAGCCCCGCAGAGAGGGATTGCCGCCCGCGCATGGTAGCCGCGATTCGGGCAGATCGGGCGTTGCTCTAAGCCGCGATCAACGTCCTCTTGACCGCGCTGCGCCAGCCCTTGAGCTTCACCTTACGTGTCGCCTCGTCCATCTTCGGCTCAAAACGCCGGTCGCGCGCCCAGGATCTCGCGAACTCCTCCTGGCTTGGCCAGATGCCGGCGCGACTTCCGGCAAGCCAGGCGACCCCAAGCGCCGTCGTCTCGAGAATGAAGGGACGATCGACCGGGGCGTCGAGCAGATCGGAGAGGCGCTGCATCGTCCAGTCGGACGCGACCATGCCGCCGTCGACGCGCAGCACTGTATCCCTGCCGCCGTTGCGCCAATCCTTGTGCATGGCCTCGAGCAGATCGCGGGTCTGGTAGCAGACAGCTTCGAGCGCCGCCCGGGCAAACTCTGCCGGGCCTGTGTTGCGCGTCATGCCGAAGATCGCGCCGCGAGCATCAGGATTCCAGTGCGGCGCACCGAGGCCGGTAAAGGCCGGAACGAGATAGACGTCCTGCGAGGGATCGGCACTCTCGGCAAGCGTGCCGGTGTCCGGGGCCGCCTTGATCACCTTGAGACCATCGCGCAGCCATTGCACGGCCGCACCGGCAACGAAGATCGAACCCTCGAGCGCGTAGGTGGTTTCGCCATCGAGACGATAGGCGATGGTGGTAAGCAGGCGGTTCTTTGAGCGGACGATGTCGCTGCCGGTGTTGAGCAGGGCGAAGCAGCCGGTGCCATAGGTCGATTTCAGCATGCCGGGCGTGAAGCAGGCCTGACCGATCGTCGCCGCCTGCTGGTCGCCGGCGACGCCGAGGATCGGGATCGCCGCGCCAAAGAGCGCTGAGTCAGCCACGCCGAAGTCGGCGGCGCAATCCTTGACCTCCGGCAGCATCGCCCGCGGAACGCGCAGAATATCGAGCAGGTCGTCGTCCCAGGCATTGTCGGCGATGTTGTAGAGGAGCGTGCGCGATGCGTTGGTCGCGTCCGTCGCGAAGGACTTGCCGCCGGTGAGCCGCCAGATGAGGAAAGTGTCGATCGTGCCGAAGCAAAGCTCGCCCTTTGCCGCGCGCACCCGCGCCCCCTTCACGTTCGAAAGCAGCCAGTTGAGCTTCGTGCCGGAGAAATAGGGATCGAGCAGCAGGCCGGTCTTTTTCGCAAAGGTCTTTTCAAAGCCCTTTTTCTTCAGCTTTTCGCAGAAGGACGCCGTGCGGCGGTCCTGCCAGACGATCGCATTGTGGATCGGCTTTCCGGTCTCCCGCTCCCATACGACCACCGTCTCGCGCTGGTTCGTGATGCCGATCGCGGCGATCTCGCTTGCGGAAATACCCGCGTTTCCGATCGCCTCCTTGACGGTGAAGAGAACCGTTTGCCAGATTTCTTCCGGGTCGTGCTCGACCCAGCCCGACTTCGGGAAATGTTGCCTGAATTCCTTCTGGCCGACGCCGGCGACCTTCTGCTTGCGGTCGAAAACAATCGCCCGGCTCGATGTCGTGCCCTGATCGATCGCGAGAATATATTCGCCCATGCGCCCCTCCCCGGCCTTACCTCGACGTCGCGCCTTCCTCAAGGACGACATTCGAAAAACTTCAATACGACGGAAAAACGAATGTCAAACGAAAACGAAACGCAATTCCATTGCCCGTGCGAACGGCGCCAAATCTGCGTCGGCAATCTGAAAAACACAATTGTCACCCGTGCATTTTTCCGCGTAGGTTGACACTGTTGCATTGCAAAACCGAGCCGAGGCGGAACGAGGAACAGCGCGGCGCGTTTCGTCCGCGACCCGCTCGAACCGGTGACAAGGAGCGGCAGCGCGAGGGAGAGAACAAAATGACAAAAACTGCGGTCATAACGGGTTCGACGAGCGGAATCGGTCTGGCGATTGCCAGGGCTTTCGCGAAGACCGGAGGCAATATCGTGCTGAATGGCTTCGGTGCGCCGGACGAGATCAGGGCAGTGACGGACGACGTCGCCGGACTCGGAAGCGGCATCGTCATCTATCATCCCGCGGACATGACCAAACCCGACGAGATCGCCGACCTGATGGCGACCGCTGCGACGCGCTTCGGCGGTGTCGATATCCTCGTCAACAATGCCGGCGTGCAATATGTCGAGAAAGTCGAGGACTTTCCGGTCGAACAATGGGACCGGATAATCGCCATCAATCTCTCCTCTTCCTTCCACACGATCCGCGCCGCGCTGCCGGGCATGAAGGCGAAAGGCTGGGGGCGTATCATCAATATCGCCTCGGCGCATGGGCTCGTCGCCTCGCCGTTCAAGTCCGCCTATGTCGCGGCCAAGCATGGTATCATGGGCCTCACCAAGACGGTCGCGCTGGAGGTCGCGGAAAACGGCATCACCGCGAACTCGATCTGCCCCGGCTACGTACTAACACCGCTTGTCGAGAAGCAGATCCCGGACCAGGCTAGGACGCGCGGCATCACGGAGGCGCAGGTGGTGAACGACGTGATGCTCAAGGGCCAGCCGACCAAGAAATTCATTACGGTCGAGCAAGTGGCATCGCTGGCGCTCTATCTTGCGAGCGATGACGCTGCGCAGATCACCGGCACGCATGTCTCGATGGATGGCGGCTGGACTGCGCAGTAGAGCGGACTAAGGAAAAGCGTAAGCGGTTTCCGCCCGTATTGCGTTCCAATCTACGCCGCCGCGAGTCTAATCAGACGCGCAAACGACGCTGTAGCACTTTGAATTGCTGCATGTTTTATCCTTAAATCGGGTACGATTAAGGGAACATACGGCAGCAACGGAATGATTGGCATGGCACAGGCATCCGACAGCATCCGCTTCATCCTGAACGACACCGAGGTCGCCCTTTCGGACGTCGCGCCGACCGCGACACTGCTCGACTATCTGAGGCTGGAGCGCCGGCTGACCGGGACGAAGGAGGGCTGTGCTGAAGGCGATTGCGGCGCCTGCACGGTGCTGGTTGGCCGCCTTTCGAACGATGGCGAGAACGGCGAAAGACTCGTCTACGAAAGCGTCAACGCCTGCATCCGCTTTATCGGCTCGCTGAACGCGACGCATGTCGTGACCGTCGAGCATCTCGCGGCCAAGGACGGCACGCTCCATCCGGTGCAGCAGGCCATGGTCGATTTCCACGGTTCGCAATGCGGCTTCTGCACGCCCGGCTTCGTCATGTCGCTCTATGGCCTGTGGCTGACGAACGACAATCCGAGCCGGGCCGCAATCGAGAAGACGCTGCAAGGCAATCTCTGTCGCTGCACCGGCTATGAGCCGATCGTGCGGGCGGCAGAGGCCGCAGCGCGGGAACGCCCCTCGGCAATCTTCGATCCGATCACCCGTACGCGGCAAGCGGTCACCGCACGGCTGAAAGCGCTCCGCTCTACGAAAACGATCGTGATCCGCACGGGCGAGGACTGTCTGATCGTGCCGGCGGACGCGACGGGACTCGCGACGGCGCTGGACGAACATCCGACCGCGACGATCGTCGCCGGCGCAACCGATGTCGGTCTCTGGGTGACGAAGCAGATGCGACCGCTCAATCCGGCGGTGTTCATCAACGGCATCGCCGAACTGCAACGGATCGACCGCACGGACGCGGGCCTGACGATTGGCGCCAGCGTCAGCTATACGGCCGCGTTCGATGCCCTGTCCAATGCCTACCCGGCCTTCGGCCAGCTCATCGATCGCATCGGCGGCGAACAGATCCGCAACATGGGCACGATCGGCGGCAACATCGCCAATGGCTCGCCGATCGGCGACAGCCCACCACCGTTGATCGTCCTCGGCGCATCGGTCACCCTGCGATCGAAGAACGGCACCCGCACGCTGCCGCTCGAGGATTTCTTCATCGGCTACGGCAAGCAGGATCGCAAGCCGGGCGAATTCGTCGAAAGCATCTTCGTTCCCGCGCTGCCTGACGGCGATCGTTTCGCCGCCTACAAGGTCTCCAAGCGTCGCGACGAGGATATCTCCGCCCTCCTCGGCGCCTTCCGGGTTGCGCTTGACGAGGACAATCGCGTCCGCACCGCCCTCGTCGCCTTCGGCGGCATGGCCGCGACGCCCAAGCGGGCGAAGGCCGTCGAGGCGGCCCTCATCGGCCAGCCCTGGAGCGAGGAGGCTGTTCGTGCGGCGCAGGCAGCTTTCGAGACCGATTACCAGCCGATCACCGACTGGCGCGCCACGAGCGCCTATCGCATGTTGGCGGCAAAGAATCTGCTGATGCGCTTTTTACTGGAGAGCACCGGCGAGACGGTTCAACTCCAGCGTTTCGAGGACGTGGCATGAGTGCGGCATTCGAAGCCTGTGCCGTGAGATCGCCCCTCACCCTAACCCTCTCCCCGCAGGCGGGGAGAGGGAACAAAGGCCGCGCGGCAACGTCCCTTCTCCCCGTCAGAACGGGGAGAAGGTGGCCAGCAGGCCGGATGAGGGGCGCTTTCTTCGAAAGGAATCGACAAGATGGATAAGTCCACCTTCGAAGAACAGACCACCATTGCTGGCCCGATGCACATGCGGCTCCGCCACGACAGCGCCCACAAGCATGTGGCGGGAACGGCCGACTACATCGACGACATGCCCGAGCCCGCCGGTACCCTGCATGGCGCGCTGGGCCTCACCGATCGTGCTCATGCCGAGATCCTGGAGATGGACCTCTCCGCCGTCGTCGCGTTGCCCGGTGTCGTCTGCGTGCTGACCGCAAGCGACATGCCGCATTCGAACGACATCAGTCCCAGCCACCTGCATGACGAGCCGGTGCTGGCCGACGGGCGCGTGCAGTTCCATGGCCAGCCGGCCTTCGCCGTGATTGCCGAAACGCGCGACATCGCCCGCCGCGCGGCGCGGCTCGCGAAGATCACCTATCGCGACCTGCCGCATCTGATCGATGTGGCAGACGCCATGGCTCAAGGCGGCGAACTCGTGACGCAGCCGCTGACGCTCCAGCGCGGCGACGCGGAAGCTGAACTGGAACGAGCGCCGCGCCGGCTGAAGGGGCAGATGCGGATCGGCGGCCAGGAGCACTTCTATCTGGAGGGGCACATAGCCCTGGCCATTCCCGGGGAAGACGACGAAATGACCGTCTGGTCCTCGACGCAGCATCCAAGCGAAATCCAGCACATGGTCGCGCATGTGCTTGGTGTGCCGTCCAACGCGGTAACGGTGAACGTTCGCCGCATGGGCGGCGGCTTTGGCGGCAAGGAGACGCAGGGCAACCAATTTGCGGCGCTTGCCGCCGTCGCCGCGCGAAGGCTTCGCCGCGCCGTGAAATTCCGGCCGGATCGCGACGACGACATGATGGCGACCGGCAAGCGCCACGATTTCCTCGTCGATTACGACGTCGGCTTTGACGACGAAGGGCGCATCCACGCCGTCCATGCGAACTACGCCGCCCGTTGCGGCTACTCCTCCGATCTCTCTGGGCCGGTGACCGACAGGGCGCTCTTCCACGCGGACAGCTCCTATTTCTACCCGCATGTGAAGCTGACCTCGCAGCCGCTGAAAACCAATACGGTCTCCAATACCGCCTATCGCGGTTTCGGGGGGCCACAGGGCATGATCGGCGCCGAGCGCATCGTCGAGGAGATCGCCTATGCGCTTGGCAAGGATCCGCTCGAAATCCGCAAGTTGAACTTCTACGGAGAGAAGGGATCGGGCCGCGACGTCACGCCCTACCACCAGAAGATCGAGGACAATATCATCCATCGGATCGTCGGCGAATTGGAGGTCAGCGCCGATTACCAGGCGCGCCGCGCGGCAATCATCGAATTCAACAAGTCGAGCCGCGTGATCCGAAAGGGCATCGCGCTGACGCCCGTTAAGTTCGGCATCTCCTTCACCATGACCGCCTTCAACCAGGCGGGCGCGCTGGTGCATATCTATCAGGATGGCTCCGTCCACCTCAATCATGGCGGCACCGAGATGGGCCAGGGCCTCTACACCAAGGTGGCCCAGGTTCTTGCGGACAGCTTCCAGATCGATATCGACCGGATGAAGATCACCGCGACGACAACCGGCAAGGTGCCGAACACGTCGGCGACCGCGGCCTCATCGGGCTCGGATCTCAACGGCATGGCCGCCTTCGATGCGGCCCGCCAGATCAAGGATCGTCTTGTCGCCTTCGCCGCCGAACGCTGGCAGACAACCGCCGAGCACGTCACCTTCGTGGCGAACCATGTGAAGATCGGCGAAGAGCTCGTGCCCTTCCCCGATTTCATCCGGCAGGCTTACACGGCCCGCGTACAGTTGTCCGCCGCCGGCTTCTACAGGACGCCGAAGATCCACTGGGATCGAGCTACGGGGCGCGGCACGCCCTTCTACTATTTCGCCTATGGCGCCGCCGTCTCCGAGGTCTCGATCGACACTCTGACTGGCGAATACCTCGTCGACCGCGTCGACGTGCTGCACGATGTCGGCCGCTCGCTCAATCCGGCGATCGACCTTGGCCAGATCGAAGGCGGCTTCGTCCAGGGCATGGGCTGGCTGACCACGGAAGAGCTCTGGTGGGACGAAAAGGGACGTTTGAGGACGCATGCGCCCTCGACCTACAAGATTCCGCTCGCCTCGGACCGGCCGAAGATCTTCAACGTGCGGCTCGCCGAGTGGTCGGAAAACGCAGAAAAGACCATCGGACGATCGAAGGCCGTGGGAGAACCGCCCTTCATGCTGCCCATCTCCGTATTGGAGGCCTTGTCGATGGCGGTCGCGAGCGTCGCCGACTATCGCGAATGCCCCCGTCTCGATACCCCGGCGACACCCGAGCGTATTTTGATGGCGCTGGAAAGGCTCAGGGGAATCTGAGCAGTTCCGAGATTTGCCTGTTCATCTTTGACAGAAATGGCTGGGGCAGCAGGTCGCTCGGCCCTCACCTTTGCCTTCTCCCCGCAAGCGGGGCGAAGGTGGCCGGCAGGCCGGATGAGGGGCAAACAGCCTCGCCTACCGCAGGACCTCGTCATCCTGCCGGGGCATTCGCCCGTCGAGGATGCCCAAGTCCTTTTTCATGTAATCGGACGTGGAGTCGAGATCGAGTCTCAAGCCGATACCCCTGATGCGGCGGACGGTGAAAGCGACGGCGCGCACTACGCCCGCAAACGAAAGAAGCGGTTTTCTTTCAGTATATTCCAATACATCGCACGACATCTGAACACCCTTCGTAAGCGGTGAAGTTGACTTGCAGGATGCCGGGAAAGATGCTCGAATTCCAATCGAACATCCGTCTGCATGCATCAAGAGAACTTATCCATGAAAATGTCGAAGCAGTTCCCGCTGAACGCGCTAAGGATCTTCGAGGCCGCGGCCCGGCTCGGCAGTTTCACCAAGGCAGGCGATGAGCTCGGCATGACCCAGACGGCCGTCAGCTACCAGATCAAGCTCATCGAGGAGAATATCGGCGAGCCGCTTTTCCTGAGGCGCCCGCGGCAAGTCACGCTGACGGAGGTCGGCCAACGGCTGGCGCCCAGGGTGACGGAAGCATTCGAAATGTTGCAGGAGGCGGTTGCCTCGGCGCGCGGCGATGCGGCGTCCGCCCTGCTCATCAGTTCGACCGCGACCTTCGCGTCGCAATGGCTCGCTCGTCATATCGGCTCGTTCCAACTCGCCCATCCCAACATGGCCGTCCGCCTGTCGGCGAACGATGCGATGATCGATTTCAGCAAAGAGGCAGTGGACGTGGCGATCCGCTCCGGGTTGGGCGATTGGCCGGGTCTCGTTAGCCATCGACTGATGAAAGTGGAATTTACGCCGATGCTCAGTCCGGCGCTCGCTTCGACGGTCGGCGGGGTGAACGAACCGCGAGACCTCCTGAAGCTCCGCATCATCGACCCTCAAGACCGTTGGTGGCCGCTATGGTTTAGCGCTGCCGGCGTCCGCGATCCGGATCTCGAGGGCCGGGTTCCGACGCGGCTCGGTGCCCAGGCCTTCGAGGCAGGCGCTGCAATCGCCGGGCAAGGCGTGGCGATCCTTACTCCGCAATTCTATACCGATGACGTCGCACTCGGTCGGCTTTATCAACCTTTCGATCTGCGCGGCAGCGATGGCCACGACTATTGGCTGGTCTACCCGCATGCACGGCGCAACGTCGCAAAGATCCGCAACTTTCGCGACTGGATCCTCGCAGAGTTCAAGCAGGACGGCGCCGCCTAAAGTCTGTCGCGTGACTCTGTCGCGTGACAAGGAGTGCACGCACGGGTGTTGGGGCATTGTTTTCATACATGTTATTGGAAAAACGCTGCAGATTTTTGCACGACGTGCATTAAGGTGGCTCGACCTTCGCAAAGGCTCGCTGGATCGCCGAGAACGCCCCTTCCCCGTTTCCGCTTTTTTTCGCAAGGTACGTCAACGGAGAAAAAAAGGGACCTGAATGTACGAATTCGCCATTGCCTGGGAGTGGCTGGCCTTCGCCGCCCGCTGGCTGCATGTCGTGACGGCGATCGCCTGGATCGGCTCATCCTTCTATTTCATCGCGCTCGACCTTGGCTTGGTGAAGCGCAACCATCTTCCCCCCGGCGCCTATGGCGAGGAATGGCAGGTGCATGGCGGCGGCTTCTACCATATCCAGAAATATCTGGTCGCACCGGCTGCGATGCCGGAGCATCTCACCTGGTTCAAATGGGAATCCTACATGACGTGGCTCTCGGGCTTCGCCATGCTCTGCATCATCTATTATGGCGGCGCCGATCTTTTCCTGATCGACCGTCATGTGCTCGACATCTCGGCGACGACGGCGATCCTGATCTCGCTCGCCTCGCTCGGGATCGGCTGGGTTCTTTACGATCTTCTCTGCAAATCGCCGATCGGCAAGAGCACCTGGGGGCTGATGGCGCTGCTTTATGTCGTGCTCGTCGCCATGGCGTGGGGCTACACGCAGGTTTTCACCGGCCGCGCCGCCTTCCTGCATCTTGGCGCCTTCACCGCGACCATCATGTCCGCCAACGTCTTCTTCATCATCATTCCCAACCAGAAGATCGTCGTGGCCGACCTGATCGCCGGCCGTACGCCGGATCCGAAGCTCGGCGCCCAGGCCAAGCAGCGCTCACTCCACAACAACTATCTGACGCTGCCGGTCATCTTCTTCATGCTGTCGAACCACTATCCGCTCGCCTTCGCCACGGCTTTCAACTGGATCATCGCCGCACTCGTCTTCCTGATGGGCGTCACCATCCGCCACTGGTTCAATACCACCCATGCGCGCAAGGGCGAGCCGACCTGGACCTGGATCGTCACGGTGATCCTCTTCATCCTGATCATGTGGCTCTCGACAGTGCCGAAGGTGTTGACCGGCGAGGAACAGGCCGAGGCCGCCCCGGCCTTCAAGCGCTTCGCCGATAACGCGCATTTTCCGGCGGTGAAGGACACGATCTCGACCCGCTGTAGCATGTGCCACGCAGCCGAGCCCGTTTACGAGGGCATTGCCCGGGCGCCGAACGGCGTCATACTCGAAAGCGACGCCGAGATTGCCGCCCGTGCCCGCGAAATCTATATCCAGGCCGGGCGCAGCCATGCCATGCCGCCCGGCAACATAACCGATATGACGGCGGATGAACGTAGGCTGGTGACCGCCTGGTACGAAAGCGCCGTCGGGGAGACACGATGACAACCACCCTCATTCGCGGCCGCCTGCTGAGCTTCAACCGCGCCCCGCAAGCCATCGACGACAGCGCTGCCTATTCCTATGAAAGCGATGGCGCGCTGCTCATCGGGGACGGCGTGATCAAGGCGTCTGGCCCGTACGGGGTCGTCAAAGCCGCAGCGCCGGACGGCGTCACGGAGATCGATCATCGCCCGCATCTGATCATGCCCGGCTTCATCGACACGCATCTTCACTTCCCGCAGATGCAGGTGATGGCCTCCTACGCCGCCAATCTGCTCGAATGGCTGAACACCTACACGTTCCCGGAGGAATGCCGGTTCGTCGAATCGGCTCATGCCGAACGCATCGCCATTCATTTCTTCGACGAGATGATCCGCCATGGGACGACGACGGCGGCTGCCTATTGCTCGGTCCACAAGGCCTCCGCCGACGCCTTCTTCGCCGAAAGCCTGAAGCGCAACATGCGCATGGTCGCCGGCAAGGTGATGATGGACCGCAACGCTCCGCAAGGCCTGCTCGACACCCCTGGGATGAGCTATGACGAGACGCGGGCGGTCATCGCGGATTGGCACGGCAAGGGCCGCAACCACGTCGCCATCACGCCGCGTTTCGCCATCACCTCGACGCCGGAGCAGATGGAGGTCGCAAAATCGCTTGTCGGCGAATTCCCCGATCTGCACGTGCAGACGCATCTTTCCGAAAATCGCGACGAGATCACCTTCACCTGCGAGCTCTATCCGGAAGCGAAGGACTACACCGACGTCTATGCCCGCTACGGCCTGCTTGGACCGAAGAGCCTCTTCGGCCATTGCATCCATCTTTCCGATCGAGAGGCAGATGCCATGAGCGAGACCGGCTCCGTCGCGGTCTTCTGCCCGACCTCGAACCTTTTCCTGGGCTCGGGTCTCTTCCCGCTGCGCGCCTTGACGCGCCGGCAGAAACCGGTGCGCGTTTCGGTCGCCTCCGATATCGGCGGCGGCACCAGCTACTCGATGCTGAAGACGCTCGACGAGGCCTACAAGATCCTGCAGTTGCAGGCCGAGCGGCTGAACCCTTTCGACAGCTTCTACCTGATGACCCGCTGCAACGCCGAGGCGCTGTCGCTTGTCGAACGCATCGGCACTCTGGAGCCAGGCACCGATGCAGACCTTGTAGTGCTGAACATGGCGGCGACGCCGGCCATGGCGCTGCGTGCCGAAGTGGTCAATTCGCTGGCCGATGAGCTCTTCCTGTTGCAGACAATGGGGGACGATCGGGCGATCGTGGAGACCTATGTGGCCGGCCGCCCGGCCAAATCTTCGCTCGGTACAGTCTGAATCGAACAAGAGGTCAATTTTTTTGACCTCTTTCTCCCGAGAGCTATTACACGCCTCCTCAAATCATGATAATGGCCCCTACAGCGCCGGGCGTCCTATTAAGACGCAAAACGTCGCTGTAGCACTTTGAGTTGCTGCATGGTTTTACCGGAAACATGCAGTCGTCATTCATCGATGAAGGCCGTTCTCATGACGCAAATCCTCGAAATCCGCGATCTCAAGGCGCTCGCCAAGCGGCGTGTCCCGAAGCTCTTCTTCGACTATGCCGACAGCGGCGCCTGGACGGAGGGAACCTATCGCGCCAACGAGGAGGATTTCCAGAAGATCAAGCTGCGTCAGCGGGTACTGGTCGACATGAGCAACCGCTCGCTGGAAACGACGATGATCGGCCAGAAGGTGTCGATGCCCGTCGCCCTTGCGCCGACGGGCCTCACGGGCATGCAGCATGCCGACGGAGAAATGCTGGCGGCGCAGGCGGCGGAGGCTTTCGGGGTTCCCTTCACGCTTTCGACCATGAGCATCTGCTCCATAGAGGATGTCGCCTCGGTCACCACAAAGCCCTTCTGGTTCCAGCTTTACGTGATGCGCGAGCGCGAATTCGTGCTGAACCTGATCGACCGCGCAAAGGCCGCCAAATGCTCGGCGCTGGTCCTGACACTCGATCTGCAGATCCTCGGCCAGCGGCACAAGGACCTGCGCAATGGCCTGTCCGCGCCACCGCGCATGACACCGAAACACCTCTGGCAGATGGCGACGCGGCCGCGCTGGTGCATGAAGATGCTCGGCACTAACAGGCGCACCTTCCGCAACATCGTCGGCCACGCCAAAAGCGTCACCGATCTTTCCTCACTGGGCGCCTGGACCAACGAGCAGTTCGATCCGCAGCTTTCCTGGAAGGACGTCGAATGGATCAAGGAGCGCTGGGGCGGTCCGTTGATCCTCAAGGGAATCCTCGATCCCGAGGACGCGAAGATGGCGGCAAAGACCGGTGCCGACGCGATCGTCGTCTCGAACCACGGCGGCCGCCAGCTCGACGGCGCACCGTCATCGATCAGCATGCTGCCGCGCATCGTCGAAGCCGTCGGGCATCAGATCGAAGTCCATATCGACGGCGGCATCCGTTCCGGCCAGGATGTGTTGAAGGCCATCGCCCTCGGTGCGAAGGGAACCTTTATCGGCCGCCCCTTCCTCTACGGCCTCGGCGCCATGGGCAAGGAGGGCGTGACGCTCGCGCTCGAAATCATCCGCAAAGAGATGGACATCACCATGGCACTCTGCGGCAAGCGCAACATCACCGACGTGAGCAGCGACATTCTCGCGGAATGATCAGCTTCCGCGATAGGTCGAGTACCCGTAGGGCGAAAGCAGCAGCGGCACGTGATAGTGGCTTCCGGGATCGGCGATCCCGAAGCGCAAGGGGATGAGGTCGAGGAAGGCCGGCTTCGGAAGGACGACGCCGGTTGCCCGGAGATAGTCGCCGGCGTGGAACACCAGTTCGTAATTGCCCGCCATGAAGGCCAAGCCTTCGACCATCGGTCCGTCGACGCGCCCGTCACTGTTCGTGTGGACCGAGCGGATCAATTGCCGTTCCTCACCCTCCAGCCAATAGAGATCGATCCTCAAGCCCTCGGCCGGTTTGCCGAGCGCAGTATCGAGAACGTGGGTCGTAAGTCGCCCGGTCTTGCTCATCGCTTCATTTCCTTCAGAAGGGAGCGGGAATGACGAAAGGCTCGTCGTAGAAGAATTCTTCCAGATTGTTGCCCGGCCCTTCGCGATCGACGACGATGAAATCGCTCGCCGCTTCGACCGCCATAAGCGGATGATGCCAGACGTTGCGGCCATAGTTGACCCCCTGCCGTCCGCTCGCCAGGAACACCCGGGGACTGCTCGGCCGCCCGCCTTCATCCTCGGCCACCACTGCGAGCCACGGCCTATCATCGAGCGGCGAAAAACTCTGGCTGCCGAGCGGATGCCGCTCCATCATCGTCACGGCATAGGGGAACGCGCGCGGCTGGCCGCGAAAGATGTTGATGATGACGCCGGCGCCCTCGCCCGTCACATCGGCCCGCGCAAGTGCGTGAAACCGTTCGGTGTTGCCGCCATTGATGAAGCGCATCGATGCCGGATCCGCTTCGATGACACTGCCAAACGGGGCAAAAGCCTCCTTCGTCAGGGGCTCGATCGAAAGCAGGCGCGACATCAGGCTTCAGTTCCGCAGCATGCGGGCGCGCCGCGCGATGCCGAGGCGGACAAGTCAGGGACGGCACTTTTAGGCATTTTCATCTCCGGGGAGCATGGATCTGAGCCGCAGCCGGGCGATCTGCTCCACCTGCGCGCAGGCGGTTTCAAATTCTTCTTCTTTCGAGTTGTCAATCCGCGTTTCGAAGGCAGCGAGAATGTCGTCCTTCGTCAGCCCCTTGACCGCAATAATGAAGGGGAAGCCGAATTTCTTCGTATAAGCCTTGTTGAGCGCAATGAACCGCTGATGTTCCTCGGGTGAAAGGCGGTCCAATCCGGCGGACGCCTGCTCCGCCCGGGAGTCGGCGGTCAGCTTGCCGGCGATCGCGAGTTTTCCGGCGAGATCCGGATGGGCCTTGAGGACGGCAAGACGTTCGGCGGGCGAAGCCGCACGAAACGCGTTGCAGAGTGCCGAATGAACGCTGCCAGCGGTCAGCCCGGCGGCAGCGGCGCGGTCGTAGGCGCGCTCCGCCACCCATGGCGAATGCTCGAAGACACCGCCGAAGCGAGCGACGAAGGCCTCCCTGTCAGACATCAGCGCACACCTTCCGGCTTGTGATGATCGTACCAATGGCGCGCAATGTCGATGCGGCGCGGGATCCAGACCTTGTCGTGGGACAGCACGTAATCGATGAAGCGGGCGAGCGCAGCCGCGCGGCCGGGCCGGCCGACGAGGCGGCAATGCAGACCGATATTTATCATCTTCGGACTGCCTTCCTTGCCCTCCGCATAGAGCACGTCGAACGTGTCTTTGAGGTAGGTGAAGAACTGGTCGCCGGAATTGAATCCCTGATTGGTCGCAAAGCGCATGTCGTTGGCATCGAGCGTGTAGGGAATGATGAGATGCGGCTTGTCGGCGGTCAATCCAGGAACCCAGTAGGGAAGCTCGTCCGCATAGGAATCGCAGGAGTAGAGAAAGCCGCCCTCCTCCAGCACGAGCTTCAGCGTGTTGACCGAAGGCTTGCCCTGATAGATGCCGAGCGGCCGCTCTCCTGTCAGTTCCGTATGCAGGCGGACGACCTCGCGGATATGCTCGCGTTCCACTTCTTCCGGGAAATCCTTGTATTCGAGCCAGCGTAGCCCGTGGCTGGCGATTTCCCAGCCCGCCTCCTTCATCGCCGCGACCGCTTCCGGGTTGCGCGCCATCGCAAGCGTCACGCCATAGACCGTGAGCGTGACGCCGCGGCTGGTGAACATGCGCCACAGCCGCCAGAACCCAGCACGAGCGCCATACTCGTAGATCGATTCCATATTGAGATTGCGCTGACCCGGCCAGGGCTGCGCGCCGACGATCTCCGACAGCAGGCATTCGGATGCCGGATCGCCATCGAGAATGCAGCTTTCGCCCCCCTCCTCATAGTTCAGGACGAACTGCACGGCGATGTGCGCATCACCCGGCCAGCGTACCTGCGGCGGTGTCCGCCCATAGCCTACGAGATCGCGCGGGTAGGAAGTCTCTGCCATCAAATCACCCTTCGATTTTTCCGGAACGGTAGCACCGCGAACCGGATTGTCGAGATGAATTTGACGCTTGCGAGGGGCGTCTAACTGCCCGCAAGCAAAGAGGCCATGATGAAGGGGATGGGCCTGGCGGCGCGACCGTCGGCCGGGTTTTCGACGCCCTGCCGTTTCGCCGTGCCGTCGCGCAGGCGGGCGGAAATCTTGCCAAGTGGATGCTGCGAATGGACCCGCATCGGCGCGCCTGGATCCTGCTCGATGAACAGGGCAAGGCTGCCGATCGCTAACGGCCTCTCCAAATGCGGCTCGAAAAGCTCCCTGAGGGGCGCCTCCATGCGTCGGGCGGTTTCCGGATTCAAGGCGCCCGTCACCTTCATGTGAAAGCGATACTCGTCCATCACATAGGGATCGCCCCAGCGATACAGGTTGGTGAATTGCGGTGCCGTCAGCCGGTCCGGATCGCATCGTTCGATTTCGTCCTCGCTCATCGGGGCGCGAAACCTGTCGAATGCCTGCACGACACGGGCGGCAAGCAGGTGCATTTCGAGGCTCGGCACCTGCGGCACGAGCCCCCAGCACTGGCTGAATCGGGCAACCTCCATCCGCGCGATTTCAAAAGGCGTTTCGGCACTGGCGAAATGCATCAGCGACTTCAGCAGCTCGGCTTCGTCCGTCGCCACGTTGAGGGAGAACGGCGCCATGATCATGGCATGAAAGCCGAAGCGGCGGGGTGCTGCCGTATGGAAGGCGATCTCCGAAACGCTCAATCCGGCAACAGAAGGCAATTCCGTCGGCTCATCCGAATAAACGTTCCGCCCGAGCCAGCTGGCGGCCACTGCCGACAGCGGGTCCCCCATAGGCGGGGTGAAACAAATGGCGTAACGCATGGCGCAAGCTCCGGAAGTCCGTAGATGGCCGCCCTATTAGGTGATTTGCATGACAGATTGACGAACTTGGCGGCTCGGAACCGAGCCATGGATCGATCGCCCAGAAGCGACGGAGGCGTGTCATGCAAAGCAAGATGGACCATCGAAACTCGCGGCGTCGAAACCCTGCCAAGTCCTATCGACATCCCGCGCCGATCCGGCAAGGCCCTATTGTCAACACAATAGGTGCAGTTACTACGTCGCAGCGCTTCCCTTGAAGCGTGGAGAATCGCGCAATGGTGCAAGGCAGCAATCTGCCGTTTTAAGCACCGCCGCGCCGGAGGAAATCTACCCGCGGTTTCCTTTAATGGTCGGTACCGGCCGCCTGCTTGGCGGGCGAATGCCTTGTTGTGTCCAGGCGAGACGCCGGTGACCGGCCGCTTACACTCAGCATGAGTAACCGAAGCAAAAAGCGGGGATCAGAGCGAGGGCAGGCTTTGCTGGACCAAACTTCCGTATCAATCATCATCACCAACTATAACTACTCACGCTTTCTGAGGCGCTGTATTGACAGCGCGTTGGCTCAAGATCACCCGCATACCGAGGTTATCGTCGTCGACGATGCCTCATCCGATGGATCGCCAGATATCATTCGATCATACGGCGACAGGATCCGCGCCTGTCTGCGACCGGCAAACGGCGGACATGCGGCCGCCTTCAACACCGGTTTCGCCGCAAGCGCGGGCGACATCGTGTTCTTTCTGGACGCCGACGACTATCTCTATCCGACTGCCGTATCCGAGGTCGTCAATGCATGGGATGCCTCAACCGCACAGTTTCAGTTCAGGCTCCATCTCGTCGATCAACGAGAAAAGGTAATGGATATCTTCCCGCCGCCGGAGCAGCCATTCGATACGGGCGACGTAACGCCAAAACTGTTTCATCGCGGTCGCTATCAGACGACAGTCACCAGCGGCCTTGCCTTCGCCCGTTCGGCCCTGGAAGCGGTGATGCCGATGCCGGAAGGAAAATTCAGGCAAGGAGCCGATGGCTATCTTGCAACTGTGGCTCCGCTGCATGGACAGGTCCAGGCCACGGACGATTGCCTCGGAGCATACCGCATGCATGGTTCCAATCATTCGCTGTTTGCCGAAAAGCTGGCCGAACGGGCCCGCTGGCGCGTGCAGCATGACTTCCGCCGCCTCGAGGCTCTTTCCGCTGAGGCGGCCGCCACCGGATCGCAGTTGCAGCCGGGGATCGCCCTGCGCGACCCGACCCACCTCGAAGAGCGGCTCGCGTCCTTGTGCATCGAGGAGACTCGGCACCCGGTCAGAAATGACTCGCGGCTGCGCCTGGCGACAGCCGGTGCAACCGCGAGCCTTGCCATGAATTACTCTATCCGCAGGCGCGCCGTGGAAGCGATCTGGTTCCTTGCGGTCGGGGTGCTTCCGCGGCAGTTGGCGACGTCGGTGCTCTCCTGGAAGCTCGTGGCATCCTCCCGCCCGGCCTTCCTGTCTCTGCTGTCAAAAACCGTACGGCGGGCAATGGGCTGACGCTACTGCATGTTTCCTTAAATCGTAGCCGATTTAAGGATAAAACATGCGGCAATTCAAAGTGCTACAGCGTCCTTTGCGCGTCTCACAAGACGCGCGGCGCTGTCGGTCATGGGGCGCCCTCAGGCAGCGTGCGGACTTGATGCCGTAGCGCCGCGATGTGGTGCGCGCACGCAAACGACTCCGGAAGATCGATCGTCGGCCGCCCAATGATGTCGTCGATCACGAAGCGCGCCAGCGCGTGTGCTATGCCGAAACTCACTTTGAAGCCGCCGGTCAGCACGGACAGATTGTCGTGATCGGGATGGCGGCCGACGATCGGCTCGCGCCCCGTCGCCTTCGGGCGCAGTCCGGCCCAACGTTCGACCACCTGCGCGCCGCGCAACGCGGGCGCTATCGCTTCGGCTCGCCGGATCAGCGCGTCCAGTTGATCGTCCGTCGAATACGGCTCGTCGAAGCGATTTTCGCTGGTGCTGCCGATCGCCACGTGACCATCTTCATGCGCAACGATGTAGAGCCCGTCGGTGAAGATGATTGGCGAAGCCGGATCGATATCGGCGCTAAGCAGCGCTGCCTGTCCCTTGACCGCACCGCCGCTCGGCGCCTGTGCCGAACGCGCGAGGCGGTCGATCAGGCAAAAGCTTTCGACGCCGGCGGAAAGGATGCAATGTCTGAAGGAGACCACCCTCCCGTCCGAGAGCGAGAGCCGTCCGCGTTGAGGATCGAGCGCCGCAACCTCGGCGCCCTCTTCGACCCGGACATGGGGGAATTGCTCAAGCGCAGTCTTGAGAACCTGCACCAGACGCCGCGGCGCCACTCTCGCAGCGAGCGTGTCGTGGACGATGCCGAAGGGCGCCGCCTCTGCCGCCGGCCAGTCGCAGCCGGCATCCACATCCCGGACATGCCAATGGAACGGGCGTTCGCCGGAAATCCAATGCCGCGCCGCATCCTGCTCGTGGCCCAGGGCGATGTCTCTTAGATGCGGTCTGCCAAGCGGCATGAGCCGGCCGCAGCGGCGATAATCGGCCGATAGTCCGGTCGCTCGCTGCAGTTCGGCGATCTCGTCTTCGAGCGCGACCAACGCATCGAACTGGAATTGTTTCTTTGCGTTCCATCGGTCGGGCATATGCGGCATCAGCGCGCCGAGCAGGCCTCCGCTCGCGCCCGCGCCTGTGCTGCTGCGCTCGACAAGGCACGTCGCGATACCGGCCCGGCCGGCCATCACGGCGGCCCACAACCCCATGACACCGCCGCCCACGATCAAAAGTTCACTCATCGATTGACCTTCTACGGCATAATTCCTTAGATCGAATTCGATCGAAGGGAAAATTATGCAGCGTTTCAACGTGCTACAGCGACCCTTGCGCGTTTTCAAAGGGTCGGAAGACGACTATCGCCATGACAGCACCTGATCTCCGCCAGAGCCATCCGCCATCACGGCAGAACCTCGAATGGCACGAGGGCGATATGCCCTACTCGATGGAATTTGGCGATCACTTTTATTGCCGCATTGACGGCCGGCTGGAATGCGGTCATGTCTTCCTCTCCGGCAACCGGCTGCCGCAACGCTGGCAGACGGCAGAGAGGTTCGTCATCGGCGAGCTCGGCTTCGGCACGGGCCTCAATTTCTGCGAAACCTGGCGGCAATGGAAGCAGACGCGGACGGCGACGGGCCAGTTGCACTTCATCTCCTTCGAGCGTTTCCCGATGCCGGCGGCCGATATCGACCGGGCACTTTCGCACTGGCCGGAAATTTCCGATGAAAGACAGACGCTTATCGCAAGTTGGCCGGAAATACCGGACGGCCACGTCGATCTCGACTTCACGGATGGGGTTCGGTTGACGGTGGTGTGCGGCCCTGCGCTTGAGAGTCTCGGCGCCTCGGAGCACAGATTCGACGCCTGGTATCTCGACGGGTTTGCTCCATCGCGGAACCCGGACATGTGGTCACAGGAGCTGATGCAGCTGGTGTTCGACAAGGCCGCGTCCGGCGGCACCTTCGCGACCTATGCCGCGGCCGGCTTCGTCCGCCGCAATCTCGAGGCGGCCGGGTTCATCGTCGAGCGGCGCCCAGGTTTCGCCGGCAAACGCGAGATGCTGCGCGGCGACAAGCCCTGACCTACAGCGCCGCGTTGGCAATTGCGACGGCGCTTTTCAACCTCTGCTACCCTGCACGAAGTGAACTGTCGCAAATGGCGGGCCATGGCGCATCAAAATCTGCGACAGAGATCCAACGGAGACGCGGGGGTGGATCTTTCATGACCGACAATCAATTCCGGGACGCTGCGGCAGGCGAAACTTCACCGCTGGAGCGACGCCGCCGATCTGGCGGCCGAGGCGCGGAACGGTCACGAAAGCCAGCGGCCACGAAATACCTCAAACTCGTCAACACGTTGGCGAAGTCGACGGTCCTCTCGGAAGATGCACTCGAAGCCATACACGACGCTTCCCTGACGATCCTCGAAGAAATCGGCATGGACATCATCCTGCCGGAGGCGCGCGATCGCATGAAGGCGGCCGGCGCGGACGTGACGCCCGGCACAGACCGCGTCCGCTTCGATCGCGGTCTGATCATGGAGATGATCGCCTCGGCTCCCTCCGGTTTCACCATGCATGCGCGCAATCCGGCGCGAAACGTCGAGATCGGAGGCAACAACCTCGTCTTCGCGCAGATCGCCAGCGCGCCCTTCGTTGCCGATCGCGAAGGCGGGAGGCGCACCGGCAACCAGGAGGATTTCCGCAAACTGGTCAAGCTGGCGCAGTCCTACGACATTGTGCACACCACGGGCGGCTACCCGGTCGAACCGGTCGACCTCCACGCCTCGATCCGTCACCTGGATTGCCTCTCGGACATGGTGAAGCTGACCGACAAGGTGTTTCATGCCTATTCGCTCGGTCGCCAGCGCAACACCGACGGCATCGAAATCGCCCGTATCGGCCGCGGCATCTCGATGGAGCAGATGCAGCGGGAGCCGTCGCTCTTCACAATCATCAATACCTCTTCGCCGCTCCGCCTCGACGGCCCGATGCTTCAGGGCATCATCGAAATGTCGTCGCGCAATCAGGTGGTCGTCGTCACCCCCTTCACGCTCGCCGGCGCCATGGCGCCTGTCACCATCGCCGGGGCCCTGGTGCAGCAGAACGCCGAAGCGCTTTGCGGCATTGCCTTTACCCAGATGGTGCGCAAGGGCGCGCCGGTCATGTATGGCGGCTTCACCTCGAATGTCGACATGAAGACCGGCGCGCCCGCCTTCGGGACGCCGGAATACATGAAGGCCGTCATCGCCGGCGGCCAGCTCGCGCGCAAGTACAACATCCCCTACCGCACATCCAACACCAACGCGGCGAATACGCTCGACGCGCAGGCCGCCTATGAGTCGGCACTTTCGCTCTGGGCGCTGACCCAGGGCGGCGGCAATTTCGTCATGCACGCGGCCGGCTGGACCGAGGGCGGCCTGACAGCCTCGTTCGAGAAGTTCATCCTTGATGTCGATATGCTGCAGATGGTGGCTGAATTTCTCCAGCCACTCGATGTCAGCGAAGATGCACTCGGTCTCGATGCGGTGCGGGATGTCGGTCCCGGCGGACACTATTTTGGTACGATGCACACGCTCCAGCGCTACGAGACGGCTTTCTACTCGCCGATCCTTTCCGATTGGCGGAATTTCGAGACGTGGACAGAAGCGGGTCGGCCGACCACCTACGATCATGCCAACCGCGTCTTCAAGCAGAAGCTCAACGAATATGAGCGCCCCCCGCTCGATCCGGCGATAGAAGAAGAACTCGACGCTTTCGTCGCCAGGCGCAAGGAGGAAGGCGGCGTACCGACGGATTTCTGACGGCACGCCGAGAGTAGAGCAGTATCTCGCGCGCTACGGAAACACCACGGAGCGGACCGTTGCGATCAGTTGGTCCGTGGGCACGGCGACGCAGTTGCGATCGATCTCCGCAACGGTCCTTTCCTTGACCTGGTGCGAAAGCAGCTTCCTGAGGTCGCCCAGCGTCCTGGGCGCTGCACAGATCACAAGGTTCTCGAAGGCGTGCTCAAGCGCATAGTGGTCGAGTTTCCCGGCAATCTCCATGGCGAAGCGGTGCTGTTCCTCGCGAACCGGATCGCTGCTGTATTCCATGGCCGAGCGGCCGTAGCCGACCGACGTGTGACTGCGGCCGGGTTTGTCGGCCATGATATCCTGAGCTCGCTTGGCTTCGATCTGGTACGTCTCCACTTCCGGTTGCTGACGTCCATCTTTCAGCAAGTTGACGTCCTTGACGATCCGCGCCGTGTTGCCGTCGGCTGTCAGTATCCAAACCCGGTTCCGCACTATTTTCTCCCCTGTGTCGTCGATGGCAGATAGATCGGCGAATGCCTAAAGGACGGAACGACTGAAGTCGCGCCAAGTTCCTTACGCCGAAGGTCTAACGTCCGATTTCACGCGCGCCCCAGCTCCATTCGGGCAATATAGGCGTCGAAACTGCGCTCCGGAGCCGGCTCGTACCGCTCCCGCTCGGTCTTGAGGGAAACGATCCTGTCGACGCGGAAATCACGGAAGTCCTGGCGCAACTCGCACCAGGCCGTCACCAGCCAATAGTGCCCGAAAACGCTAAGGCCGAGTGGGCAGATTGTACGCTCGGACGTTTCTTCTGCAAGACTTTCATACGTGATGCGCAGCTTGCGCCGTCCGGAAATCGCTTCACGGATTTCGCCAAGCAACACCGGCGGGTCAGGCTGGAGTTGAGATCGAAAGGCGCGCAGCGGCGCACTTCTCAGCTTTCTTGCATGCTCGGCCGGCAAACTATGGCCGATCTTCTCCATGGCCTCGCGGGCCGCTTGAGCCAGGCGCCGATCGCCGAGCATCTGTACGGCCCGGACGCCAAAGGCAAGCGCCTCCAATTGCTCAAAGGTGAAGGCAAGCGGCGGCGCATCGAAAGCGTCGCGCATAAGGTAGCCGACGCCGCGTTCGCCATCGATCGGTGCACCAGACGCGATCAGATGCTGCATGTCGCGGTAGATCGTTCGCGGCGCGACTTCCATCCTCTCGGCGATCTCGCTCGCCGTCATCACGCGACCTGAGGCGCGCATGAGCTGGATGATTCGGAACAATCGGTCGGCGGGCCGCACGGTTCTCCTCCTGCAACATTATGGCCATAAGGCTGGCAGTTGGGGTGTGATTAAGTCAAGCGGTATTCAGCAAGGAGACAAGCATGACATCCCCGAACATTCTCGAACTCGCCGTCTGTACCATCACGGACAAGGACGCGGCACTTGCGGCCCGCGAGCGCGCCATGCAGGCCGTCTCCCGTTATCCAGGTTTCGTTTCCTGGCGTGCCCTTACGGCATGCGAGACGGCCGACATGATCGCCGATCTCGTCGCATGGGAATCGCTTGAAGCGGCACAGGCAGCCGGCAAACGCGTTCTCACTGACCCGGATTTCGCCCCTTACATGGCAGCGATCGGCTCGGTAAAGCTGATGCAGCACTTCGTCACCGAGCAGCAGATATAGGTCAGGCCTATGGCAGAACCGCTCAAGAACCTGTTGCATGCAGGCGTCGTACTTGAAATCGCCACGCAGCTGGGCCGGAATGCGGCCGCATTCGACCGCGAGCGCTTCATTGCGCTCGCGACGCGCGACCTGGATTCGCTCGAACTAATGCAGCGATCGCTGCGGATCCGCGATGCCCTCTTTCAAACGTTGCCCGAAGAGTTCCCTGCCGCCGCCGAGATCCTACGGCGGGCGCTGCCGAGCGACGACGCACCGGGGCTCAGCGGCTGGGCGCTTCTTCCGGTGAACCAGTTCATCGCGGCCCGCGGCCTTGACGATTTCGAACTCTCGCTCGCGCTTCTGCACCGCCTGACACCGCATTTCACCGCGGAATTCGGCATCCGCGCTTTCATCCATCGGGATCAGCAACGGGCGCTGGCCACGATCTCCGGCTGGACCGGCGACAGCAACCATCATGTCCGGCGGCTGGCGAGCGAAGGCACGCGCCCGCGCCTGCCTTGGGCCATGCGGCTGCCGGAACTCATCCGCGATCCGGGCCCGATCCTTCCGATAATTGCCGCGTTGATCGACGACCCGGAAGACTATGTGCGCCGCTCCGTCGCCAACAGCCTCAATGACATCGCCAAAGATCATCCGGACCTCGTCGCGCGGTTCGTGGCCGCGCATGTTGACGGCGCATCGCCGGAACGCCTGAGGTTGCTCCGCCGCGCTTGCCGTACGCTGCTGAAACAGGGACATGTGGAGGCGCTCGCCAATTTCGGTTTCGGTGCATTGTCAGACATCGATGCCAGTTTGACGCTGGGCACACCGCTTGTCCGCCTTGGCGAGCAACTTCGCTTCGGTGTCGAAATACGGAATTCCGGCGCGGCCGGGCAAAAAGTCATGATCGACTACGCCGTGCATCACCAGAAGGCGAACGGCACGACATCGCCGAAAGTGTTCAAGTGGACGACAATGACGCTCGGACCAGGCGCGGTCCTCGAAATCGAGAAACGCCACCCGATCCGCCCGATCACGACGCGGCGTTACTATGCCGGCGCGCACCGGCTGGTCGTTCTGATCAACGGCCAACCGGTGGCTGACGCCGCTTTCGAACTCGTGATCGACTGAAACGTACGGCTTTTCGCACCTGCGAAAAGATAGACCTTGACTTTTCCGGCCAAAACAACGACATGGTCGCAGCGTCACCTTCCGGCCGCCGCGTGAGCGCGCCCTCGGCAACCACTCTCAGCCGTGAAGAAGGAAAAGCGCGAACATTCGCCGCGATCAGCGGCAGCATAGGCGCCTGACGATTTTTCTTTAACCTACAAGTTCCCAATTCACGCGGGGTTCTTGACGCCAGACGACACCGGAATTGCATGCTGCGGTTCCGGCGAGAGCGTTTGGCGCGCCCTAAAGGTATACGCATTGTCCACTTTTAAAGAGCTCGGTCTTTCCGAGCATATTCTGGTGACACTCTCCGCCAATGGTTTCGAAAAGCCGACGCCGATCCAGGCGCAGGCCATTCCGCTGGTCTTGAAAGGCCATGATCTCATCGGCCTCGCACAGACAGGCACCGGCAAGACCGCTGCATTCGGCCTGCCGATGATCGAGAAGCTCGTCGCCGACGGCAAGCGCCCGGATCCGCGCAACATCCGCGCTCTCGTGCTTGCCCCCACCCGCGAACTGGTGAACCAGATCGCAGCCAACCTGAAGCTTTTCGTGAAGAAGAGCCCGCTTAAGATCGGCGTCGTCGTCGGTGGCGTCTCGATAAACAAGCAGACCGAACAGCTCGCCCGCGGCGTCGACATTCTGGTCGCGACCCCTGGCCGTCTCCTCGATCTCGTTGCCCGCAAGGCGGTGACATTGACGCAGGCTCGCTATCTCGTCCTCGACGAGGCCGACCAGATGCTTGACCTCGGCTTCATCCACGACCTGCGCAAGATCTCGAAGCTGGTGCCGAAGAACCGCCAGACGCTGCTCTTCTCCGCGACCATGCCGAAGCTGATCGCCGAGCTTGCCGGCGAGTACCTGACCGATCCGGTCAAGGTCGCTGTCACGCCTCCGGGCAAGGCCGCCGACAAGGTGGAGCAATATGTCCATTTCGTTCCCGGCAAGGATCTGAAGACGGTAATCCTGAAGCAGACGCTGACCGCCAATCCCGATGGCCTGTCGCTGATCTTCAGCCGCACCAAGCATGGCGCCGAGAAGCTGATGAAGCATCTGGACCATGTCGGCTTCAAGGCCGCCTCAATCCATGGCAACAAGAGCCAGGGTCAGCGCGAGCGCGCCTTGAAGGCCTTCCGCGACGGTGAAATCCGGGTGCTCGTCGCGACCGATGTCGCCGCCCGCGGTATCGACATTCCAGGCGTGACCCATGTCTACAACTACGACCTGCCGGAAGTTCCGGACGCCTACGTCCACCGCATCGGCCGCACGGCCCGCAACGGCCGCGACGGCATCGCCATCGCCTTCTGTGCACCGGACGAAATCCGCCTTCTGCGCGACATCGAGAAGTTGATGGGCATCAACATTGCCGTCGCTAGCGGCGAGACCCCTGCCGACCAGGCGCGTCCGTCGAAGGGACGCGGCGGTCGCGGCAATGGCCAGCGTCACGGCAACGGTGGCGGTCACCGGCAGGAAGGGCGCCCGCATCGCGAGCGTCCGGCGCGCGAACCGGCGGCAGCTCCGTCGAGCTTTGCCGGCGACGATCTGCTGCGCGACGAACGGCATCCGCAAAAGCACGACCGCCGCGATCAGCGCCAGCCGGCTCACGGCCATCATGACGGCCGGTCGGAAGGCAACCGCAACCACGAAGGTCGCAAGCACCACGGCCGTCCGGCATCGAAACACGAAGGCCGAAACCACCGTGACGGGCAGTCCGGCAACCGCCAGGAAAGCGGCCGGGGAACCCGTCGCAGCAACAATGGTGTTCGCTAGAGCATTCTTCGTGCGTTCATTTGAACGCACGGCGCTCTACAGCGCCGCGCGTCTTTCAGACGCACAAAGGACGCTGTAGCACTTTGAATCGCTGCATGTTTTTGTCCTTAAATCGAGTACGATTTAAGGAAACATGCAGTAGGGCTGACGTCTGCGCGGCATACATACCAAGCGCGATCGCGGACTTCCGCGGTCGCGCACTAAACTGGGGCCTCTATCAGACGGCTATTTCGGCGGCGGGGCGGACACTCACTTTGGCTCTGCCGGCATCGAACCCATCGAGTGTTTCATTGTGATGCGCCACTATCGCGGGAAACGGTAGGCTTCCCGAGTCCGCCGTCATGTGGCCATCGGCAACCAGCGTCACGTCATATCCGAGCGTAACGGCCCGCCTTACCGTGGTATCGACACAGAACTGCGACATGCATCCGCCAATGATCAGGTGCGTCACGGACCGCTCCTTGAGGCGCTCCGCAAGGTCGGTGTCGAAGAACGAGTCGCAACTCTTCTTGTGAACGACCACGTCGTTTTCCGCCGGCGCGATTTCGTCGCGAATGGCCCATCCGGGTGTACCGACGGCCAGACGATGTTCCGGAGGGCCGTCATGCTGGACGAGCACCACCGGAACGCCAGCAATTCGCGCCTTTTCTTGAAGCGCGCGCAGCCGTATGACGGTCTCGTCCAGCGCCGCATCGATGTGCGGCTGTCGCTCTGGCGTGCCTTTTCCCGAAAGAATGGCGTTTTGAACGTCGATTATCAGCAGTGCTTTGGTCATTTGATTTGGAAGCTCCAAGAATGCCCCGCGGTTTCAGCTATCTATGGCGGCAATGCTTCTGCCTGCAACGATCTAACTGGCCGCAGCGCTTCCGGCACGATCGGCAGATGGCGCCGGGCCGGCGGCCTTTCGGTTGGTAAGATAGACCCCGGTCACGGCGATGATCGTGCCGACGATCATTGGCAGGGTCAGTGCCTCGCCGAAGAAGAGTGCCGCCTGGACGGCCGCAAGCGGCGGCACCAGATAGATCAGCGACGCTGCCCGCGAGACCTGTCCGCGGCGGATGAGATAGAGCAGGAGCGCGATCGCTCCCATGGACAAGCCAAGCACCGACCAGGCCAGCGCGGCGACAAGCTGCAGATTCCAGGTGACATGCAGGTCCTCAAGCGCGAACGCGAGAGGAACCGTGACGATCAGGGCGCCGGCATATTGCAGCGTCGCGATGGCACGGATGTCTCCGTTCTGAAGATGCCGTTTCTGGTAGAGCGTGCCGTAGGTAACGGCCGCCATGCCAAGGACGTTGACGACGACCGGCAGGAACTCAATCTGCGTCGCGGCGGTATCGATTGCCACCATCTTCGGCAGCACCGCGAGCGCAATGCCGAAAAAGCCGAGCACGAGCCCGGCCTGCTGCAGCCGGGTGAGGTTTTCGTTGATCATGAACGGCGCGACGGCCGCGGTCATCAATGGCTGCAGTCCGGCGATGATGCCGGAAATCGCTGCCGGCACACCCTGCCCGATCGCCCACCACACGGCCCCCAGGTAGAGCCCATGGAGGAACATCCCCGACACGATGGCATGACCGATCGTCGTCCAGGAGCGCGGCCAGCGAGCGCCCGTCACCACGCAGAAGCCGATAAAGAGCAGGATCGCGAAGGCATAACGCAGCACAAGAAAGGTCAGCGGATCGGCGAAAAAGGCCGCATATTTGGCGACCACCCAGCCGGTGGACCAGAGCAGGACGAAGATGGCCGGAGCCAGACGGGCAAGCGTCATCGATTTTTCCATGGCTGGGCGTGACCACGGCGAATTAGTCGAGTGCCAGAGGTCGCAAGCTGATACGAGCACGCCCGCCGATAAAGCGCACGCCGCCATCGGTCAAAGCAATTTTTCTGATGCTCACCATCAGCGAATCGGAACCATAAGCCTGAGCGACGAAGTCGAGGGCGAAACGAACCCGGCCTCGTATTCCTCCCGATAGTGGAAATGGGTCGTATCGACGACGTACCCCTCGGCGGCGATCCAGTCGAACATCTTGCTGTAATCCATGAAGACATCCGAGCTCTCGGGACGATGGATCGTCGTTGCCAGACGCATGGCCGGCAATTCCACCTGGTGCGGCTGGGTGAAGGTCCCGTCGTCTTCACCCGCATAGCCGACGAGATAACGGAAGCCGTCCAGCCGATCGTTCCAGGAAAGACCGATCAGCGCCGAATGATCATCGGGATAAACACGCCGGCGATGCTCCTGCGTCTCGGCGATCAGGCGGCGGACGGCACCGTCGGCCGCTTCGACAAAAGTGCCCTCCCAGAGGTGACCTGTGATCCTTTGGGCCGGGCGCTCCACGATTTCGAACGCTATCACCATCTCGCTTCCTCCCATCGCCTCCCGCCGAATGCTCAAATTCTAAGCATCTGCCGATTTCCTAACACACATCGAGAAGTCGCCCTGGAGCCTGCCGCCGGCTGTGGCGGATTTCGGCCGCCCGCGACCGCGGCAGCCACGTCCCGAAAGACATTTAAGGCAGCTCGAAAATTCTTGATCCGCGAATGTGCACGCTTCTTGCATTGCATCAACCATTGTACTCAAATGGTCAAAAATAAGGGGACCACGCCTTTGGCATTTGACGAAATGATGAATGCGGACAGCAGTCCGCGCCAGCCATATTCGACCTACAATGAATGGTATGCCAGCCAGGACAGAAATCGGCTCATAGCGAAATCAAAGGAAGCTGAGAACATCTTCCGCAAGACGGGCATCACCTTCGCGGTCTACGGACACGCAGACTCCTCCGAAAAACTCATCCCCTTCGACCTTATCCCCCGCATCATTTCCGGCCGAGAGTGGCGCAAGCTGGCGCAAGGCATCGAACAGCGGGTCATCGCCCTCAACGCCTTCCTCGACGACATCTACCACAAGCAGGAAATCGTCCGCGCCGGCCGCATCCCGCGCGAACTGATCGAGAAAAACGATGCCTTCCTGCCGCAGATGATCGGCTTCAGGCCGCCGGGCGGCGTCTACACGCATATCGTCGGCACCGATATCGTGCGCACCGGCGAAGACCAGTTCTATGTCCTGGAGGACAATGCCCGCACACCGTCCGGTGTCAGCTACATGCTGGAAAACCGGGAAACCATGATGCAGATGTTTCCGGAGCTATTTCATCAGAACCGCGTGCGGCCGGTCGAGAACTATCCCTACCTGCTTCGCCAGAGCCTCGCCTCGCTGGCGCCGCCCGGCTGCAGCGGCAAGCCGCGGGTGGCTGTGTTGACACCAGGCATCTACAACTCCGCCTTCTATGAACACGCCTTCCTTGCGGACATGATGGGCGTCGAACTGGTAGAAGGCTCGGACCTTCGCGTCATCGACGGCAAGGTGAAGATGCGCACGACGCGCGGCTACGAGGCGATCGACGTGCTCTACCGCCGCGTCGACGACGATTTCCTCGATCCCCTCACCTTCCGCGCCGACTCCGCGCTCGGTATCCCCGGCATCATGGACGTCTACCGGTCCGGCAACATCACCATCGCCAACGCGCCCGGCACCGGCATTTCCGACGACAAGGCGATCTATTCCTACATGCCGGAGATCGTCGAGTTCTATACCGGCCGCAAGCCCTTGCTCGAGAACGTACCGACCTGGCGCTGCTCGGAACCGCAGAGCCTTAAATATGTGCTCGAACACATCGAGGAACTGGTGATCAAGGAAGTTCACGGTTCGGGCGGCTACGGCATGCTCGTCGGCCCGACGGCGACCCGGAAGGAGCGAGCCATTTTTGCCGAAAAGCTGAAGGCGCGCCCCGGCAACTACATCGCCCAGCCGACACTGTCGCTCTCCACCGTTCCGATCCTCGTCAACAAGGGCATCGCTCCTCGCCATGTCGACCTGCGTCCCTACGTCCTCGTCTCTGACAAGGTGCAGATCATTCCCGGCGGCTTGACCCGCGTCGCGCTGAAGGCCGGCTCCCTGGTGGTCAATTCCAGCCAGGGCGGCGGCACCAAGGACACCTGGGTATTGGAGGACTGACGCGATGCTGGGAAGAACTGCGAATGGCCTCTACTGGATGTTCCGCCATATCGAGCGCGCGGAAAACGGCGCCCGCCTGATCGATGCGGGCCTGCGCATGTCGCTGACCCGCAGCGAAGCGACCGAGGGCGACTGGGACGGTGTGCTGCAGAGCGCCGGTGTGCGCGAGCTCTATGACGAGGTGCACGACACGCTGACGAGCAGCGATGCCATCGACTTCCTGCTGCGTGATCGCGCCAACCCTTCGAGCGTCATGTCCTGCATAGAGGCGGGCCGCCACAATGCGCGCATGGTCCGCACGGCGCTGACGCGCGAGACCTGGGAAGCGACCAACGAATGCTGGATCGAGATGAAGGCGATGCTGGCGAAAAAGGCGCGGCCCGCCGATATGCCCGAGATCATCGACACAATCAAGCGCCGCGCCGGTCTCATCCGCGGCGCCTTCCACGGCACGATGCTGAGGAACGAGATCTTCAACTTCTCGCGCATCGGAACCTTCATCGAGCGGGCGGACAATACGGCGCGCATTCTCGACGTGAAGTATTACGTGCTGCTGCCAGCCGTCGCCGCCGTCGGGTCATCGATGGACAACGTGCAGTGGGAATCGATCCTGCGCTCCGTCTCAGCCCACCGCGCCTATGGCTGGGTCTACGACGCCGAACTCAGGCCGGCGAACATCGCCGACTTCCTGATCTCCAACGGACGCATGCCGCGCTCGCTCGCCTATTGCTACGAAAAGATCGTCAGCAATCTCGGCTATCTCGCGCGCGAGTACGGCGAGACGCACGCGGCCCATGAGACCGCCGAGCAGACGCTCGCGTCGCTGCGCAGCCGCTCGATGACCGACATCATGGACCAAGGCCTGCACGAATATCTCGAGGAATTCATCAGCGACAACAACCGTCTGGGCCAGGAAATTTCCGACGGTTATCGGTTTTATCACTGAGCTTCAGGAGAAGAACATGCACCTGAAAATCAGCCACACGACCGAATATCACTATGATGAGCCGGTGCAATATTCACTTCGGCGGCTGCGACTGACGCCGACGACCCAGGTGGGTCAAACGGTCCTGAACTGGGAGACCCGCGTCGAGGGTGCGGCTGTCGAGGTGGCCTACGACGACCACTTCGGCAATCGCACGCATCTCGTCAGTATTGAAGGAGACCGCGAGGCCATTCGGATCGTGGCGAGCGGCGAAGTGGAGACGGAGGATCGCGCCGGCGTTTTCGGCCCGCACCACTCCTTCGTGCCACTATGGCTTTATGCGCGCGAGACGCCGCTCAGCAAAGCGGGGAAGCTGATCCGCGACCTCGCGAAGTCGGCCGAAGGCGAGACCGATCTCGAGCGCGTCCATTCGCTGATGGCCATCATTCACGAAACGGTCGAATACAAGCCCGGCGACACGCAGACCGAGACCACCGCCGAAGAGGCGTTGGAGCGCGGCAAGGGTGTCTGTCAGGATCATGCTCATATCCTGATTTCCGCCGCCCGCACGCTCGGCCTTCCCGCCCGCTATCTCTCCGGCTATCTCATGACCGAGGGCCATCCCGAGCAGACGGCGAGCCATGCCTGGGCGGAGATCCATCTCGCCGGCCTCGGCTGGGTCGGCTTCGACGCCGCCAACAAGATCTGCCCCGACGACCGCTATGTCCGGATCGCCTCAGGCCTCTGCTACCGGGATGCCGCGCCGATTTCCGGGCTCGTGCACGGCGCCGCCAGTGAGAGGCTGAAGGTGGCGGTAACGGTCGAAAAGCAGGGGCAGACGCAAAGCCAGGCGCAAGGCGAGCAGAGCCAAACGCAGAGCCAATAGTGCTTCGCGTTAGTACTCCGAGCCTATTGCCATGCACCGCCACCTCAACAAAAAGACAGCCCCGCTTGTGATTGCTCTCTCGTTTTCCGCATTCACCGCGGTGCTTTTAACCTTTGCCTTCGTTCTTCTTCGGTGCAGCAGCGAATTGTCGAGCGGAAAATTGAGAGGTCTTTTCAGGGTTTATGAGCGTATGCATCCGCCTCACCGGCCACCTTCTCCCCGCAAGCGGGGCGAAGGGAGACTCGCGGCGACCACCTAAGTACCCTCTCCCCGCTGGCGGGGAGAGGGTTAGGGTGAGGGACAATCCGGTGAGGATTTGAAGGCGAAAGGCAACGGCCCTCCGCCAACTCATCAATGGCTGTCGCGGTCCATCGGGATGCGATCCCCGCGTGCGCCGACGAGGAAGTCGAGGTCGGCACCGGTGTCGGCCTGCATGACCGTCTTGATGTAGAGCCCGCCGTAACCGCCCGTGAGCGGCTGAACGGGCGATACCCAAGCCAGGCGGCGGCGGGCAAGCTCCTCATCCGAAACGTCGAGGTGCAGCGTGCGGTTCGGGATATCGACTTCGATCAGGTCGCCGTTTTGGACGAGCGCCAGCGGCCCGCCCTCGGCCGCCTCCGGGGCGGTGTGGAGGATGACGGTGCCGTAGGCCGTGCCCGACATGCGCGCATCGGAAATGCGGATCATGTCGGTGATGCCCTTCTTCAGCACCTTGGGCGGCAGGCCCATGTTGCCGACTTCGGCCATGCCCGGATAACCCTTGGGGCCGCAATATTTCAGCACCATGATGCAGTTCTCGTCGATGTCGAGATCGTCACGGTTGATGCGCGCGTGATAGTCCTCGATGCTCTCGAAGACGACGGCGCGGCCTTTGTGCTGCATCAGGTGGGGCGAAGCGGCGGACGGCTTCAGCACGGCGCCCCGCGGGGCAAGGTTGCCGCGCAGCACCGCGATGCCGCCCGCCTTCGTTAGCGCCTTTTCGCGCGGCAGGATCACGTCTTCGTTGTAATTGACGACGCCCTTGACGTCGTTCCAGATCGTGTCGCCGCTGACCGTGATGGCGTCGTTATGAAGGAGCCCCATCTCGGCGACGGCCTTGATGACAACCGGCAGGCCGCCGGCGTAATAGAACTCCTCCATCAGGTACTTGCCCGACGGCTGCAGGTTGACGATCGTCGGCACGTCGCGGCCGAGCCGATCCCAGTCATCGAGCGAAAGATCGACGCCGACACGGCCGGCAAGCGCGAGCAGGTGCAACACCGCGTTGGTGGAGCCGCCGACCGCGCCGTTGACGCGGATGGCGTTTTCGAAGGCCTGCTTGGTCAGGATGTCGGAAGGCCTCAGGTCTTCCTTGACCATTTCGACGATGCGGCGGCCGGTGAGCTGAGAAATTACCCGGCGGCGCGCATCAACGGCGGGGATGGCGGCGTTGCCGGAGAGCGTCATGCCGAGCGCTTCGGCCATCGACGCCATGGTCGAAGCCGTGCCCATGGTCATACAGCTTCCGGCAGAACGGGCCATGCCCTGCTCGGCGTCCATGAACTCTTCCAGCGTCATTTCGCCGGACTTGACCATTTCGGAAAACTGCCAGACAGCGGTGCCCGAACCGACATCCTTGCCGCGCCACTTGCCGTTGAGCATCGGTCCGCCGGAGACGACGATCGCCGGAATATCGACGCTCGCCGCCCCCATCAGAAGGCTAGGCGTGGTCTTGTCACAGCCGCCGAGCAGCACGACGCCATCGACCGGGTTGCCGCGGATCGCTTCTTCGACATCCATGGCCGCGAGGTTGCGGAACATCATCGCCGTAGGCCTGAGTGTGCTTTCGCCCGTCGAGAAGACCGGGAATTCCACCGGGAATCCGCCCGCCTCGTAGACGCCGCGCTTTACGCGCTCCGCAAGGTCACGCAGATGCGCATTGCAGGGCGTGAGCTCGGACCAGGTGTTGCAGATGCCGATGATCGGCCGACCGTCGAAGGTATCGGCGGGTAGCCCCTGGTTCTTCATCCAGGAGCGATGCATGATGGCATTCTTGCCCGTACCGCCGAACCATTCCTGCGAACGGAGTTTGCGCGGCCACTCAGCTTTCTTCTTCATCGTTTCCTCTTTAACCCCGCATCGCGGGCGGGCAATACCACGCTGGCGTTAGGCCAGCGTGTAGGCTGTCTTGACAGTTGTGTAGAATTCGGCGGCGTATTTGCCCTGCTCGCGCGAGCCGTAGGACGAGCCCTTGCGGCCGCCGAACGGCACGTGGAAATCGACGCCGGCGGTCGGCAGGTTGACCATCACCATGCCGGCCTCGGCATTGCGCTTGAAATGCGTCGCATGCTTGAGGCTGGTGGTGGCGATGCCGGAGGACAGCCCGAACGGCGTGTCGTTGGCAACGGCAAGCGCCTCGTCGTAGTCCTTCACCCGGATCACCGCCGCCACCGGGCCAAAGATTTCCTCGCGGGATATGCGCATCTGATTGGTCGCCTCGGTGAACAGCGCCGGCTGCAGATAGAAGCCGGGCGTGTCGCGGGCAATCAGTTCGCCGCCGAAGGCGAGCCTGGCGCCTTCCTGCTGGCCGATGGCGATATAGTCGGTGTCCTGGTTCAACTGGCCCTGATCGACGACCGGACCGATATGGGTGCCGGCCTTCAAGGCGTCGTCGACGACAAGACCGTGCATCCGCTCGGCCATCGCCGCGACGAACTTATCGTGGATGCCTTCGGTGACGATCAGCCGCGACGAGGCGGTGCAGCGCTGGCCGGTCGAGAAGAAGGCGGAATTGACCGCCGCCTCGACGGCGACCGCAAGGTCGGCGTCATCGAGCACGACGAACGGGTTCTTGCCGCCCATCTCCAGCTGGAATTTGCGGTTGTGCTCGACCGAGGCGGCGGCGACACGTTTGCCGGTGCCGACCGAGCCGGTGAAGGTGATCGCCTGCAGGTCGGGGCTGTCGAGCATCGCCTGGCCGACGACCGAGCCCTTGCCCATGACGAGGTTCAACACCCCCTTGGGCAGACCGGCGCGGTGGAGAATATCGACGATCGCCCACGAGCAGCCGGGCACCAGTTCGGCCGGCTTGAAGACGACGGTGTTGCCGTAGCAAAGCGCCGGGGCAATCTTCCAGGCGGGAATGGCGATCGGAAAGTTCCACGGGGTGATGATGCCGACGACGCCGACTGGCTCGCGGGTGATCTCGACACCGATATTGGGCCGCACCGACGGGATGACCTCGCCGGCCAGCCGCAGAGCTTCGCCGGCGAAGAAGTCGAAGATCTGGCCGGCCCGCACCGTCTCGCCGATGCCCTCGGCCAGCGTCTTGCCCTCCTCGCGCGACAACAGCCGCCCGAGTTCGTCCTTGCGCGCCAGGATCTCGTCGGCGGTCTTCTTTAAGATCGCGTGGCGCTCGAGGATGCCGGAGCGCGACCAGGCCGGAAACGCCGCCTTGGCCGCCGCGATCGCGGCTAACGCGTCGTCGGCGCTGGCGCGGGCATAGTCGCCGATGACATCGTTGGTGTTCGACGGATTGATGTTGGCAACGCCATCCGTGCCGACCCATTCGCCGGCGATCAGGTTCTGATGAAGTGTCATGGGCTCTGAGCCTCCTTGTCTTCTTGACGCAACCGGCCGCCCTCGCGGCCTGCGGCTGCCGTAGCAGATATATCAGAGTTGGCGTATTGCGATCTCTTCCTCTGCCGCAATCGCCAGCGGATTGCGCAACGGCAGGCCGAATTCCCCGGCCTCGATCTCGAATACGTCGCCCTCCTCAGTCCGGATGCCGTCGCCGAAGGAAAGCGTCGCCGTGCCGAACATGTGCACATGCACGTCGCCCGGCACACGGAAGAGACCGTACTTGAAATGGTGATATTCGAGGTTGGCGAAGCTGTGCGACATGTTCGCTTCGCCGGAAAGGAACGGCTTTTCCCACAGTACCTCGCCGCCGCGCAGGATGCGCGAGGTGCCGCGAATGTCGTCAGGCGCCACACCGATGCGAATTTCCGGCCCGAAGCTCGCCTGGCGCAGCTTCGAATGCGCGAGCCAGAGATAATTGACCCGTTCCGTCTTGTGATCGGAAAACTCGTTGGCGACGGCAAAGCCGAGGCGGTAGGGCACGCCCTTGTCCGAGATGACATAGATGCCGGCCATTTCCGGTTCCTCGCCACCATCTTCGGCAAAGGCGGGCGACGTCAGCGGTTGGCCCGGGGCGACCGCGGCGATGCCGTTGCCCTTGTAGAACCATTCCGGCTGGACGCCCTTTTCGCCCGGCTTCGGCTTGCCGCCTTCGAGTCCCATGCGGAACATCTTCATCGAATCGGTCAGCGTCTCTTCCACGGCCTCGGCCGTCTTCTTGTGCATGGCGTCGCGGGTCGCCGCCGAGCCGAGATGGGTCAAGCCGGTTCCGGTCAGATGCAGGTGCGCGGGATCAGGATGAGTGATAGGTGAAAGAAGCCGGCCTTCCGCATACGCCTTCTCGAGATCGACCGTATCGCCCAGACCGCGGGCGTCGATCACCTCCTTGAGGCTCTTGCCGCCGTTGGCCGCCTCCATTGCCAGTGCGTAGACGCTTTCCGCCCCCTTGACGACGCGAGCCATCTCGCCCGGCGAGCGAACGGCGACGGCGATCGATCCATCTTCCTTCCTGACCTGAGAAATCAGCACGTTCCTGTCCTTCCTGTCGAACTGGGCTGCCTGCCATTCATGATGCAGGCAATGCGCCGCCCTGAGGGTGAGTTGCGTCACCCAATCCAGCGGCCGCAGCCGCCCGTTTCTGTTTCTGGTTCAATGCTGGCTGATCGGAGAACCGGTCAACCTTTGCCTTTGTTCTTGTTGTAGACGTCGAAGAATACGGCTGCGAGCAGCACGAGACCCTTGATCAGCTGCTGGTAGTCGATGCCGATGCCCATGATCGACATGCCGTTGTTCATCACGCCCATGATGAAGGCGCCGATTACGGCACCGGTGATCTTGCCGACGCCGCCCGAAGCCGACGCTCCACCGATGAAGCAGGCCGCGATGACGTCGAGTTCGAAACCGACGCCTGCCTTCGGAGTGGCCGAGTTCAACCGCGCCGTGATGATCATGCCGGCAAGGGCGGCGAGCACGCCCATGTTCACGAAGGCGTAGAAGGTCAGTCGTTCGGTGTTGATGCCGGAGAGCTTGGCCGCCTTCTCGTTGCCGCCCATCGCATAGATCCGGCGGCCGATCGTCGTACGCGTGGTGACGAACGTGTACAAGGCGATCAGCACGCCCATGACAATAAGGACGTTCGGCAGGCCGCGATAGGTCGAGAGCTGGAAACCGAGGAACAGGGCGACGACGCCGATGACCGCCATCTGGATGGCGAAAAAGACGAAAGGCTCGTTCTCGGTGCCGTGCTGCTCGTTGATCCGGCGATTGCGGAAGCCGGCGTAGATGGCATAGGCCACCAGCGCGATGACCGCGAACAAAGCCACATAGTTCTTGATGAGACTGGTCGCCGGATCGGAGAGTGACAGGAAGTCCGGGATGAAGCCCGTCGAAAGCAGCTGGAATTCCTTCGGGAACGGCCCGATCGGGCGTCCGCCTAGCACCACATAGGTGAGACCGCGGAAAACCAGCATGCCCGCAAGGGTGACGATGAATGAGGGAATCTTCTGATAGGCGACCCAGTAGCCCTGTGCGGCCCCCATGATACCGCCGAGGATCAGACAGGCGGGCACCACGATCGCGAAATGAACCTGCCATTTGACCAGCATGATCGCAGAGATCGCGCCGATGAAGGCCACGATCGAGCCGACGGATAGATCGATATGGCCGGCGACGATGATCAGCAGCATGCCCAGCGCCATGATGACGATGAACGAGTTCTGCAGCACCAGGTTCGTGATGTTCACGGGCCTGAAGAGAACGCCGTCGGTCACGAACTGGAAGAACAGCATGATGATCACGAGCGCGACCAGAAGGCCGTATTCGCGGATATTGTTCCTGAGATAATCGCCGATCGACGGTTTGGTGGTATGGGTGCTCGTATCGGCGACCATTAGTGTTTCTCCCCTGAACGCATGATGGCACGCATGATGGATTCCTGGCTTGCTTCTTCCTTGGAAAGCTCTGCCACGATGCGCCCTTCGTTCATGACATAGATGCGATCGCAGGTCCCGAGTAGTTCCGGCATCTCCGACGAAATCATCAGGATGCCTTTGCCCTCGGCCGCGAGTTGGTTGATGATGGTGTAGATTTCATACTTCGCGCCGATGTCGATGCCGCGTGTCGGCTCATCGAGTATGAGAACCTCCGGGTTGGTGAACAGCCACTTGGACAGAACCACCTTCTGCTGATTGCCGCCAGAGAGATTCACCGTCTCCTGATAGATCGAATGCGAACGGATCCGGAGCTTGGAGCGATAGTCCGCAGCGACCTTTCTCTCTTTGCGCTCATCGATGACGCCGTTCGACGCGACCGCGCTCAGGTTGGCAAGCGTCGTGTTATCCTTGATGTTGTTGATCAGCACGAGACCGAGCTGCTTGCGGTCTTCCGTGACATAGGCAAGGCCCGCCTTGA